>JBHENW010000019.1:0-11050 GCA_046261875.1 Thermoanaerobaculia bacterium | reverse complement strand
CTCGAGCGCCAGCTCGCGGACTTCGAGAAGCTCCCCCCGCCCGACGAGGCGGAGGGGAAGCGGCTGCTCGGCTGGATCTTCGATTCCAAGGAGATGGACGCGTTCGTCGCGGAGCTCGACGGCCGCGTCGTCGGCATCGCCCTCTTCTACGTCATCTACGGAACGTTCCGCGCGCGCCGGTTCCTCTACCTCGAAGACCTGGTCGTGGCGAAGGACGTGCGCGGCCGCGGCGTCGGCGAGGCGCTCATGCGCGCGCTGGCGCGCGAGGCGCTCGAGCGCGGCGCCCGGCGCGTCGAGTGGTCCGTCCTGGACTGGAACGAGGGCGCGATCCGCCTCTACGAGCGGCTCGGATCCAAGCGCATCAACACGGAATGGCTGCGGTATGGAATGGAAGAGGGAGCGTTGAAGGAGCTGGCGGGGAACTAAGGACAGCTACTCGAAGCAGCCGCTGACGTCCAGGATGAGATGCACGGATTGTCACGGAGGCAACAGCCGACGGGCAACTCAGCTTCTATCCTCCCTACACTTTTCCGACGGGTTCAGCGATCAACTACCTTGCGGGGCAAACCCGCGCGAACCTGTCGATCGTGGGAGTGGACGAGTTCGGAAACGTCGGAATGGATATCGTCCAGCCGTCTGGCTCCGGTCCATTCGGACTCGGAAGGCGGCTATCCAGAGCTCGGCAAGGTTCCACAGTAAAAAAGCGTGACGCCGCATCTCGAGTCGGCAACAGGTACGGATCCGACGTGCCTCCTCCCGGCGTGGGATTGACGACCGTGATCGTTCCGATTCCCGGCGTGGCGACGTGCCCTGCGAACAGGGTGGCTCCAGCCACGCCGCGCAGCTCCCGGGACAAACACTCTGTAGCCTGTGGACCGTCGGTCGCGGAGACCCGTTCCAGTGAACGACAGAACTCTCGACAAAAGTGAAGTTGGATCCGCCCGCATCATGGACCGTGAGGCGCACACTTCCAATTCCTGCCCGCACGACGCTCGGGTAGGTCGGAATGGATCCGTGGAATCGGATTCCCGCCGGCCCCACTTTTGGTTCCGGCCGGCCGGCCTCCAAGCATCTGTGGCGCGAGAAGAGTGGCGATGATCGCAGACCGCACGCGACGTGCCAGCAACGAAGAATGCAGGTCGCGCCGAGGCGTCAGGTCACACCCCGATGGGGTGCCAGGTCGTCTTGATCTCCGTGAACGCCTCGATCGGGTCGAGACCCTGTGCGTCGTCCGCGAAGTAGTCCGCGATCCGGTACGCCTTGACGCGCTTGACGTTCACGGCCGCGTCCTCGCCGATCGCCTTCGAGAGCGTCTTGTCGCCGCCGGCGTCGGCGATCGCGTTGACGTCCATGTGGCGCGCGAGGTGCGGCACGAGCTCGTCCTTGCGCCCGGAGATCAAATTCGCCACGCCGCCGGGCAAATCCGAGGTCGCCAGGACTTCGCCGAACTCGAGCGAGGCGAGCGGATACTCCTGCGACAGCAGGACGACGGCCGCGTTGCCCGAGACGATCACGGGAGCCAGGTGCGAGACGAGGCCGAGCAGGTCCGGCGTCTCCGGCGCCACGATCGCGACCACTCCCGTCGGCTCGGGGACCGAGAAGTCGAAGTACGACGACGCGACGGGGTTGACGGTGCCCAGGATCGCCACGTACTTGTCCGACCAGCCCGCGTAATGGAGCAGCCGGTCGATCGTCGCGCGGACCTCGCGTTTCGCCGCCGCCGGCGTGACCCCGCGCGTCTCGCGGAGGATCTCCTCGAAGGAGACCGACCGGCCCTCGAGCATCTCCGCCATGCGGTAGAGGATCTGCCCCTTGTTGTAGGCGGAGGCCGAAGCCCAGCCGGGCTGGGCGACCCGCGCCTTCCGCACGGCCTCACGCAGGTCCTTGCGCGAGCCGCGCGAGACGTTCGCCAGGAAGTCGCCGGAAGAGGTCTCGATGGGGTCCGACCGGCCGGACTCCGACCGGATGAACTCCCCCCCGACGTAGAGCTTGTAGGTCTTCCGGACCTCCAGGTCCATTTTCAGCCGGCCGCCCGGGAGCCCAGCTCGACGTAGGCGCGCAGGCCGTGGACGCCGCCCTCGCGCCCGAAGCCGGACTCCTTGTAGCCGCCGAAGGGGGAGGACGGGTCGAACTTGTTGAACGTGTTCGCCCACACGACGCCCGCCCGCATGCGCGACGTCATCTTGAAGATCTTCGACCCCTTGTCCGTCCAGACGCCGGCGGAGAGGCCGTAGGGCGTGTTGTTCGCCTTCTCGACGGCTTCCTCCGGCGTCCGGAAGGTCATCACGGCGAGAACGGGGCCGAAGATCTCCTCGCGCGCGATGCGGTGGGACTGCGCCACGCCGGTGAAGAACGTCGGGCGGAAAAAGAACCCTTTCTCGGGAAGGGGGCAGGAGGACTGGTAGCGCGTCGCGCCCTCGGACTCGCCGCAGGCCACCATCTCCGTGATCTTGTCGAGCTGCATCCGCGAGTTGATCGCGCCGACGTCCGTGTTCTTGTCCAGCGGGTCGCCGACGCGCAGCGTCGCGATCCGGTGGTTCAGCTTCGCGACGACCGTGTCGAAGACGGACTCCTGGACCAGCAGCCGCGAGCCGGCGCAGCAGACGTGCCCCTGGTTGAAATAGATGCCGTTGACGATCCCCTCGACCGCCTGGTCGATCGCCGCGTCCTCGAAGATGATGTTCGCGGCCTTGCCGCCCAGCTCGAGGGTCAGGCGCTTGCCGGTTCCGGCGACCGCCCGCTGGATCAGCTTGCCGACC
Source organism: Thermoanaerobaculia bacterium (assembly GCA_046261875.1). GTDB lineage: Bacteria > Acidobacteriota > Thermoanaerobaculia > UBA5066 > Gp7-AA6 > JBHENW01. The sequence goes on along the minus strand of JBHENW010000019.1, from coordinate 8,291 downwards.
TCGGTCGAGCCGGTGAACGCGATCTTGCGCGTCCCGGGGTGATTCACGATGGCGGCGCCCGTCTCTCCGGCGCCCGGCAGGATGTTGACGACGCCCGGAGGCAGGTCGGCCTCCTGGAGGATGCGCGCGAGCGCCAGCGCCGTCAGCGGCGTCGTCTCCGCCGGCTTCAGGACGACCGTGTTGCCGCACGCGAGCGCCGGCGCGAGCTTCCATGCGGCCATGAGCAGCGGGAAGTTCCACGGGATGATCTGGCCGCAGACGCCGATCGGAGAGACCGTGTGGCGCGGGAACGCGTACTCGAGCTTGTCCGCCCAGCCCGCGTGGTAGAAGAAGTGCGCGACGGAGAGCGGCACGTCCACGTCGCGGGACTCCTTGATCGGCTTGCCGCCGTCCATGGACTCCAGGACCGCGATCTCGCGCGACTGCTCCTGCAGGAGTCGGGCGATCCGGTACACGTACTTCCCGCGCTCGGCCGGCTTCAGCTTCGACCAGCGCCGCGTGTACGCCTCCTGCGCCGCCTTGACCGCGGCGTCCACGTCCTCGGCACCCGCTTCCGCGACGTCCGCGAGCTTCTCCTCCGTCGCCGGATTGATCGTCTCGAAGTACTTCCGCGACTTCGGCGCGACGAACTTGCCGCCGATGAAGAGGTCGTATCGGTCCGACAGCCGGACGTGGTCGCTCGACTCCGGCGCCGGGGCGTAGTCCCAGTCGGAGCCGAACTCCAGGGCGGGCCGCTCGCGCTCCCACCTCGAGCGCTGCGCCTTGACCTCCGGTTCCCGTTCTTCGATCACCCTTGCCATGTCAATCCTTCGTGAAGTAGTCCTCGCTCTGGTAACGGCCCTCCGACTCCTTGACGAGCTGCATCAGCAGGTCGTTGGCCAGCGTCGAGGCGCCGATGCGGAAGAGGTCGGGGGTCAGCCAGGCGTCCCCGAGGGTCTCCTTGACCAAGACCAGCAGGTGCAGCGCCTGCTTGGAAGTCTTCACCCCGCCGGCCGGCTTCATGCCGATGCGGCGCCCCGTCTCGAGGTAGTGCTCGCGGATCGCTTCGAGCATCACGAGCACGACGCCCGGCGTCGAGGCGGGCGTCACCTTGCCGGGGGAAGTCTTGATGAAATCGGCGCCCGCCGCAATCGCGAGGTGCGACGCCTTGCGGACGTTGTCGTACGTTTCGAGCTCACCGGTCTCCAGAATCACCTTGAGGTGCGCGTGCCCGCAGGCATCCTTGACCGCCACGATCTCCTCGGAGACCCGATCGTACTCGCCGGAGAGGAACGCCCCCCGGTCGATGACCATGTCCACCTCGTCCGCGCCCATCGCGACGGCGCGCCGGGTCTCGTCGATCTTGATTTGAAGGGGCACGAGGCCGGCCGGGAACCCGGTCGCCACGGAAGCCACCTTGACGCGGCTGCCGGCGAGGGCTTCCTTCGCGACACCCACGAGGTTGGGATAGACGCAGACCGCCGCGACGGACGGGATCGAGGCGTCTCCCGGCATCGGGTGGAGCGCCTTCTGGCACATCTGCCGGACTTTCCCCTCGGAGTCTTTCCCCTCGAGGGTCGTCAGGTCGAGCATCGAGATCGCGAGCCGGATCCCCTGCTCCTTCGCGCGCTTCTTGATCGACCGCTTGCCGAGCGAGGCGGCCCGTTCCTCGATTCCGACCGCGTCCACCCGGGGGATCCGCGCGGGGTCGAAGGCGAGAGTCGTGCTGCTCATGGAACCCTCAATTATATGGCTCGCACGCGGGCTGTTCGCGCCGCGCGAACGAGAACGAGGTTCCGCCGGACCTGGCGTCCCTGTTGAGGTTTCTGCTCAGGTCGCGGGAGTGAGCGAGGGACCAGGCGAGCGGTCGAGCGTGATCCGCGAGCCGCGAGCCGGTGCCGGCAGGCAGGTCTCGAAGCGAACGAGAGCGACGGTTATCCGTGCGGGACGTCCCACAAATCCTTGACCGCCGGGTGGTCCCAGGCGATTCGGAACTCGTCGGGGGCGGCCGGATCGAACGTCTCGGTCACGAAGTAGAGGAGTGAGCAGGGCACCGTCAGCGGCCGGTAACCGTGCGCCACTCCGGCGGGGATGCGCAACAGCACGTCCAGGCCTCCTCCCGCGACGACCGTCTGCGTGCGCCCGAACGACGGCGAGCCCTGGCGCACGTCGTAGAGAACGACTTTCGCCTTCGACGGCGGAGTAAAGAACCAGATGTCGTCCTGCTTGAGGTGGTAGTGGAGGCCTTTGATGTGGTCGGTCGCATCCACGATCGAGAAGTTCACCTGCGCGACGTCCACACCCCGAAAGAACTCGGAGAGCTCGACACCCGCCGCGCCGGTCGCCGCGCGCCGGTAGAGCTCCATCAGGAACCCCCGATCGTCCGTGAACCGCGTCAGGCGGAGCGTCCGGACGCCTTCGATCGACGCGGCGCGGACGTAGCTCTTGGGATCGGAACGGAACTCCTTCGCGATGTCTTCGGCCTTCAAGGGGACTCCATTGTAGGGCGCGCCTCAACAAAACGGGCGGCCGAGGCCGCCCGTCGAAAGTTGCGCCAGTCGAAACGTCAGGGCATCGCCGCCTTCGCCGCGCCCGGCTTGATGTCGCCCTTCGCGGTCCAGGTGATGTTGAAGCCGTTCCTCTTCGCATGGGAGAACTTGGTCCCCTCGGCATTGTAGTTGTGCGTCGAGTGGGCGAGCACGAACCCCTCGTTGCTGGTGGAGAACCAGTACTGCAGGTTCTTGACCACGGTCGGCTGCGACTTGTCCGGGCGCAGCGTCGAGGTCTTGTCCAGCGTGATCTCGGCCGCACCGCTCGCCATCTTCGCGTGGGACATTTTCGCGTCGTCGTGCCAGCTGATCGAGTCCTCCCGCGCGGAGAACTCCTTCCAGGTGACCGGGAACACGGCCTTGGCGATCTCGCCGAGCGCCTTGCGCTGCTCGGGTGTGGAGTTCTTGTCGAAGGTCACCGTGGCCCACGCGCCCGGCATCCCGGGCCCCGGCTTGTGATGCCACTCGCCGCCCAGGTCGCCGCTCAACCAGAGAAGCTGGTTGGAGAGGTCCACGCCGCCATAGTGGCTCCCCTTCCGGAACTTGTACACGTTGTTGAACTGGCACATGTGCTCATCGGCGGAGGGGCCGAAGTAGCAGGTGCAGAAGAGGGGACAGGAGCAGCCCTCGATCGTGTCGGCCGTCACGTTGAAGCCCTTGCCGTCGGGTGCCGCTGCGAGAAGGGTCAGGGCAGCGACCACGACGACCAGAAGCGCGAACGGTTTCTTCATGAAGTTTCTCCTTTCGACGGGTGAATCTGACGCTGTTCTATCGCTCCCCAACCTTCAAATCAACCCCGGAATCCCCCGTGCTACGCTTCCAAACGCTTCCGGAGGTGGCCATGAACCGACGCGCGCTCGGTCTTTCCCTGGTGGGGGCGGTCCTGCTGGCGGCTTCCGTCTCGGGAGCCCCCGACCCGCGGGAGAAGAACTTCAAGTTCCTCGTGGACGGCGTCGAAATCGACGGGGTCGTCGGCTACCGGATCGAGTTCACGCGGGTGCCCGCGGTGCGCGACGACTCCCGCCGCCTCGACCGATCTTACGCGCCGGACCAGCGCCGGCTGGTCATCACGGTCACGGAAAAGGGCCTCAACCGCCTCCAGGAGTGGCTCAACTCGGCAACGGACGCCGTCACGGCCGTCACCAAGTCCGTGACGATCATCGCCCGGGACAACCGGGAGGAGCTCCTCGCCCGGTGGGAGCTCTCGGGCGTGGCTCCGATGACCTTCTCATCGGCCGCCGCGGGGAACATCAACCAGGTGGACTCGACGATCGAGTTCCTCTTCGAACGGCTGAGGCTGGTGGAGGCGAAGGCCAGGTAGTTCCGACTTCCGACTTTCGCCTCCCCCCTCCCGACTCCCGAGCCTAATGTCCCTTGTTCAACCCCCGGATCGCGTCGAGAAGCGCGAGGGGCGGCCTCTCGAATCGCGCCCCGAAGCCCGGGCGGTGCGTCGGCGTGGGAGGAGAGGCGTCGGTGAACACCACGTTGCCCCGGACGTGGAAGGTGCGCCGTTCGCCCGGCAGCGAGAAGACGAGGTCCACGTAGTCGCCGACCTGCGGGACCTTCGCGCAGGCGACGTAGCCGCCCGCAACGTTGATGACCTCGACGAAGCCGCTGATCTCCTCGCCTTCCCACTTCAGGGTGGTCGGCGAGCCGATCCGGATCCGATCGGACGCTCTCTGCTCCGCAGGCTTGCGCGCCATTTCCTTTTCGTCCGTGTCTCGCCGCTGGGATTTGTTTGGAAATGATAGCAGAGGCGGGGGTGGCTTCTTATTCTTCATCGGCGACGGGTGAGACTACAACGGCTGGCCCGAAATGCTGCCATGAAATTGCACGAAAGGGCTACATCCGCGTGTCTTCCATGGCGGGCAGCAGCGTCGTCTCCAACTTCTGGTAGAGGCGGGCCGTCGCCTCGACGTCGCGCCGGCAGTACTGCGCGATCTCCCGCACGCGCCCGGCCCGGTAGTAAGGCCCCACGGAGTACCCGTCCATCCCATGCTCCTTCGGGCTCTCGATGCCGAACGCCTTGCACGCGAAGTCGAGATTCCACTTGCGCGACGCGCCGAAGAAGCTGATCACGTCGAGCAGATCGGTGTGCGGCCGGACGGAGTAGCGATAGCCGGCCAGGTTCTTGCTGACGGGGATGCCGAGCGCGGCGCTGCGGAGCATGAGGATCGGGCCGTCGAAGCAGCGTCCGTTGAACGAGATGAAACGGTGGAAGCGCGCGATCGCGTTCCAGAACTCGACGAGAAAGGCGCTCTCCGAGTCGCCGATGAACTGGAAAAGTCCGTCCGCCGACGTCTCTTCGCGCCGTCCGTCGCGGCTTTCGTACCAGACCTTGCCGCGGCCGGAGTCGGGGTTGAGCATCGCGAGCGCGATGATGCGCGCGGTGAAAGGCCAGAGCGCGAGATCTTCCGGGAGCTTCTGGCGGTCCTCGTCGGTGCGCACGTACTTGGCGAGGTAAGTGCGCTGCGCGTCGTCGAGATCCTCCCAACCGGATCCCACCGTCTCGATGTCGAACACGACGCTCGCCACGCGCGATTGATGCTATTCTCTCTTCCTCTCTGATGAAACGTCTCGCGCTGGCGGCGCTCTGCGCGTGCGTGGTTTTCTCCTGCAGCCGGCGCGAGCCGGTCGCGGCCCCGAAAAACACTCTCTACCGGCATCTCTCCGGCGACCCCGCGACGCTCGATCCCACGACCTCGACGGAGGAGCAGGGTCTGCAGGTCATCGAGATGATGTTCCGGCCGCTCCTCGGCATCGACGCGGCGCGCCGGTTCGTGCCGGGTCTCGCGCGCGAGTGGAGCGTGTCGCCGGAGGGCCTCCTCTACGAGTTCCGTCTCGATCCCGAAGCGCGCTGGGAAGACGGCTCGCAGGTCACTTCCGATGACGCGGCCTTCACGATCGAGCGGATCCGCGATCCCAAGGTCCCGGCCGTCACGTGGCGATCCGGCTTCGAGAACCTTTCGGCGATCGAGACGCCGGACAAGCTGACCGTCCGCTATCGCTTCGATCGCCCTTACGCCGAGCGGCTCCTCGCGTTCACCCTTCCCGTCGTGTCGCGCGCGGCATTCTCCCGGGCGCCGGGGGACGTGGACCGCAAGCCGCAGGGCTCCGGTCCGTACCGCCTCGTCTCCTGGGAGCCGAACCAGAAGATCGTGCTCGCGCGCCGGAGCGACGCGGCCGGCGCCTCGGCGCATTTCAACGAGATGGTCTTCCGGGTGCTCCCGGACCGCGCGGTCTGGTTCCAGGCGGGGATGCGCGGAGAGCTCGACGAGTTCCGGGTGACGCGCGATCAGCGCCCGGCCGCGGAGGCGTCGGCCGACTTCAACGCCCTCAACCACCTGCGCAAGGTGCCGCAGCCCGTCCTGGCTCTGCTCGTCTGGAACGTCCGGCATCCGCTCCTGTCGGACCCGCGCGCCCGCCGCGCCCTGGCCCATTCCTGGCCGCGCGCCGATACGGCGAAACGGCTGTATCCCCCCGAGGGCGCGACGCTCATCTCCGGCCCCTATCCGCCCGGAGTCCCGGAGAACGCCTCGGACGTTGCGCCCGCCGCGCACGACGTGGCAGAAAGCCGCAGGCTGCTCGATGCGGCGGGATGGAAGCCGGGCACCGACGGCGTGCGCCGGAAGGGTGGCCGCCGCGCATCGGTCGAGGTCACGTATCCGCCGGGAGGCGCGATCTACACCGCTCTCATCGAGATCTGGACCCAGGCGTACAGGGCGGTCGGAGTGGAGCTCGTCCCGCGGCCGCTCGACTGGGCCGCTTACGCCGAGCGCATCTCGGCGGGGGAGTTCGAGGCCCAGCTCAGCGGCCGCAACTTCATCCCGCCCAACTTCGATCCTTACAGCTACCACCACTCGAGCCAGGGTCCCCCCAACGGCCAGAACTCCGGCCACTACAGCAATCCGGAAGCAGACCGCGTGATGGAGGCGGCGCAGTCCGCGCTCGATGCCGGCAAGCGGCTCGAGCTGTACCGGCAGGTCCACCGCCTCCTCGCCCAGGACCCGCCCGCGGACTTCCTGTGGGGCGCCGCCCAGTACTGGGGGATCTCGAAGCGGATCTTGGGCGTCGAGATATCGCCCGTCGGGCTCTTCCACTTCCTCCCCGGGCCCCTCGGCTGGCGTCCTGGCGGGTCTGCTCCCGCGCGCTGACGTGACGTCGCTCTCCGTCGCTCTCGCTCGCTCGAAACCTGCTACCGCACCGCCTCTCGGCTTCGCCCGGATGAGGGCTCGCCGTTCGGCTGGTTCCTCGCTCGCTCCCGCTCCCGCGGCGCGAGGCTCCTCCCCCGGGGAGACTCCTCGCGCCGCGTCCTGAGAAGTGACCTCGACGCCTTCGATGGCGCCGCTCGCCGGCGTCCTCGTCCTCGACCTCTCACGCGTCCTCGCCGGCCCGTTCTGCACGATGCTGCTCGCCGATCTCGGCGCGCGCGTCATCAAGGTCGAGCATCCGTCCGAAGGAGACGTCACGCGCGGCTGGGGGCCGCCCGAGGAGCCGGAGTCCGGGCTGTCGGCCTACTTCCTCGCCGTCAACCGCAACAAGGAGTCGATCGCGCTCGATCTGGGCGCGCGCGAGGGCCGCGGGTCCGCCGAGGCGCTGGCGCGGAGCGCCGACGTGCTCGTGGAGAATTTCGCGCCCGGAGTGCTGGAGCGCTTCGGGATCTCGCTCGAAAGGCTACGCGCGGAAAACCCGCGGCTCGTGACCGCTTCGATCACGGGCTTCGGCCGGGAGGGACCGGACGCGACGTCTCCCGGCTTCGACCTGCTCGCGCAGGCCGGGGCGGGGCTCATGGCCGCGACGGGGACCGCGGAGGGGGGGCCGGTGAAGGTCGGCGTCGCCGTCTCCGACCTCTTCGCCGGCTCCTTCGCCGCCGTCGGGATACTCGGGGCGCTGGCGGCCCGCGAGCGGACGGGCCGCGGTGGCCACGTCGAGACGGATCTCTTCTCCTCGACGCTCGCCGCGCTGATCAACGTCGCCCAGGCGTCGCTCCTCACCGGCCAGGAGCCCGTCCGCCACGGCAACGCGCACCCGCAGATCGTGCCGTACCGCAAGTTCTCGGCGGCCGACGGGGACTTCGTCCTCGCGGTCGGCACGGACCGGCAGTTCGCGCGGTTGGCCTCGATGCTCGGGCGCGAGGAGTGGGCGCAGGACCCCGGCTACCGGACCAACTCCGCGCGCGTCGCGAACCGGCGGCGCCTCGAGAAAGCGCTCGCGGAGGAGTTCGCCCGGGCGCCGCGCGCGGAGTGGCTGGAACGCTGCCGCGCGGCCGGCATCCCCGCGGGTCCCGTGCGGGGGGCGTTCGAAGCGCTCGGGTCCGAGACGGCGCGCGCTCTCGGCGCGGTCCTCGAGGCGCGCGGGATCCGCTTCGTCGCCTCGCCGATCCGCGTCGCGGGGCACGTCGCGCCGCTCGCGTTCCCGCCGCGGCTCGACGCGGATGGCCCCCGCATCCGCGCCGAGTTCAAACTTTAGGGGTCAATCGTGCATATTGCATTTTTGCCGGGTCGGGAGGGGTCTTGCGGGCGAAAAATGCAGGTTTGCACGATTGACCCCGCGCTCTTTACGGCAAGACGCCAGGGAAGGCGTTGGTGTCGAACCCGCCGCAGGCGCCTCCCGGCTCCTTGTGGTACGTGTTCACGGTGTTGCCGGCGTTGTCTCTCACCGTGACCGTGACGTCGAGGTCGGTCAGCCCGTTGAAGAAGACCCAGATCCGGCCGTTGACCGTCGAGCCGTCGAGGATCTTCACGAACATCTCGGGGTTGTTCG
>JBHENW010000018.1:0-9484 GCA_046261875.1 Thermoanaerobaculia bacterium | reverse complement strand
CGGCGTAGCCCTTTTGCTCGAGCGCGCGGACCGCCGCGGGATCCCAGAGGAGCCGGTTGGTGTGGTTGAGGTGCACGAAAACCGCCCGGGCCGGCGGCCGCGCGCCGCCCCGCGCGACCGTCTCGGAGACGAGCGGGTGGGGGATGTCGGCGATGCTGCGTCCCGGGATCTCGCCGGCATCGAGGAACGTGCCGTCCAGGAACGCTGTCAGGCGGCGGTCCTGGAGCACCTCCGCGATCGAGCGGTCCCATTTTTCCCACTTGTCGATGTCGGGCAGCCACAGCACGGACCGCTCCGGGCCGCGCACGAAGTACCCGACCGTGTCGGAATCCTCGTCCCGGTGGGGCACGCGCACCGCTTCGACGCGCAGGCTCGGCGTCAGGGCGAATTCGCGCCCCGGGGCGATCTCCCGCACGGCGATGTGGCCCTGCTCGACCAGCCGGCTCCAGGGCCGGTTGTCCCGGAGGAACCTCGCCATCGACGGCGTGCAGTACACGGGGATCTTGCGCGCACCCAGGACCTCCTTTCCCAGCTGCGCGAGCCCGAGGTAATGGCCGATGTGCGCATGGGTGAGCAGAATCCCGTCGGGAACTCCACCCAGTGCCTCTATCTGCTCGCCCAGATCGGGCGTGGCGTCGATGAGGAAACGCTTCCCCGCCGCGGGGTCGATCAAGCCGATTGAGGCGACGCGGCGTCGTTGCCCCGCGTCCCGCCGGGCCTCCACGCACAGCGTCTGCCGGCAGCCCGCATGCGGTACGCCGCCGTCCTGGGCGATCCCGAGCACGATCGCCTCGACCGGGCCCGGGGGCGCCGCCGCGGCGGCGAGGCGGAGGAAAGCCGCGAGGACGCGGAGCATCCGGTCATTGTTTCACCGCGGCCGGCCCGGCACGGAATCTGGTGTAGTGAACGGGTGGAGGAGGACTCACCATGGCCCGTCTGTCCCGCTCGACGATGAGGGCCCTCGGCCCGGTCGTGATCCCGCTGATGACCAAGGTCGCGATTCCGATCGCCCTGGAGAGCCTGCGCCGCCGCAAGCTGGCGGTGGACGAATACGCCGACGAGGAAAAAGAAGTGTTCCAGAAGAACCTGAAGAGAACTCGCAGCGACATCGACGACGTCAAACAGGAAGCGATCGCGCGGGGAACCCGCCTCTACGCGGAGGCGCGCAAGGAGGGAACCGAGTTGCTCGACCTGCTCGCGCGGCGGGGCCTCCAGATCGCCAACGAATGGGCGGGATCGCTGGGACAGCCCCGGGTGCCGCGACGCCGCTTCCGCTGGGGCCACGCCGTTGGGCTGGCCGTTCTCGTCGCCGCCGGACTCGCGATCGTCAGCCGGCGCTGAGCAGACGCTTCCGCCAGCCCGAGAGGTCCTGGAAACCGCAGTAACCGAGCTCCTCGAAGAGCTCGAGGCGGAACCACGGCCCCCACGCGCGCTCGAGGTACTCGCGCGAGTGGAACGTCGAGTCTTCATTGAAGGGGCCGCCGCCCGGCGCGAACAGGAATCCGCGCTCGGCGAGCTCCTCGTGCTGCGCGCCGGTCAGGTCCGGGCGCATGAAGGTCAGCTTGGGTGAGTGAGTGCAGGCGATGAGGACGCCTCCCGGCCGCAGCAGCCGGTGGAGCTCCGAGAGCCAGCGTCCCTGGGCGTCTTCCGAAAGGTGCGTGAAGACCGATCCGGCGATGACGGCGTTGAAGTGCCCGGCGGGCAGAGCGGTCGGCGGCGCCGCAGCGATCGTCCGAAAGGTCGCGCTCGGGAAGTTCCGCGCGGACCACTCCACGGCTTCCCGGTCCACGTCCACCCCCCAGAGCTCCCGCGCCGTCTCGGCGGCGATCAGATGCCTCGCGATCCGGCCGGACCCGCATCCGAAGTCCAGCCAGCGCGGGTAAACGTCCGCGGGACTCTTCAGGGCATCGAACGCGCGGCGGATGTCCGCGGCCGCCATGTGTCCGACGTCGAGGAACTCCCGCCGGCTCGAGGTGCCCGAGACGCGGGCCCGCAGGCGCGCGGGCGGAAGCGGCGGCCGCTTGCGGCCGGGCCGCAGCCGCTCGCGGAGGTCCGGGAGGAGGTCGCGCAGGCGGATCGGCGCCTCGGTCCACGCGCGGCGAAGCCATCGGCGCGCCTCCCGCGGAACGAATCGTCGCAACAGCCGCCGCATGGCGGCGAGGATACCGGCGGTGCGGCAGACGCCTAATTGACGGCGAGCTTCTTGTACTTTATGCGGTGCGGCTGGTCGGCCTCGAGCCCGAGCCGCCGCTTCCGGTCGGCCTCGTACTCCTGGTAGTTCCCCTCGTGCCAGACCGTCCGGCTGTCCCCTTCGAAGGCGAGGATGTGCGTCGCGATGCGGTCGAGGAACCAGCGGTCGTGGCTGATGACGACGGCGCAGCCGCCGAAGTTGACGAGAGCCTCCTCGAGCGCCCGCAGGGTGTCCACGTCGAGGTCGTTCGTGGGCTCGTCTAAGAGCAGGACGTTCCCGCCGCGCTTCAACGTGCGCGCGAGGTGAAGGCGGTTCATCTCACCGCCCGAGAGGTCGCCGATGCGCTTCTGCTGGTCCGCCCCTTTGAAGTTGAACATCGAGACGTAGGCGCGGGAGGGGACCTCGCGCTTGCCGAGCAGGATCCGGTCCTGGCCTCCCGAGATCTCGTCGTGGACGGTCCTCGCCGGATCCGGCCGGTCGCGGTCCTGGTCCACGTAGGAGAGGACGACCGTCTCGCCGACGGAGAGCTTGCCGGAATCCGGCTTCTCCTGTCCGACGATCATCTTGAAGAGCGTCGTCTTTCCGGCTCCGTTGGGTCCGATCACACCGACGATGCCGCCGCGCGGCAGGTCGAAGGAGAGGTCTTCCATGAGGAGGCGGTCCCCGTACGCCTTGCGGACGGCCTCCGCGCGCACGACGACGTCGCCGAGGCGCGGTCCGGGCGGGATGAAGAGCTCCTGGGTCTCGCCCCGCGCGTCCGGCCCTCTGTCCGCGAGCAGCGACTCGTAGCGTTCCAGGCGCGCCCGGCTCTTCGCATGGCGCGCCCGCGGGGCCATGCGCACCCACTCGAGCTCCCGTTGCAGCGTGCGGCGCTTCGCGGATTCCTGCTTCTCCTCGTTGGCGAGCCGCTGCTCCTTCTGCTCGAGCCAGCTCGAGTAGTTCCCCTCCCAGGGGATCCCCGCTCCGCGGTCGAGCTCGAGGATCCACCCGGCCACGTTGTCGAGGAAGTAACGGTCGTGCGTCACGGCGACGACCGTCCCGGGGTACTCGGCGAGGTGCCGCTCGAGCCACGCGACGGACTCCGCGTCGAGGTGATTGGTCGGCTCATCGAGCAGGAGCAGATCGGGCCGTTCCAGGAGGACCCGGCAGAGCGCCACGCGCCGGCGCTCCCCGCCGGAGATCTTCGTCACGTCCGCGTCGGGCGGAGGCAGGCGCAGGGCGTCCATCGCGATTTCGAGCTGGCGGTCGAGCTCCCAGGCGTTGGAGGTTTCGATGGCGTCCTGGACGCGCTGGTACTCGGCCATGAGCTTGTCGCTCTCCGCGGGCGAGAGGTCCCCGGCCATCTTCTCGTTCAGCTCGTCGAAACGCGCGAGCAGGGCCCGGGTCGAGGAGACACCGAGCTCGACGTTGCCGAGGACGTCGCGCGAGGGATCGAGACGGGGATCCTGCGGGAGATACCCGATGCGGGTGCCTTCCGCGGCGAAGGCTTCGCCGGCGAAGTCCCTGTCCACGCCGGCCATGATCCGGAGGACCGTGGACTTTCCGGAACCGTTCAAGCCGAGGACGCCGATCTTGGCGCCGGGGAAGAACGAGAGGTAGATCCCGCGCAGGATCTCCCGCTGCGGCGGGACCACCTTGCGCAGGTTGACCATGGAAAAGATGTACTGGTGCGCCATGAGAACGCGGGAGTATATGAGGGGTCAATCGTGCATATTGCATCTTTCGAGCGAAAAATGCAGGAATGCACGATTGACCCCTACTTCTCGCCGAAGTTGAGGCCCATCGTTCCGAGCAGCCGGTTCTCGTAGCCCACGCGGACGAGCCCGCTCTCCCGCATCATGCGCTCGACACCGCGCTGCGCCGCGAACTTCTCGAGCGACGCGGGGATGTAGAGGTAGGTCTCGGGATCGCCGTGGAAGAGCCAGCCCACCGCCGGCATCATCGTGCGGAGGAATCCGGCATACAGGGCGGCGGCCACCGGGTTTTCCGGCTTGCCGAAGTCGAGGATGACGACCCGCCCTCCCGGAGCCATCACCCGGCGCATCTCCGCGATGGCCGCCGCCGGATCGGCGATGTTGCGCAGGCCGTACCCGACAGTCACCGCGTCGAAGGTGCCGTCGGGAAAGGGAAGCCACAGCGCGTCTCCCTGCACGAGGCGCGCGCGGGAGCCCGACGCCCTGCCCCGCCGGCGGGCGACGGCCAGCATGGGAAGGGTGAAGTCCACCCCGACGATCTGCGGGCGCGGATCCCGCTTCTCCGCATAGAAGGCCATGTCCCCGGTGCCGCAGCAGAGGTCGAGGACTCGCTCGGGCTTCCCTCCCGCGAGCGCGAGCGCGACGGCCTGCCGTTTCCAGCGGCGGTGCATGCCGAAGCTCATGACGTCGTTGACGACGTCGTAGCGCCCGGCCAGGCGGGAGAACATCTCGCGGACTTTCGGGGCGCGCTGGTGGTCGTAGGAGAGGTACTTGTTGCGCAACGCCGCAACTATAGGAGGATCAGCGATAAGCTCGGTCGGAACGGGGGAATCCCCCTCCGTGTTGTAAAGTTTTCCACTTCACCATGAGCTCACCCGACAAGAAGCCCGTTCCCGTCACCGCGGCCGAAGCCCGCCAAGTCGCCGAAGAGGCGCGCGAGTCCGAGTGGACCGCGCCGAGCTTCTTGAAGGAGCTCTTCCTCGGCAACTTCCGGTTCGATCTCGTCCATCCTTTTCCTCAACCGCCTCCCGAGCGTCCGGAGTTTCGGGCCTTCTACGACCGGATGGAGAGATTCCTCGTCGAGGAGGTGGACTCCGACGCGATCGACCGCGAAGGGAAGATCCCCGACCGAGTCGTCCGCCGTCTGGCCGAGCTCGGCGCCTTCGGCATGAAGGTCCCGCCGGAATACGGCGGGCTGGGACTGACGCAGCGGGAGTACGGGGAGATCATGAAGTTGATCGGCAGTCTCGACGGCAACATCGTCGTGTTGCTGTCGGCGCACCAGTCGATCGGCGTCCCGCAACCGCTCAAGCTCTTCGGGACGATCGAGCAGAAGAAGAAGTATTTCCCCCGCCTCGCCCAGGGCGCGATCTCCGCTTTCGCCCTGACCGAGTCGGAAGTCGGCTCGGACCCGGCGAACCTGTCGACGTCGGCCACCCGGACCCAGGAGGGCGACTACATCCTGAACGGCGAGAAGCTCTGGTGCACTAACGGCACCGTCGCCGAGCTCTTCGTCGTCATGGCGCGACACCCGGACACGCAGAAGATCTCCGCGTTCATCGTCGAGAAGGACTGGCCCGGCGTCGAAGTGGTCGTCCGCCTGCAGTTCATGGGCCTCAAGGCGATCGAGAACGGCGTCATCCGGTTCAAGAACGTCCGGGTCCCGAAGGAGAACCTGCTCCTGGCGGAGGGCCGCGGCCTGAAGCTCGCGCTGGTCACCCTGAACACGGGGCGCCTGACGATCCCGGCGACCTGCGCGTCGGCGGCCAAGCGGTGTCTCGAGATCTGCCGCGTCTGGGCCTCCGAGCGCGTGCAGTGGGGCCAGCCGATCGGGCGGCACGATGCGATCGCCCAGATCCTCGCCGAGATGGCGGCCACGACCTTCGCCATCGAGGCGGTCTCCGACCTCGCCTCCTCGATGGCGGACCTCGGAGACCGGGACATCCGGCTCGAGGCGGCGGTCGCGAAGATGTGGAACTCCGAGGAGGGCTGGAAGCTGATCGACCGCACGATGCAGGTGCGCGGCGGCCGCGGCTACGAGACGGCCGACTCCCTGCGCTCGCGCGGGGAGCCGGGCATCGCCGTCGAGCGGATGATGCGCGACTTCCGCATCAACCTGATCTTCGAGGGGTCTTCCGAAATCATGCGGCTGTTCATCGCTCGCGAGGCGCTGGACCGCCACCTCCAGGTCGCGGCGGAGCTCTTCAATCCCAAGAAGCCCAAGGGGGAAAAGCTGCGCCAGGAGCTGCCGAAGTTCGTCGCGTTCTACTCCAAGTGGTACCCGACGCGCTGGCTCGGCTGGGGGTACGCGCCCCGCTTCTCCGAGTTCGGGCCGCTCGCGAAGCACGTCCGCTGGGCCGAGCGCACGACGAGACGCCTCTCGCGCGCCCTCTTCCACATGATGGCGCGCAACGGGCCCAAGCTCGAAAAGAAGCAGGCGCTGCTCTTCCGGGCGGTGGACGTCGGAGCGGACCTCTTCGCCATGTCGGCGGTCCTCTCGCGCGCGCAGGCCATGCGGCAGCGCGGCGGGGCGGAGGGCCCGAAGGCGGTCGAGCTGGCGGACATCTTCTGCCGGATGACCCGCCGGCGCATCGATGCGCTCTTCGCCGGGATCCGCTCCAACGACGACGTGAGGAAATACCGGACCGCCCGCCGGCTGCTCGACGGCGATCACCGGTGGCTCGAGGCCGGCCTCGCGCCGGTTCCCGATCTCGAACGGTTCGCCGCCGAAGCGCCCCGCGAAGAAGCGCCCCGGGAAGAGCCTCTGGTCGCCAGCCGATAAGAAATCGTGACACGCGGGGCCGACTCGGGGGTGGCTCTCCTCGGGGCGGCTGTGTTCCTTCTTTTCTCGGTCTCGCAGGCGGGCGGGGCGACGTTCACCGTTACCAACGCCAACGATTCCGGTCCCGGCTCGCTGAGGCAGGCGATCCTCGACGCCAACCCCGCCGGAGGATCGGATTCGATCGCCTTCCAGATTCCCGGGCCCGGTCCCTAAGTCATCGCCCTTCTCTCTCAGCTGCCGGACTTAGCCGGTCCGACCACCGTAGACGGTCAGACCCAGCCCGGCTTCTCCTCGGGAACCCGGATCGAGCTCTCCGGCGCGAGCGCCGGTCCCGGCGTGGATGGTCTCGTGGTCACGGCGCCGAGCACGGTCCGCGGCCTGGTCATCAACCGGTTCCAGGCCGCTTTTCTGGGTGGCGGGGGCAACGGCATCGTTCTGCAGCCGACGAGCGGGGGAAGCGTCCTCCTCGACAACCGCATCGGGACGAACGCGGCGGGGAGCGCGGCGCTGGGTAACGGCGCCGCGGGCGTCCTCGTTTTGAATTCCTCCGGCAACCGGATCGGAGCCACCGCGGCCGGAGAAGTCGGCAATCTCGTCTCCGGCAACGGAGACGGTATTCGACTCTCGGGGACGCTGGCGAGCCACAACACGGTCGCATCGAATCGGATCGGCACCGACGTTCCCGGCGCCCTCGACCTGGGAAATCTCGGCGATGGAATCGCGCTGATCGGCGCGAACGGCACGAACGTCGTATCCGGAACGCAGCTCCAGGTGATCTCGGGCAACGGCGGAAATGGAATAACCATCGCAAGCGCGGCGAGTGGCAATTGGGTCGCCGGCAATCGGATCGGCACCGACGTGACCGGTTCGCTGGATTTGGGGAACGATTCCGATGGCGTCGAGATCTCATCCGCCACCGGAAACCGGGTCGGCGGCGGCAACGTGATCTCCGGAAACGGCGTCAACGGAGTGCTTCTGATAAGCAACGCGGGCGACAACGTCGTGCGCGCGAACTTCATCGGGACGGACGCTTCGGGGACCGTCGCGCTCCCCAACTCGGGCAACGGGGTGATCGTTTCGGGCGCGAATGGAAATACGATCGGGGGCGCCGGCACTGGCGAGGGCAATCTCATCTCCGGCAACGGCACCAATGGCGTGCGGCTGCGCAGCGGCGCGTCCGGCAACGTCGTGCAGGGCAACCGCATCGGCACCAACCTCCCGCGCGCCGGAGCGTTGCCCAACGGCGAGCACGGTGTCCAGTTGAACGACGGGGCCGTGAACAACCTCGTGGGCGGTCCTCTCGCCGCCGACCGGAAGTGGATCCAGGGGAACGCATGAATGGCGTGCTCGCCAACGACGCGACGGCCACGGGGAACACGATCCAGGGGAACACGATCCTTCAGAACGCCTCCCATGGTGTTCTCGTGCAGTCTGCGACCGAAACGAGGCTGGTCCGCAACGCGGTGTCCGAGAACGGGCGCCCTCGGGATCGATCTCGGCGGCGACGGCGTGACGGCAAACGACGCCCTCGACGGCGACAGCGGCGGAAATGGCCTCCAGAACTTCCCCGTGCTGACACGGGCCGGAGGGACGAGCGCGGACGGCACGCTCCACAGCGCGCCGTCGACCTCTTACGTGGTGGAGCTCTTCTCCTCCCCGCAGTGCGATCCGAGCGGCCACGGCGAGGGAACGTCCTTCATCGGTGCGACCTCGGTCGTCACCGACGCCTCGGGCAACGGGAGGGACTCCCGGGAGCTCCTCTCGCCGCTCGAGGGGGCTGGGCCGCGCTTCCTGCCGATCGCCGGACGCTGCGGCCTGCCCGCGACCGCGCTCGCCATCGCGGTCAACCTCACCGTCGTCGAGCCAACCGTCCCGGGACACCTGACGCTCTACTCGGCCGACCTGTTCTTCCCCCCGCTCGTTTCCACGATCAATTACCGGGCGGGCCAGACGCGGGCGAACAATGCCATCGTTCCCCTCGGGGGCAACGGCGAGGTCGCCGTGGCCGCCGGCCAGGCCGTGGGCTCCGTGCACGTCGTCGTCGACGTCTTCGGCTACTTCGAGTAGCTCAGCGGATCGAGCCGAAAAGCTTCAGCTGGTTCTGTACCTGGCTGCGCGCCTCGGCGGGCTCTCCGTTGGCGCAGTTTTTCTGCGCATCCTCGTAGGCCGCCTGCTCCTCCCGGACCGCCTCGACGCGGCGGTCCATGACCCATTTCGCTGCCACGCCCGTGACGATCGTCCCGAGGGTCGTCAGGGCGACCGGCAGCCACTCTTCGCGGATCAGAAGGAAGATCGCGGCCAGCAGGAAGAGGACGACCGAGGCGCCGAGCACGAAGAGGAGGATCGACCACAGATTGCGCCACCTCGCGAAGTTGCGATAGCGCTCGAGCGCGAGCTGGCAGGAGTCGAAGCCGTTCATCTCCTCCTACCTACCACAACCGGGCGGTCGTTTACGGGAGGGTCGCTTCCTCGTCCGACCCCTCGTTGACTCCCTCGAAGAGTATCGTCGAAAGGTAGCGCTCGCCGGTGTCCGGCAGCATGGCGAGGACGACCGAGCCCTGGGGCGCCTTGTCGGCCACCTTGCGCGCCGCGGCGAACGTCCCGCCCGAAGAGATCCCGCAGAAGATCCCTTCCTTCGCGGCGAGCTCCCGCGCGGCATCCCGCGCCTCGACGTCGGTGACGAGGACGATCTCGTCGGCCATCTCACGGTCCAGCACGGCGGGAATGAAGTCCGGCGTCCAGCCCTGGATCTTGTGCGGCTTCCATTCGCGCCCCGACAGCAGAGCGGCCCCCTCCGGCTCTGTCACGACGATCTTC
>JBHENW010000017.1:0-15503 GCA_046261875.1 Thermoanaerobaculia bacterium | reverse complement strand
CCTCGCGGCCCTGAAAAAGGCATCGTCGATCACGTATCGGCCACCCGGCGAAATACGGTAGAGCATTCGTGGCTCAAATCAGGCTTGGTAGAGGAACCGTGCGGTATCGGCCTTGGTTTGGGTGGGCTGGTGCCTAACATGGCGTTGCAGCGGACTCGCCGCCCTCGCGTTCGCTCGGGCCGCTCGCTGTGCTCGCTCGGCTCGCCCTGAACGCCGTGGCGTTAGGCCGTCCGAGCTTCCCATGAAACGACAAGAGGCAGGCGCACGAGCGATCAGCTTCGCGGCATCTGTGCCCGACCTCTCCCGGGACCTCGCACCATTCCCATGGGATTGCGAATCGCCGCTGGGCGTGATGACTCGCGCTCACGTCCTTGCGGTGCTCGACAGATATTCGGCTGGTCAGCTCAGCGCAGAGGCGGTGGAAGATTGGGCGAACCTTCTCGAAGGCCGCGATGACATTGCCTTTGAACCA
Organism: Thermoanaerobaculia bacterium; assembly: GCA_046261875.1. Classification (GTDB taxonomy): domain Bacteria; phylum Acidobacteriota; class Thermoanaerobaculia; order UBA5066; family Gp7-AA6; genus JBHENW01. The sequence goes on along the minus strand of JBHENW010000017.1, from coordinate 15,031 downwards.
GGGTTTGAGACGGAAGTTAAAGATGCGGTTTGGCGGTTGAGTAACCCGTTCCTCGAGGGCGGCCGCGAACAACTCGACGGACTCTTGCTTGCCGCTGTTCGAGGGGCCTTGAAGACGGGAGCGGCCTAACATGGCGTTGCAGCGGACTCGCGGCCTCGCGGCCGCTCAGTTCCTCCGGTTCGCCGGGCTCGGTTGGGCCGCCCAGGACCTTTCCGTCCGCCGCTCGCCCCTGAACGCCGTAGCGTTAGGCGACGGGAGTCGGGGAGCAGTCTGATGCTTCCGGAGAGGCTGACAACCGTCACGTCCTTCGGAAGCGCGGAACTAGCGTCCGAGGACCTGAGAAAACTGCAGGAAGCGGGGCTCAACCCCTATCTTGGAGGGGAGTTTCACAGACGGCACGGTCCGGTGGAAATCCGGGTCCCGGAAAGCGAATTGGAGAAGGCCTTGGCTATCTCGGAGCTTGATCCGATCAAATCCTGCGAGAACTCCCAGGCGCAAACCGTGACCGCAGGGCACGCGTGTCCAAGGTGTGGCACGGCGGATAGCTATCGCCTTCCCCCCTACGCGCTTTACGTTTTGGTCGTGTCGGTCGCTGTTCTTGTCATCGCACTGATTGTTGGCCAAGGAGGGTTCGGTCTTGCCGGGGTCATGATCGCGTGGTTCGTCGCGATTTGGCTCAGCCGGCACTCGGGGAAGTACCGCAGTCGGAACTGCAGGCACGAATGGAAACCGCAATGACCCCGCCACCGTCGCCTAACATGGCCTTGCAGCGGACTCACGGCCTCATGGCTGGCAGGTCGGTTCCGGACGAGGGTGTCCGGTTGGCGGTTCAGCTGTTGTCCGGCGGCCGCTCGCGGCTGAACGACCGGTCGTTACGTGCCTAGCCGGCGTGTCGATAACGATTCACGCCCCGCTCCAAAGCAGCTTCACGGCACAGCGGACCACGCTTGATTCTCGAAGAGTGGTTTTGCAAACGAGTCTGGGAGACTCCTTACCCGGAGGGTAAGCGGCCCTGGCCCATCCCTTTCGTTGGGGGCGAGATTCCCGGTGGGGTTTCCGATGTTAAATCGGATGTGCGACCCCTACGCGATACGGAATACGCAAATCCCGAACTGCCTCTCCTGATGGAAGAGCTTCGGAAGGCTCAGGTTACGTTCTCGGCTGAGCCGGACGTCAAGGAAGTATTTAACCGTTTGGAGGCTGTTTGCAGGGGCGGTCAGATGGTCGCCATAATCTCTACGTCAAGGGGAGTAGCAATGCCGGCGCCTAACATGGCGTTGCGGCGGACTCGCGGTCTCTCTGCCGCTCAGCTCGTTTGGTTTGCCGGGTCCGGCTCGGCGTCTCAGAACTCGTCGGGCCGCCGCTCGCCGCTGAACGCCGTAGCGTTAGGTGCCCATGCCACTTCCCGTTGATTCGACCGAACGGCGCGTTCTGGAGAAGACGGCGGATCTATAGGGCGCTGGATTATGAGGAGCACCAGTGGGAGATTCCCAGCGCGGACGTGATCCTGCTGCGCACCGGGTGGCACTCCCCCTGGAGTGATGCTCGGGATATTCACGTGAGGTTGTGCCCCAACGGAGGCTTCTCTGGGATCGAGCGGCGGAGGGCTGAGAGCAGAGAATGAGAAAACTGGTCGTGGGCATGTTTTTGACTCTGGACGGCGTCATGCAGGCGCCCGGAGGTCCCAACGAGGATCGCGAGGGAGGCTTCCTGCACGGCGGCTGGCTAGTCCCCTATTTCGACGAAAAGATGCGCGAGATCATGACGGAGTGGACCACCCGCGCCGGTGCCTTCCTTTTCGGCCGCAAGACCTATGAGATCTTCGCCGGCTCCTGGCCAAAGTCCACGGACTCGGCGGACGAGATTGCCACGGCCCTCAACACCCGGCCGAAGTACGTCGCCTCGAAGACTCTCGATGAGCTCAAGTGAAACAATTCCATCCTGCTCAGGGGGAACGTTGCCGAGGAGGTCGCGAAGCTCAAGGCGCAAGAAGGCGACGAGATTCAGGTCCACGGCAGCGGCGATCTCCTCCAGACCCTGCTCAAGCAGGATCTCATCGATATGCTGCGCATCTGGCAGTTCCCCGTGGTTATCGGGACGGGCAAGCGCCTGTTCGGCGAAGGCACGATCCCGGGCAGCTTCCGGCTCGTCGACTCAGACCTGGCCACCACCGGTGCGGTTCTGCACGTCTACGAGCGGGCCGGCGACCTCAGATACGGCGAAGTAGAGGTCGGCCAGGAGACGGTGATATTCGATCCGGACGCAGCATCATCATCTGCGTAGCGTCCCCGACCGATCGCCTGAGAACCGGTCGATGACGTCGGAACACGGCTCTTCCGAACCGACCGCCATCCCTGATCTCGCCGAGACCATCCTGGCGGCCTGGCGGACCAATAATCAGGTCACCGTCTTTCTCGTCAGGAATCTCCCCGACGCGGTCTGGACGGCCCCGGTCCCGGGAGCTCCGCGCAAGACGATTCGCATGCTCGCCGGTCATCTTCACAACGCCCGTTCCATGTGGCTCAAGACCCTGGGCCGGCCCCATGCCATCCCGGTCCCGCCGCCAGTGGACCGCCGCAAGGTGAGCCGCCGTCAGTTGATCGCTGCGCTGAACAGGAGCAGCCGGGGCATCGAAGCGCTCTTGCGCCTGGGGTGCCGCCGCGGGGGCACGGTTCCCCCGACCCCGACTTACGTGTGGCGGAATCTGCCGCTGGACGTCGGTCACGTGCTGACTTACTTCGTCGCCCACGAGGGACATCACCGCGGACAGATCGTGCTGGTCGCGAGGCAGCTCGGCGCCCGATTGCCAGGCGCGGTGACCGCCGGCTTGTGGCAGTGGACCAAACGTGCCGTGGAGTAGCGGGGCCATGCAAGACAGGAGAAGCGACGGGTGAAGACTGACAACGGCGAAAGCGTCTCGGTATGGATGGCGGCGCCGGACCCTCGCGTGGACGGGAAGGTCACGACCGACCTCGACGTGGACGTCTGCATCGTCGGAGCAGGCATCGCCGGGATGACGACCGCCTATCTTCTGTCGCTCGAGAAGCAACGCGTCGCCGTCCTCGACGACGGCCCGGTTGCGGGCGGCGAGACGTGCCGGACGACGGCCCATCTGGTCAACGCCCCCGACGCCTGGTTCAGCGAGATCGAGCGATTGCACGGCAAGGAGGCTGCCCGCGTCGCCGCGGTCAGCCACACGTCGGCCATCGATCGGATCGAGGAGATCATCCGCCGCGAGGAGATCCGCTGCAGCTTCCGGAGGCTGGACGGCTACCTCTTCAGCGAGCCCACAGACTCGCCGGAGCCTCTCGAGAAGGAGCTCGCCGCGACGCACGCGGCCGGCCTCTCGGACGTGGAGCTCGTCGACCAGGTTCCGATCGACTCGTTCCGGACCGGACCCGCCCTGCGCTTTCCGCGCCAGGGGCAGTTCCATGTCCTTCAGTACATCCGAGGTCTCGCCCGCGCCATTCGTGAGAACGGGGGGAGGATCTACGGCCGCGCGCACGCGGACGAAATCGAAGGCCTGACGGACACGAGCGCCCGCGTGAAGACGAACGGCGCCAGCGTGCGCGCGCGGGCCGTCGTCGTGGCCACCAACTCCCCGGTCAACGACCGCCTCGTCATCCATACCAAACAAGCGCCGTATCGCACGTACGTCATTGGCGCGCGGGTGCAGCGCGGCGCCGTTCCCGGTCTCCTTCTCTGGGATACCGCCGACCCTTACCATTACGTGAGGCTCCAGCCGATCGACCGGATGCACGACGTGCTCATCGTCGGGGGCGAGGACCACAAGACCGGACAGGCGGATGACATGGGCAACCGCTACCGCCGCCTCGAGAAGTGGATGCGCGAACGGTTCCCTTCCGCCCGGAAGGTCGAGTTTCGCTGGTCGGGCCAGGTGATGGAGCCGGTAGACGGTCTGGCGTTCATCGGGCGCAATCCCCTCGACAAGGAGAGCGTCTTCATCGCGACCGGGTTCAGCGGCACGGGCATGACCTACGGGACGATCGCCGGGATGCTGCTCACCGACCTCGTGCAGGGCCGTCGAAACGAGTGGGCGAACACTTTCGACCCGTCGAGAAAGACGGTCGGAGCGGCATCGGAGTTCGCACAGGAGAACCTGAATGTGGTCGCCCAGTACGGCGACCTCGTGACTCCCGGCGACGTCGAGTCGACGGGAAACGTCAAGAGGGGCCGAGGCGCCGTCGTCCGGCGAGGCCTCACGAAGTCCGCCGTCTATCGCGACGAACAGGGGGTTTTGCAGGAGCGCTCCGCGATCTGTCCGCACCTGGGCTGTGTCGTCAACTGGAACCCGGGCGAGAAGACCTGGGACTGCCCGTGTCACGGCTCCCGATATCACCGCGACGGCCACGTCGTGAACGGCCCCGCCAATCGCGGGCTGTCCGCCGGGGGGGAGTAATTCTTTCGACCGATCGAGGAATTGAAAGGCATTCAGGCACGTCTATCGCGTGGAAAGGGATGAGCGTGACGCGACCAGTGGGGGCGATCATGATGCCGCCCGGCGCGTGTTGAGCGCCGCCCGTCGAGGGCCCCCTGCGGGGTTCCGTTACCAGGCCGACCTCGTTCAACCCGCCGAGGAGGAGGACCTCGTCGAGCGGATTCGAGACCTGCCCTTGGAGGAGTTCAAGTTCCATGGCTACGTCGGCAGGCGGCGGGTCATCTCGTACGGCTGGCATTACAGCTTCGGGGAGCGCACGCTGCGGCCGGCGGAAGAGATCCCCTCGTTCCTCCTGGCGCTCCGCGAGCGTGCCGCTGCCCTCGCTGAGCTGGCGGCGGGTGACCTGGCGCACGCGCTGGTCACCGAGTACAGCCCCGGCAGCGCGATCGGCTGGCATCGAGACAAGGGCGTCTTCGGCGACGTGATCGGCATTTCCCTCCGCTCCTCCTGCGTCTTCCGGCTCCGGCGCAAGATCGGCTCCAGATGGGAGCGTTACTCGCTGACGGCGGATCCCCGCTCCGCGTATCTGTTGCGAGGCGCCGCGCGGACCGAATGGGAGCACAGCATTCCCGCTGTCGTTTCACTTCGGTATTCGGTCACGTTTCGAAGCCTCCGTTGACGAGACACTGCTGAGGACGGTGGCACCCGACGTGGCTTCGCGCCGCAATGAAGGACCTTGGCGTGGACACATCGCCGCGCCGCCGCGGTGACGGCCGCGAACATCGCGGCGCACGAGTCGCTTTATCGCGCGGGCCTGGTCGCGGATCTGATCATGCTCGCGAGCTATGTCGTCGTGACGCTGATCCTCTTCGACCTGTTGAGGCTTGTGAACAGGAGGCTCTCGCTGCTCGCGGCGTTCTTCAGGCTGGTGGGGATCGCCGTCCTGGCCGCCAACTCCCTCAACCAGCTCGCTCCCTTGACGTTCCTGCAGAACGCCGCACCGCTGGGGGCCTTCGAGACGGCCGAGCTGCAGGCGCTTGCGCGCTCGCTTCCCTCAAGATGCATTCGCGGGGCTACAGCGTCACCGGTGTCTTTTTCGGGGTTTACTGCGTCCTGATCGGGTATCTGGTTTTCCGGTCAGGTTTTCTTCCCCGCGCGGTGGGGATGCTCATGGCGATCGGGGGGCTGGCCTATGTGACCCAACAGCTTCACGCTCTTTCTGGCGCCTGCGCTCGCCGCCCCGCCTTCCCGACGCGACTCTTCTCGGCGGAATTGCGGAGCTCGCACTCTCCCTATGGCTGGTCGTAAAGAGCGTAGAGACCCGGGCGTGCGAAGCGAAAGCCGCTGCGTTGCGAACCTGACGAACCGACGCGGGGAGGAAACATCGGCGGGTCTCGATGAAGGCGATCGTCTTCGCAAAATACGGATCGCCTGATGTTCTGGAGCTCCGGGACCTGGAGCCCCATCTGGGCGACCTCGACCGGATCGCCGCCTGGTCTCGCATTTTGGGAATGGTCAACTCGGCGCCCCGGCTTCAACCAGCAGCCTGCGGTGATCAACGGCTTTACGGACCTCATCCTCGAAGTCTTCGGTCCCGAGCGGGGCGCGCACGCCCGAAGCGCCGTGGGTCTTGCCGAGCCTCCTTTCAACCTCCCCGTCGAGATCGAAGGCGAAGTCGAGCTGCATGCGACGGCGCCGCAGAGCGCGGCGGCGGGGCGGCGGCGGAAGGCTGATCGAAGTGATGCTCGAGCCCGTTCGACCCATAGAGCTCGCTGAGATCCAGGCCGCGAGCGATCGCATCGCCGGGATCATCGTGCGCACGCCGCTGGTCCGTCTCGAGCTGGGGCCCGGCTATCCCGACATCCGCCTGAAGCTCGAGAACCTGCAACCGATCAACGCCTACAAGCTGCGAGGCGCCGCGAACGCCGTCGCCCTGCTATCCGATGCCGATCGCGTGCGCGGGGTGTGGACGATCAGCGCCGGCAACGCCGGGCAGGGCCTGGCCTATGCGGCGAGAAAGGCCGGGGTGGGCTGTACGGTCGTGGCCATCGAGACCGCCCCGACTTCGAAGCTCGATCGGATGAAGGCTCTCGGCGCCCGCATCGTGCCGGTTCCCTACAGTGTCGCGTAGAAGGCCCTCGATGATCGATCGTTTCCGGGGGTCGAAGGGACCTTCGTGCATCCGTTCGACGATCACAACTTCATCGCGGTCCACGCCACGATGGGTCTCGAGATTCTGAAGGACGCTCCCGAGACGGCCGCGGTGGTCGCGAGCATCGGAGGGGCGGGCTCATCTCGGGGCGTCGCGATCGCCATCAAGGCTCTCCGACCGACGACCCGGATCTGGGGCGCGGAGCCGGAGACCGCTGCTCCCGCCGCGCTGTCGTTTGCCCGGGGGCCGCCGCAGATCTTCGGGGACTGGAAGGCCTCCTTCGTGGACGGCGCCGGCGGGCAGAGTCTCTTTCCGCGCATGTGGCAACGCATCCAGCCGCTCGTGGACGGCTGCATCGTGGTGAGTCTCGAGGAGACGAGGCACGCCATGCGGCTCATCGCCGAAAAAGTCCGCGTCATCGCGGAAGGCGCGGGAGCCCTGCCGCTCGCGGCCGCCTTGACGGGGAAAGCTGGCCGCGGCCCCATCGTCGCGATCGTCTCCGGCGGCAACATCGATCTGAAAACCTTTACCGAGCTGATCGGCACGTAGCCTGAGCCTAAACACCGTGCCCAACGCCCAGTGCAACTTCATCCTGCAACAGGGGCTCGAGGAGCCGCCCTCCGCGAGTTGCTCGACCGGGTTACTCCGCGCTCTTCTGCCGTCGCTTTGACGGCCGGGTGGATGCGTTCCGAGCAGATGCTGGACCACTACGGCGTCAGTGAAGCCAACTGGCGCGACGCCACGGCGAAGCAGCCCCACTTCGTCATCACCGAAACGCCGCGGTACGTCGGCCGCGCGGTCGCGCACCTCGCCGCTGATCCGGGTGTGGCGCGCTGGAACGGCCGGTCGCTGTCGAGCGGTCAGCTCGCGAAGGTGTATGGCTTCACCGATCTCGATGGCTCGCAGCCCGATGCCTGGCGATACCTTCGCGAAGTCCAGGATCCTTGAAACCGGCGGACGCGACCGGTTACAGGTAGAGTCTCCACCCGGCGCCGCAGGAGGTCCCGGATACCCACCGGCCGCACATGTCACCTCGCCTCGGAGGATGAGCACGAAAACTTCCAACGGCGGACGGAACCAGAACTCGATCCCGGGTCCCGTCCGGCTGCTCCTGCTGGGGGATTTCGCCGCGGATGCCCTTTACCTTCTCGATGCCGCCCTCGGGCATCCCAACCGCCGTTTCACTCGCCTCGTGGACCTCGACGGGGAGGCCAATCTGCCCACCTGGTACTCCTCCGGGCAGCTTCTGGTCCTCGGCTTGCTCCTTGGCCTCTTTGCCATCGCCACCGATCGGCGTGAGGAGCGCTCCTGGCCCTTCTTCGCACTGGCGGCGCTATGTCACTTGATGTCCCTGGACGAGGTCGCCCAGATCCACGAGCCGCTCGGCAGTCGCGTCGATGCGCTCCTGCCGGGAGGCAGCCGCCAGGGCTCTCTCTTTCCACGGACAGGAATCTGGATGTTTCTCCTCGGTCCCCCTTTCCTCCTTGTCGTGGTCTTCCTCTGGCGTCTCGCGGCACCCCTTCTCGCGGATCGAAAGCGCGTGGTGCGTCTTTACCTCGTCGGTTTCGTCGTGTACACCGCATCGGTTCTCGGCATCGAGATTCTCGCCAACGCCGTGACCCGCCGGGGTCTGGCCTCAGCGATCCAAATTGTCTGCGAGGAGCTCGGCGAGATGCTCGGTTTGACCCTTTTGGTCTGGGCTACAGTCGAGCTCCTTGCTTCTTACAGCATCAACATTCGACGTATGAATCATTAGCCATGCACTTCGACCTCGAGCTTTCCGTTCAGGCCCTCGCGAGGACGTCCGGCGCTCTGTATGCGATCCTGGACGGCCTTCCCGATCCCTGGACCCGCGGAGTGGAGGGCCCGGACACCTTCAGTCCCTTCGACGTCGTCGGCCACCTGATCGACGGCGAGGAGACGGACTGGGTCCCCAGGGCCCGCATCATCCTGTCCCGGAGTCCAAACCCCGTCTTCGAGCCGTATGACCGCTTTCGGCATCGCGCTCGCAACGTCGGACGTACCCTCTCGTCCTTGCTCGAGGAATTCGCCCGTCTTCGCGCCGAGAATCTCGACGTCCTCCGCTCCTGGAACCTGACTCCCGCCGCCCTCGAGCTGCCCGGCATTCATCCCACCCTGGGACGCGTCACGCTTCGACAGCTTCTGGCATCCTGGGTGGTCCACGACTTCGGGCACCTCGCCCAGGTCTCCCGAGTCATGGCCAAGCAGCTGCGCGCGGAAGTCGGGCCCTGGGAGCCTTACCTGCCGGTTCTCACCGACCATGAGACGCCCCGTTCTTAGCGGGAGCCGTCCGACCGGCGCAGCAGGCCGGGGGCTCTCTGCCGCGCTCTTCGTGGCCGCGCTGCCCGCCGCGGGCATCGCGCTGCCCGCCGCGGGCATCGCGCTGGCCGCTCAGCCGCCGCAACCGGTCCGGCCCGCCCAGGCGCGGGCCAGCATTTCCGTGGGACGCTACCGCCTGCAGAGCAACCCGTGGGTCAACCTGCACCAGCGGCTCCTTCGCGAGGTCCGCTTCAAGACGGCGCCGCCGGAGGCTCTCCGGCGAGCGCCTCGCGATCTGGAAGAAAGCCGTCGAAAGCTACCGCGCGTTCCTTGGCAGCCGGCATCCGATCTTCGACGAAGGCCTCATCCAGTTGAACGCCGCGCTCTCCGAGACGAAGACGCCGACACTGCCCGATTCGATCCCGAGGCGGCGTCCGCCGCGCTCGCGGCGGCGATGCCGCTCTACCGGTCCGTTCGATGGGAGGAAGACGACCGCGTGAACAGGTTCTGGATGGCGGTCGCCGAAGCGCTGCTCTTCTCGGCCGGCGAGGAGCTGGCGGAAGCCCACGCCAGGGCGTATGGGGTGCCGTTCCCGAAGCGGATCCTGGTCGACGTCTCCGCCTTCGGGTGGGAGTTCGGTGCCTACACCGTTGGAGAAGGGGGGTCCGCCCACGCAGTCATTTCGAGCGCGGACCCGGGATACCAGGGCTTCGCCGCCCTCGAATCGCTCATGCACGAGCCCTCGCACTCCATCGTGGCCCCGGACTCCGGCGCGACCGGCGCCGACCTCTCACGCGCCGCCGCGGAGCTGGGCGTAAAGCCCCGGCCGAACCTATGGCATGCCATCCTGTTCTACACGTCGGCGAGCTCACCCGGCGCTGGCTCTCCTCCCACGGCGTGCGCGACTACCAGTCTTGCATCCTCGGGATGTACGAGCGCGGCTTTCGAGGGTTCCGGCAGGCGCTCGAAACGCACTGGCAGGCGTACCTCGACGGCAAAATCTCGCGCGAGGCGGCGATGCGGGAGATCCTGACGGAGACCACGGCCGCGAAGCAGTGACGCTCCCGGAGAGCTCCATCCATGGGCATCCTCGATTCGATCGGAAATACGTCTATCGCCCGGCTTCGGAAGGTCGTCCCCACCCACTGCGGCGAGATCCTCGTGAAGCTCGAGTGGGAAAACCCCACCGGGAGCCTCAAGGACCGGATGGCGCAGGCGGTCATCTCGCGGGCGGAAGAGGACGGACGGCTGAAGCCCGGGGACACCGTCGTCGAGTACACGGGAGGAAGCACCGGGACATCGCTCGCGCTGGTCTGCGCCGCAAAAGGCTATCGCCTCAGGATCGTCACCTCCGATGCGTTCAGCCAGGAGAAGCGAGATCACATGGCCGCTCTGGGGGCCGAGGTCACGCTCGTTCCGAGCGAAGGAGGCCGCACGACGAAAAAGTTGATCCTGGACATGATCGAAACCGCCCGTGAGCTGAGCCGGGAGCCGGGGACTTACTGGACGGATCAGCTCAACAACCGCGACAGCATCGCGGGCTATTACCCGCTGGCCGAGGAGATCTGGCGCAAACGGAGGGTGAGATCGACGCCTTCGTACATTGCGTCGGAACCGGTGCGTCGTCACGCGGGGTCGCGACCATATTGAAGCGATATAAACCCGCCATCCGGATCGTCGTCGTCGAACCGGCCGAATCCTCGGTCCTGCGGGGAGGGGAACCCGGACCGCACGGGATCGAGGGCGTCGGGGTTGGCTACACCCCTCCGCTGTGGGAGCCGGCGCTCGTGGACGAGATCCTGCCGGTGGTATCGGGTGACGCGAAGGAGATGGCGAGACGCCTCGCGCGCGAGGAGGCCCTCTTCGCCGGCACGTCCTCGGGCGCCAACGTCCTCGCCGCGATGGACGTCGCAAAGCGGCTGGGGCCGTCCTCCAAGGTCGTCACCCTGATGGCCGACTCCGGCCTGAAGTACCTGAGCACCGACGTGTACCGGAGTCGATAGGAGGCGCGCATGATCATCGGCGTCCACTCGATCACCTACAGCCGGAAGCCCGAGGCGGACCGCACGATCCTGCGGGACGTCCTGGGACTCCCGAACGTCGACGTCGGCGAGGGATGGCTCATTTTCGGCCTCCCCCCGGGCGGAGCTCGCCATTCACGCTTCGGGGAAGAACGACGTCCACGAGTTCTACTTCATGACCTCCGACGTCCGAGGGTTCGTCGCGGAGATGAAGCGCCAGGGGATCGCGTGTGGCGCCGTTCAGAGCATGGGCTGGGGCGACCTGACGCAACTCACGCTTCCGGGAGGAGGCAGAGTCGGCGTTTATCAGGCCCGCCATGCCAGACCGAAACCCATGCGCTCGGGAAAGCCCGTCGGGGCCCGGCGCGCCGCGAAAGCGAAACGGTAGGACCCTTGGCCGAAGTGCCGCTCCGCCGGCTCGTCCTCCTCTCGCCCGTAGTTTTCACCCTCCACGCCCTCGAGGAGTTCCCGGGTTTCGTCGCGTGGTTCAACAGCCTGGTGCCGCGCGGGATCACACGGCGCGCCTTTCTGGCGGTCAACGCGGTGGCCCTCGCGATCACCCTCTGCGTCGCGTTGCTCATCGCCGCCCGTCCCGGCCCGGCCCCGGCGCTCCTTCTCGCCGCGTGGGTCGGGTTTCTCATGCTGGCCAACGGCCTCCTCCATCTGGTCGGCACCATCGCGCTCGCGCGCTATGCCCCGGGGGTCGTCACGGGCACGCTCTTGTACCTTCCATACGGAGCGATTCTCCTGCGGAAGATCGTTCGGGAGCTCGGCCTGAAGCCCGGCGTCGTGGCCGGCACGGCGGCGGCCGCCGGCGTGCCGATGCTCGTTCACGGTTACCTCATCCTGTTTCGGGCCTCGCGTCTCTTCTGAGGGGGAGCGTTGGAGATACGATTCCCCCAAAAGGAGGCGCTATGCCCAAGGAGCTGAGGTGCGGAGACCTGATGCCGGGCTGCGAGACCGTCGTCGAGGGGAAGGACGAAGCCGAGGTGATGGCCCGGGCGGCGGAGCACGCGCGAAACGCCCACGGCCTGCAGCAGGTCCCTCCCGAGCTGGCCGGAAAAGTCCGTTCCGCCATCCGGGAGAAGGGAAGCCCTCAAGCGAGGTGACGACAGTGCTCGACGCGCGCGCGCACGACTCCGCGCGCTGGGCACCACCCTCTTCCTCGTATTCCGCGATCCCGGCCCGTGCTGGGTTCGGGGCCGCTCCACCCGCGAGCAGGCCGGCTGGGAGGAGCATGCGCTCTTCATGGACCGGATCTTCGAGCAGGGCCGGATCGTGCTCGCCGGACCCTATGCCGACCACAGCCGTGTTCTGCTCATCATCCAGGCATCGAACCGGGACGAGGCGGCGCATCTGCTCGACGGGGATCCGTGGAACGCCGCCGGCATCCTGGGCCCGCCCGAGGTCATCGAGTGGAAAGTCTTCCTCGATTCGCGCTGAGATGCTGGATGAAGGAGCTGTAGCTGGAAGACGTCGCCCAGGCGAAGACGGCGAAGACCGCGAAGAGGCTCGCGACGGGGCTCCCGCCCATCGACCGCGCTCCGCCTCGTGACGCCGGAGATTCCCGATCCGGTGTTCGCGGAGGCCGTCCGCGCTCTCGACGCCGGAGACGTCCCGGCTCTGGAGCGGCTGATCGAAGCGTCGCCCCGACTCGTCCGCGACCGCCTCGACTCCGGCGAAGGCTATTTCCGGCGGCCGTACCTGCTCTGGTTCGTGGCGGAGAACCCCGTCCGCAACGGAACGCTGCCGGGCAACGTCGCGGACGTCGCTCGGTCGATCCTGAGCGCGGCGCGGCGCCAGGCCCCGGACACGTTCCAGGAGCAGATCGACTACGCACTGGAGCTGGTGTCCTCCGGACGTGTCCCGCGCGAGAGCGGGGTGCAGCTCGAGCTCATCGACGCGCTCGCCGGAGCCGGCGCCCGGCCAGACGGCGCCCTCCTGACGGCGATCGCGCACCGCGAGGTCGCCGCCGTCGTGCGCCTGCTCGAACGCGGCGCGGCGCTCACCCTGCCCGCCGCGGTGTGCACGCGCAGGGCCGCCGACGTCGTGCGTCTGAGCGGCTCCGCGAGCGCGCAGGACCGCCTGATCGCCCTCGCGGTGGCCGCCCTTTACGGGTCCGCGGAATCGCTCGGCCGCCTCATCGGTCCGGGCGTGGACGTCAACGCCTACGGCCCCCCGGGCTTCCATCCTCATGCGACGGCCCTTCACCACGCGGTCGGCTCGGGGTCGATCGATGCGGTCCGGGTGCTCGTGGAGGCCGGGGCGGATCTCGGCGCGAGAGATCGGATCTACCAGGCGACGCCGCTCGGCTGGGCCGAGTACCTGCAGCGCGCGGAAATTGCCTCGTATCTTCGGGAGAAAAGCTCTCCGGGAGCCTAGAGGTAACGTTCCCGGAGCAGCGCCCGGTGGTGCGCCACGTGGCCGCCGGTGATGTAGGCGAGGGCTCGGACGCTGAAGAGATAACCGCTCGCCGTGCCGGCGCGCGTCCAGGCCTCTTCCGGCAGGTTGCGGAACAGGCTCAACGTCCCCCGGCGGATCCCTTCGAACTCCTCCACATGGCGGGCCCATGCCACGTCGTGGGCGCCGGCCGCGGTGGCCGAGACGTTCTGGTCGAAGCTGGGCAGCGGGCTGTCGAAGCCGCGGGCGAACCAGAACGCCCGCGCGGCGAAGACGCGCTCGCAGTCGTTGACGTGATTGAGGACCTGGCGGACGGACCACTTCCCTGGCTCGTAGCGATGGAGCGACTGCTCTTCCGAGATTTTGCGGAGGAAGCGGAGCGTATCGGGGAGCTGACCCTCGAGCGCCCCGAGGATGTCGTCCCCCTCGATCCGATCGATGTAGCGGAAGTAATACTCGGCGGCTTCGTCGCGTCCGGGACGTCCGATCATCCCGCAGATCTTAAACCCTCGAACAACCGCCCAAAGGGAGCACCGCTATAGTTCGCGACGTTGGGCGAGACCGTTCTCGAGACGGACCGGCTGGTTCTGCGCAAGCTCTCCCCGGAACATTCCGGGTTCATCCTCGTACTGCTGAACGACCCGTCCTGGCTGCGTTTCATCGGGGACCGGGGCGTGCGCACGCTCGAGGACGCGCGCAAATACATCCTCGACGGTCCCGTGGACAGCTATGAGCGCGTCGGTTTCGGAATGTACCTGACGGAGCTGAAGGAGACCGGCGAGCCGATCGGCATCTGCGGGCTCGTGAAGCGGGACGCCCTCGACGACGTGGACATCGGATACGCGTTTTTGCCGCGGTTCCGCCGCCAGGGTTTCGCCCTCGAGGCGGCCGCCGCCGTGATGCGGTACGGCAAGGACGCCGTCGGCCTGCGCCGCATCGTGGCGATCACGGACCCCGACAACGAGGCGTCGATCCGGGTGCTGGAGAAGCTCGGCATGCGCTACGAGAAGAAGGTCCGTCTCTCGAAAGACGGCGAGGAGATCAGCCTCTACGGAAGGGCTCTCGCGTGAGGCCCCGCCGGCGCCGGGCGGCCGCGATCGCGGCAGGGATGATCGTGTTCGGCTGGACACGGATTCGGTATGGGCCCCGCGTAGATCCCGAAGAGGCGGGATGAATCCGGGCGAAGCAGGAGAGGCGACCCTCGTCGTCGGGTCGGCCGACACGGCGCAGGCGCTTTCCTGTCGGCGGAGGACTCCTTCCCGGCGGTCTTCGCGACCTCGCGGATGATCGCGCTGATGGAGCTCGCCGCGGCCCGGCTGATGCAGCCGATGCTCGGCCCCGGTGAGCTTTCCGTCGGCGTCTCCGTGGACGTTCGGCATACCGCGGCCACGCCGATCGGGGGGACGGTCCGCACCGTCGCGACATATCTGGCGCCCGAAGGGAAGCTCTTTCGTTTTCGGGTCGAAGCCTTCGACGACGCCGGTCCGATCGGCGAAGGGGAGCACACCCGGGCGATCGTGGCGACGGAGCGTCTGCTGGCGGGCGCCGTGACGTCCGAAGAGCCGAGCCGGCCGTTCCCGGCCGTCTACCTCCGCGCCCTCACGGTGACGGCTCCGCTCCAGGTCGGGCTCTTCTGGTCGGCGGCCGCCCGCGGATGGGGGCGTCTCGTGGCGGGTCTCCTCATGGTGCCGAGCGCCCTGCTGCTCGGAGGGTTCGTCGCCGAGGTGATCGAGAAGGCGCGTCGCGGCTTTGCGGTGCAGATCCTTCCGGCCGCGACCT
>JBHENW010000016.1:0-18778 GCA_046261875.1 Thermoanaerobaculia bacterium | reverse complement strand
GGAAGTGAAGTCGGCGCAGAGAGCTCCCCGGGCCAAGCCGAATTAAGCAAGCGATTGTCGCGCCTGTATCAGTAGGGCGGGCGACGCTACGCGCTGGAGCGCTCGAAGGTCGACCAGATCCTCGCACGGCTGACGTCATCGCGAGAGAGAACCTTGAGGCCATCAGATGCCCTGTCCGAGCAACGCCGATCGTGTTCGGCAGCAGCTCCATCGAAGCCTAGCGAGCGGCCCTTCGGCCGGCTCCTGCGCCGAAGCGGCCATCGCGAAGAGGAATTGACGGAGCTAACGTCCGGAAAGGCGCGGAGGAAGCGGCTCAATCCCCCCGCGCCCTCAGCGGGGAGCGGAGTGCGGCGCTTGAGTCAGCACTACCAGCGCTTCGAAACGGAGTCGCTTTACGCCGCCTGTCATTCCGAGCTGTTCGACTTGCTCGACTTCACCGTGACGGCGATCGCCTCCGCCTCGTCGGCCGGATTGGTGAGGAGGAGTATCGCCGTCAGGTTCCCTGCCTTCCCTGCCGGCAGGATGACCATCTTCTTCACGCGTTCCGGTGAAATCCCAAAGCGCTTGAAGTTTGCCGGCAGCCATCGCTTCAGCCTCGATTGGTTCGGAGGGCCGAGCTTGTCCAGATCTTCGAGCAGCGCTTTTGCCTGATCGACGGTGGTCAGGTCGGCCGTGTAGGTCAGCCGGTAGATGTTGCTTTTCGACGAGTTGAGATTCGAAGCCGCCTGAACGACAGGGGTAATGAGCATCTGAAGAACAGCGACGAGGACCAATGCCGAGAAACGTTTCATAGGCTCCTTTCTCGGGTGTTATTTCGGCGGTGTCACGGCCTGCAGGGTATGCGCTCGGAAGCGCCAGAGCGTGCTGCGCAGAGAGGTCCCGACGGCAACGAGCGAACCGTCGCGGCTCCAGGAGGGGAAGTGGACGTCGCCGTCGAAGGCGATGGGGACTCTCTCCATCGCTCCCGTCTTCGGATCGAGAAGCCCGACGCCGCGGAACCACGAATCGTTCGACGTCACCCCGACGGCGATGCGGCCGTCCGGCCCCACTGCTGAAGCCGACAGCGACGAGGGAACCAGACGCAGCGGGCCGGCGAAGGGGATGGGCTCGGGCGCGCCTCCCGAGAGGGGCACTCGCGAGAGCTTCACCCCGTCGGCCGAGTTCATCTGGACGACGAGGGAGGGAGGGTCGCGAGGATCGATTGCCACCCCGTTGGCCTGGAGCAGCTTCGTTGGCGAGCCCCCCGCCACAGGAACGGAGTAGAGCGAGCCGGCGTCCACGTAGTACAGCGTCGCGCCGTCCGGTGAGGCCGCGAGGCTCTGCGGCGCCGTGCCGCGCGAGGCTTCCAGCCGGCGGACGATGCGCCCTTCCGGCAGCGACGCGAAAGTGATCAGCGGAGGCTGCCCGACGCCGCCGGAGAGGAAGGCGACGAGCCGGTCGCCGATGACCGCGGCGGGTGGCGTCGCCTGCTCGTTGATGTCGAGGAAGGACCGCAGGTGGCCGTCGGGCGTCGCGATGAGGAGGCTGCGGCGTCCGAGGACCTGGTGCGGGAAGAGGATCCCCCCGCCCGGAAGCTCCACGGGACTCATGAGCAGGCTGCCCGCCGTCGTGCTGATCCGTTCCGGGGCGCCGCCGGCCGGAGGAAAGCGGAACAGCTCCGCCGGGTTGTCCATCGTGTCCACGTAGAGGCTTCCGTCCGGACCGCCGTCGAGGTACCAGGGCTTCCCGGTGACGGGAAAGAGCAGCTCGGCGCTGTCGCCTTCCCGAGACACCGAGACGACCTGCTGGAGATCCCCGGCGGTGATGAACGCGAGCACCGCGCTCCCGTCGGCCCGAACGGCGATCGGGGGCGCGAGCGGAAGCTGCGGAGCAAAGGGGCTCGCCTGGCCCGAGTCGATGTCCAGGAGATAGACGTGCCGGGGCCTCGCGGCGCCGCCCCCCGCGAGGCGCCCCCAGAAGATCGCGCGTTTTCCGTCGGGGAAGGCGCGGACCGCGAGCCCCGCCGCTTCGGGCGTCACGGCCGGGCCGACAGGCGCCAGCTTGCCGGTTTCCGGCCAGTAGCGATGGATGACGAAGTTGCGCTGCGCGTCCCGCTTCACGACGAGGAGGCTTCCGTCGGGGAGCGCTTCGGGTCCCTGCGCGTTGTCGAGCACCGTCCGCTCCTCTCCTCCGAGGGGCGGGATGCTGTAGATGCCGTGCGGAACGTCGCCGACGCGGTCGAAGAAGAGCTTGTTCCCGTCGCGCGACCAGCAGACCTTGTGCATCGAGCCGGGCCTGCCCGGGCGCGTCAGGACAGTCCAGTCGCCGGAGGCCGGCCGCATCACGGCGATCTGCGAAGCGGGCCCGATGAGTGTGACGAACGCCAGGGCATCCCCCGCCGGAGAGACCCGCGGGGCCATGACCCGGGTCGCCGAGCCGAGCAGGATGTCCGCCTTCCAGCTCGGCGGAGGCGGCTCGATCTGTTTCTCGCGGAACCAGATGCCGGTCCACACGCCGCCGGCGAAGAGCGCGCCCGCGATCAGCAAGACGAGGAAGAACTCCGCGAGACGCCGCCAGGGCCCGCGTCGCGGCGGGACGGCCGGAGCGGGCGCCGCCGCGGTGCCGCCGGCCGCGGCTTCCCGCGCGCCGGCCGTTCCGGGGACCGTCTCGGCGGCAGGCAGCACCCGGGAGCTCGCGGCTCCGAGGAGCTCGACCGCGCGTTCGCGCATCTGCTTGAGCTCCCGTGCGAGGTCGCGGCTCGAGGTGTAGCGCTCCTCGGGATCCTTCGCGAGGCAGCGCTCGACGAGCCACCGCAGCGGAGGCGGGACTTTCCCGTTGTGCGCGTCGAGGGGCTCGGGATCCTCCTGGATGATCGCCGAGAGCGTCTGCACGGTCGTCTGCCGGTGGAACGCCCGCCGTCCGGTCAGCATCTCGTACATCAGCAGGCCGAGGGAGAACTGATCCGACCGGAAGTCGAGGGGACGCCCCGCGGCCTGCTCGGGAGACATGTAGTCGGGGGTGCCGATGATGAATCCCGCCTGCGTGAGCGAAGCATCCGTTCCGATCTTTGCCCCGGAAAGGGGGTCCTGCAGCTTCGCCACCCCGAAGTCGAGGATCTTGGCGAAGCCGTCGCGGGTCAGCATGATGTTCTCGGGCTTCAGATCGCGGTGGACGATGCCGGCCTGGTGGGCCTTCGCGAGGCCGTCCGCGATCTGCGCGCTGATGTCGATCGCCTTGCGGATCGGCAGCCTTCCCGCCTGGAGCAGGTCGCGCAGGGTGAGCCCATCGATCAGCTCCATCGCCATGAACGGCGAGGAGTCCACCGTGCCGATCTCGAAGATCGTGACGATGTTGGGATGGTTCAGGGAGGAGGCCGACCGCGCCTCCTGGGCGAAGCGGATGAGGCCCTCCCGATTGCTCAAAAGTTGCTTGGGAAGGACCTTGAGCGCGACCTCCCGGCCCAGCCGGCTGTCCCGCGCGCGGTAGACCTCTCCCATTCCGCCCGCGCCGAGCTGGAGGATGATCTCAAAGGGACCAATCTGGGTCCCCGTGGGGATGGACACTTGTGGGAACAGGATAACTCATTCCGGCTAAGAATGTTGCGGCTAAGATGCGCCGATGAATTTGCCGATCTTCGGGCGCGGGAGAGGGGCCGCGTCCGGAGGTCCCGTCGTCTTGAGGATCGCGGCCGACCCCCGAGTCCTCGAACGGTTTCCGTCGTACTCGGCCGCGGTCGGTCACGGAGGCGCCCTCCTGGGCGGATCGAGCGACCCGGCGAGCGACGCCCGGCTCGCGTCCGCCGAAGCGGCTGCGCGCAACGCGTTCGCCCGGATTCCCGTCCAGCAGCACCGGCACGTGCGCGCGTGGCGCGAGGCGTACGGCGCGTTCGGGAGCAAGCCGAGCAAGTTCCTTTGCTCGGCGGAGGCGCTCCTGCGGCGCGTTCTCAGGGGCGAGTCCCTGCCGCGCATCAACCGCCTCGTCGATCTCTACAACGCCGTGAGCCTGCGCCACGTAATCCCCGCGGGGGGTGACGATCTGGACCGCGTCGCCGGGCAACTTCGCTTGACGTTCGCGGAGGGCGCCGAGCCCTTCGACGCGGGAGACGCGAGCGATCCTCCGTATCCGGGCGAGGTCGTCTGGATGGACGCGGAGGGAATTACCTGCCGGCGGTGGAACTGGCGGCAGTGCCGGCGCACCCGGCTGACGGAAGAAACGGTGAACGCGTACTTCGTCCTCGACCGCCTCGCGCCGCATCCGGTCGAGGCGCTCCGGGCCGCGACGGCGGAGCTCCTCGAGGGTCTGGCCGCGATCTCACCAGGTTGCGCCCTGAGGACGGAGTGGATCGGGCGGACGGACTGAGCCGCGCCCGGCTCGCGGCGGTGGCCGCCGCGTGGCTCGCTTTTGCCGGTTACGCCGCGATCCTCTTCCGCAACGCGTCGCAAGCGGTCGGCGGGTCCGACAGCTCCGGCTACGTCAACGCGGCCCGTCTGCTCGCGAGCGGACGCGTCTCCACGCCCATCCTCCCGCCGGATCTGCTCGGCATTCCGCCCGCCTTCGACCACGTGTTCATTCCGCTCGCCTTCGTGCCGGGGCCCGAGCCCCGCACGATGACGCCGTTCTACCCGGTCGGTTTCCCCCTCCACGTGGCCGCCGTCTCGAGGGCGATCGGCTGGGAGAAGGGTCCGTACCTCGCGAGCCCGCTCCTCGCGCTGGGCAGCGTCCTGCTTCTCTTCCTCGTCGCGCGCGAACTCGGCCTGCGCTCCGGCTATGCTTTGGCGGGGGCGGCACTTCTCGCCGCCTGCGCGGTCTTCCTCTACCAGGCCCTCCAGCCCATGTCCGACGTCGCGGCGACGTTCTGGGCGCTCGCCGCCGTCCTGGCGTCCCTTCGCGCGCGCCGAAAGGCGAGCTGGAGCCTCGCGGCGGGGGCCGCCTTCGGGATGGCGGTGCTCATCCGGCCGACGAACGTGCTGCTGCTGCCGGCGCTGCTCTTTGCGCTCCCGTGGCGGAGAAAGAGCCTCGCGCTCTTCGCGGCGGGGGGCATGCCGATGGCGGTCGCATTCGGCTTCTACAACCGGGCCGCCTACGGCCACCCGCTCCGGACGGGATGGGGAGTCACCGGGCACCTCGAGGGATTTGGCTGGAGCTTTTTTCCGGGCCGGGTGGCCTTCTACGCCTCATGGCTTTCAAAGCTCCTCACGCCGCTCGTCCCGGTCGCCTGGCTGGCCCTCCCGGCAATTCCCTGGATCAAGTGGCGGGACCGGGCCGTCCTTTTTCTCTGGTTCGGGGCATACCTGCTCTTCTACTGCTTCTTCGAGGTCTACGGGACCTGGTGGTATACGCGGTTTCTCCTGCCCGGAATCCCCGCCCTCATTCTGGCTTTCCTGCTCTTCCTGCGCGAGGCCGAAAAGCGGTGGAGGCTGCGTCCGGCGATCGGCGCCGTGCTGGTCATCGCCGTGCTCGGCTGGACCTGTGTGGGGGCGGACCGTCTCCGTGTTCTCAAGGTGGACGAACGCCAGGCGGTGATCCCGCGAACGTGCGCCTGGGTCGCCGCGCAGCTGCCCGAAAAAGCGCTCGTCGTCTCGATGGACATGAGCGGCGCCCTGCGCTACTACACCGGCAGGATTCCCGCGCGCTGGGATCGGACGACGCCCGAAACCTTCGCGCAGCTTCGCGTGCTCGCCGAGAATGCCGGGTATCGCTGGTACGCGCTCCTCCTCCGGGAAGAGGTGAAGGCCGCGGAGCCCCGCCTCCCCGCCCCCTGGAGATTCATCGGCGAGAGGGGCGCGATCTCCCTCTGGCATCTCGAGCCGGCCGCAAGCGCGGCGACCTCCCGCTAGACTCGCTTGCCGTGACCGCCGAGGAAGTGCGCCTCCGCTTCGTCGTCGCGCTCTCGGGCGCGGTCCTCATGTCTCTCGAGATCCTCGGCTCCCGCGTGCTGGCCCCGGCCTTCGGCTCTTCGGTCTACGTCTGGGCGAGCCTGATCACGGTCTTCCTCGCCGCTCTCGCCCTGGGCTACGCTCTCGGGGGCCGTCTGGCGGACCGCAGCCCGCGCGCGGGAACCCTGTCGCTGATCCTCTCGGTCGCCGCCGTCCTGATCCTTCCGACGGTGCGCTGGGCCCCCGCGATGCTCGAGGCGCTCGGCCGCTCGGGCTGGGACATCCGATGGGCGGCGCTGCTCGCATCCACGATCCTCTTCCTTCCCCCGTCGATCGCCCTGGGGATGATCTCCCCCTTCGCGGTGCGTCTGGCCGTGCGACACCTCGAGCGGGTCGGCGCGGTCGCCGGCTTCTACTCGGCCCTCTCGACCGCGGGCTCGATCGTGGGAACGCTGCTGACGGCCTTCGTGCTGATCCCCGCTTTCCCCGTGCAGAGTCTCCTGCTCATCCTCTCCCTGACCCTCGCCGCCTGCGCCCTGCTGCTCGCCCGGGGACGGAGGCCGGCCGTCGTCGCCGTGCTCGCCGCGATGACGTCCGGGCTGGCGTTCTACGTCCCGGCGGCGCCGGGCGAGGCCGACATGGCCCGCACGCTCCTGTCGCGGGACACCGCCTACCACCACATCACCGTGTCGGAGCTCGAAGGGGTGCGCTCGCTGCGCTTCGACAATCTCGTCCAGGGAGGCGTATTCCTCGACACGCCGGACCGTCCGTACACCGCGTACGAGCAGGGCCTCTTCATGGCCTGGGGCGTGCGCCCGGCAATCCGCCGCGTGTGTCAGATCGGCCTGGGCACCGGCAGTTTCCCGAGGACGGTCGCGCGGCTGGTCCCCGAGGCCTCGGTGACGACCGTCGAGATCGATCCCGTCGTCCGCGAGGTGGCGCGGGACTTCTTCCAGTATCGCGAGTCCCCCCGGACCCGGACGGTCATCGCCGACGGGCGGCTCTTTCTGGCGCGCGGCGGGGAGCCCTACGACCTCATCGTGCTCGACGCGTTCAACGCCACAGGAACCCCGTTCCATCTGACGACCCGGGAGTTCTTCCAGACTGTGCGCTCGCGTCTGACGGGGGACGGCGTCTTCGTCGCGAACTTCATCGGCGGGCTGATGGGTCGCGATGCGCGGCTGTTCTGGGCGTCCTACCGCACGATCCGCCAGCAGTTCGGCCAGGTCTATCTGATGAGCCGCGAGATCGAGCGCGGCGACTTCGCCTTCCAGGGGAACCTGATACTCCTGGCGACCGTTTCGGCCGATCCGATCTCCCGGGAGGATTTCGCGCGGCGTGGAAACGAGCTCGGCCTGCGCTGGGACCTGTCGCTCCTCCCGCACTACGCCGACGCCGTGATCCACAGCCCGGAGCCAATGCCGGGGATTCCCGAGCTGACCGACGCCTACGCGCCCGTGGAGGCTCTCCAGAACTTCTGACCGCTCAGCGGGCCTGGACTCGAATCCGGTCGCGCACGCTCCGCAGGCCCGAGCGGACGCCGTCGAGCTCCTCCCGAAGCGCCTCCAGGCGATCCGACTCCGACCGCACGAACCGTGTGAACGGGCCGACCGCCTCGCGGAGGCGCTGCAGCGAATTCGAAAGCTCGCGCTCGAACTGCTCCGCCATCGCGCTTCGCATCCTCGAACGGATCTCCCCGATCTTCCGATCGAAATCGGCTTTGGCCTTGCGCCGCCGTGCCGGCAGGATGTAGAGCCCGAGGATGGCGATCCCGCCGGCCGCGACGATCCCCAGGGGATCGAGGGCGCGCGTCATGACATGGAGCAGGAGGGCGCCGAGGCCGAGCGCTCCCAGCTCGACGGCGCCCATGATCGCGAGGCCGTTCTGGACGGTCTCCGTCAGCCGGCGCGCCTCCTTGTCCTTGTCGTAATCTCGGACGACCTCCCGAGCCGTCCGTCCCACGGAGGTCAGCAGGCTCTGCCGGTTGGAAACGAAATCGCCTCCGATCTCTCCGACGATGCGGTCGCCGTGCGCGCCGGCTCTCTGCGCGAGCTGCCGGGTGATTCCCTGCCACTGCCTGTGGTCCCGGTCCACGATCCAGTCGATCAGGCTGGCCACCTCGGCTTCGAGCTGCTGGTGGATCTCTCCGATGACCTGACGCTCGAACTCGGATCGCAGACGCGCCGCGTTGATCAGGTCGAAGAACCGTCCGGGTCGAATCATTTCCTCGAAGAAGCGATCCCCGCGGGCGTGCAAATCGTGGAGGATGTTGTCGATGCGGCTGAGACGGAACTCGAAGTCGTGCCGGGAGTCCGCCGCATAGCCGTCCATGGCCGTCTGGATCTGGTCAACAGCCGCCAGGTCCCCGGCGAGGAGATCCTGCTGGTCGCCCGCGGCCTGCGCGTAGGTCTCGACCAGACGCTCGGCGACCCCCAGAGGACTCTCGAGTTTCAAGGCGAGCCGTTCGTTCTCGTCGAGCGTTTCGACGATGTATTTCTCGAGAGCCTGGAACCCGGACGCCTTCAGCAGCTTCTGCGCCTCGGTCGGATCCCCCGCCTGAGCCTGCTGAGCCTGGCGGATGGAGACGGGGAAAAGGACGGGAGACATCCCGAGAAGGATCGTGGCCTGCTGGCGCACGAAGTCCGTGACCTCGCCGGCCGCTCCGGCGTCTTCGAGGATGTCCATCTTGTTGATCACGATCACGATCTTCTTGCCCCAGGAGCGGACGCCCGTGAGGAACTGCCTTTCGCTCTCGCTGAAGGGCCGGTCGGCCGATGTCACGAAGAGGACGAGGTCAGCCCGCGGAACGAAGGCTTCCGTGATTTCCTGATGCTCGCGGATGACGGAGTTCGTCCCCGGAGTGTCCACGACGTTGATGTCCTGAAGCCAGGGGACCGGGAACGTCAGCCGGCGGAGCGACGGGCGAATCTGCTCGACCGTCTTCTCGGGTCCGTAGGCGACGAGGTGGATCTGGTCCGTCGTAGGCGTGGCGCCCTCGGCCAGGAATCGGCCGCCGAGCAGGGCGTTCAGGAAGGCGGACTTTCCGCTGTTGTACTCGCCGACGACGACGAGGAGAAAGAGCTCGTCGAGCTGGCGGCGCGCCGCGGCGAGCGCCTCCCGATCCGCCGGGGCCGCCCCGAAACGGGAGAGCGCCGCTTCCAGGCGCGCGAGAAGGTCGCGCTCCTCGATGAGGAGCTTCCGCGCGACCTCGGAAAGGACCTTCTGCATTTCAGAGGCCCCGACGCAATCTTCCTACCACTTTTCGGATCCTCCGCCGCAACGGCGGGTCTCAGGCCGGGTGCGTCGGCAGGCGCGCGGCCGCCCCGGGGAGGGGACTCCCGCGGAATCGATAGAGCGCGGTGCGCCGTTCCGAGCAGCTCGCGCACGTCCCGACGGGAGCCCCCGATCGAAGGCCGGATCGGATCCGCGCGAGGCCTTGTCCCGCCGAGATCTCCGGCAGGCCCTGCGCCGGATAGAAGCCGATCGGCTCTTCCTGCCAGTAGATGCAGGGCGACACGGCGCCGTTGGGACGGATGACGTAGTCCCGGCCCGGGTAGGCGCAACCGTGGAGGCGCTGGTTCAGCGCGTATCGCAGGTGCTCCGCGTTGTCGATTCCGGCGCGCACCCTCCAAAGCCGCCGGCGCGCGCGGTCGACCGGGTTGCGCGGCAAAGCCTCCGCGGACTCGTACTCGGGGTAAGCGGAGAGCCGGATGCCTCTGCGCACGGCCTCCCGCGCGGTCCGTTCCAGCTCAGCGTTGAGCAGGGCCGGATCCTCGCCGGACAGCAGCTCCTCGGTGACGTCCACGCCGAAGGAGGGGGAGACGTAGCGGACGTCGAGCTCCTGCGCTCCCCATTCCGAGGCGAACTCCGGCAGGAGCGCGAGGTCCTCGCGGTTGGACTGCATCCACGTGAAGATGATGCGCAGGCGCGGCCGTCTCCGCGCCGAATCGCGGCGCAGCTTCCGGAGGATCTCCAGCCGCGCGAGCAGAGCTTCCCAGCGCCCGCCGACGCGGATCTTCTCGTAAGTTTCCTTCCGGCAGCCGTCGATTGAGGCGGCCACGGTGCGGACCCCCGCCTGCGCGATCGCGCGCGCGGTGTCTTCGGAAAGCGCGAGGAGGTTCGTCGGAAACCAGAGGTCCGGGACGCCGTACCGCCCCGCGATGGCGAGGATGTCGCGGAATTTCGGGTGGATCATCGGCTCGGCAGCGCAGGCGAGCGCCACGCGCCACGCGCGGGGGAAGAGGTCCTCGGCGATCTTCTCGAAGACGGGGACGGGCATGTTTCCGTCGTCGGCCACCCGGACGTCGAAGGGGGGGAAGTGGATGCGGTCCGCCCGGGAGAAGTGGCACATCACGCACCTGAGATTGCAACGGGCCGTGACGTCGAGAATGACGTTGAGCGGGCGCACCACTTCGTCGATTATGTCAGACGGATTGCGCGCGAACGCGGTGCTACGCTGACCGCGTGAAGCCGCGCGACACGCCTCGCGACGCCTGCGCGTACTGGGATTCCCACCACCACAAGTCGCACGACCCGTCCTACTGGATGGCGTACCCGGCCTGTCGCGCCGCGATCAACCGGCGCGTGACGGGCTCTGCGGAAGAGTGGCCGCTCGACTGGCTCCGGCGCGTGCACGCCAGGGTGCCGTTCGCCCGCGGGCTGTCGTGGGGCTGCGGCACGGGGGCATTCGAGCGGTCCGCGGTCCGCGCGGGGATCGTGTCCACGGTAGACGGTTACGACATATCGGAAGCGTCGCTCGCGGAGGCGCGGCGCGGCGCCGAGGAGGAGGGTCTCTCCGGGATCCGCTACCTGCCCGGCGATTTCGACGACCCGCGGCTCCCGCGCAACGCCTACGACGCGGTCTTCTTCCATCAGTCGTTGCACCACGTCTCCCGGCTGGAGCGCCTCTTCGAGGCGGTCGCCGGCGCCCTCGTCGCAAACGGCGCGCTCTACGCGGACGAGTACGTGGGGCCCTCGCGCAACCGGTGGAAGCCCGAGCACGTCCGGCGAGCCCAGGAGCTCCTCGATCGGCTGCCGGTGCGGGCGAAGATCCCGCGCCGGATCGACCTCCCCATCGAAGAGCACGACCCTTCGGAAGCGGCGCGCTCCGGGGAGATCCCCTCGTTCCTGCGGGACTACTTCGATCCGGTCGAGTGGAAGCCGTACGGCGGCCAGATCGTCAGCCTCGTCTTCCCTTACCTGCGGCCCGCCTGGATGCAGTCCGAGGCCGGACGCGCGGCGGTCGCCGACATGCTCCGCGTCGAAGACGAGGAGCTGCGCGCCGATCCTTCGACCACGTACTACCTCGTGGCTTTCGGGCGGCTACGGCAGAAGGCGCCCGGACTCCGACGGTTCCGCTTTTCGCGCCGACGCCGCGGAGGCGAAGAAGAGAAAGAGTAACGGCGTCATGAGCAGGCGCTCCGCGGACCACTGGATCCAGGCCGTCTGGTCGAAGCTTCCGTGGAGGTACGAAAAGAAGATGAAGAGGAGGTATACGACCGCCATCCCGACGAGCGCTCGCGCGTCGGGGTTCCGCCAGCGCAGCGGGGAAAGGAACAGGAGCAGGAGCCAGGGCAGGTAGAACGCTCCATAGTCCGCCGTCTGCAGCAGCCGAACGAGTACGAGCTTCCACCGTTCCGCGGAGAAACCGCCGTAGGTCGCCCCCAGGTAGGCCTGGAGCAACCCGTGATGCGCCGCCCAGAGAATCCACGAAACGAGCAGCACGGCCGCGGGCGCGGCGACACGCAGCAGCCGCTTCCAGCGCGCGGGATCCGCCCGCTGGAACCAGAGGAAGAGGAAAACGCACAGGGCCGCAAAGGCCGCGCCTTCCACTTTCGTCCAGACGGCTCCGGCCAGACCAACCGCGACGGCCGCGTCGCGCGTCTTCCCGCGCCCGAAGACGATTCCGGCGAGCGCCAGCGTCTCGAAGAGCAGAAGAGGCGGCTCGGCGTTGCCCGCGCTCAGAGACACCACGCACGCGAAGGAGAGCAGCGCCGCGAGGAGCGCGGTGAGCTGCGAAGCGCGCTCCCGTCCCACGGTCTCCCGCGCGAAACCGAAAAAGGTCAGCGCCGTCGCGGCGAGAAAGAGCGGCATCGTGAGAAGGGCCGCGCCCCAGGCAAAGCGGCCCGCCGCGAGGGTGGCCCAAGCGCCGAGGGAGGTGAAGAGCGGCGGATAGTCCGGGTGCATGAAGCGATTACGCGGGTCGGAGAGAAAAGCGGCGTCGATCTGTCCCTCGGCGGCGAAGCGCGCCGCCTTGCCGCCCCAGAAGAGCAGCAGGTCCACGGAGGTCGCGCGCGCCGTGCCCGCGGCGTACGTCGCCAGGAGCAAGGCGAAGACGGTCAGGGCGAGGAACGGCGAGGTCCTTCGATCGGGCTGCCGACCCGACGGCGCACGCCGGCGCCGCACGGCAACCCAAACACCGACCGTGGAGGCGATGAGGAGAGGCGCGGCGATGACCGGCGCCGACCACTGCACTCCCATGAGGTGGAGCAGGAACATCTCGACGGAGAGCAACACCGCTCCTGCCGCCCCGGCCACCCCGATGCGCGCCGGCAGGGCGAGAGCTCGAACGCCCGGAAAGATCCAGGTGGCCAGCCCCAGGAGGGGAAGGACGGCAAATGCCAGGAGGAAGCGGAGCCCGGTCACGGCACGCGACGGTACAGGGACCCGCTTCGAAACTTCGTGACGAAAACGAAGCGAGGGTCTTCGAGGCCCTGCCCGTAGACCGCGACGTATTCGGGGAGCCGGGAAGGGAAGTGCGGCACCTCGGCGTACAGCACCCGATGCGTCGGGAGCTGTCCGAGCGCGAGGTAATGGAACATGAGGGGCGTGAGCACTTCGATGCGCCGCGCGGGCACGACCGCGATCTCCGCCCCCGGAGGTACCCGTCCCTCCACCTCGCGGAGGAAGACGAGGAGATCGTCCAGCGCCGGCTGCGTCAGGGAGGCGGCGGTCCGCGGAGCCTCGAGCCGGAGCGGACCGCTCGCGGCGATACGGTAGGCGAGCGCCGCGACGAGCGCGGCGCAACCGAGGGCGCGGAGCGATCGCTCCCACCGGTCGCTGCGCAGGTGGGCCCTACCCGGCGATCCCGGAATACCGGTTCCGCATGGATCGTTCTAGAGAAATCTTTTGCTCGTGGGCAAGGAGCAAGGTACCCTCACCTCTTCGATACGGAGGACCACATCCTATGCGCCCCCTTCGGGATCTCATTGCGACGGCACGCTTTCTTCTCCTCCCCATTGTTCTTTTTCTGATCGCGGTTCCCGGCGGGGCGGCCGTTAAGCGCGCAGCGGCCAAGAAGGTCCCCGGAGCCCAGTCCTCCCTGTCCAAGGTGGCACCGGCCTCGGCGCTCGCGGCGCTCTCGGCGGGCGAGTCCGTCGACGTCATCGTGGAGTTCGGCGACGCCTCGGTTCGCCAGATGGCGGCCGAAGTGCTCGCCGCGAAGGGCCTGGCCTCCGAGAGCCAGGACATCCTCGAGATGAAAGCGGCCCGCTATGCGGTGCTCAAGCAGGCGGCGATGGCCTCGATCGCACACGCGGACGTGGAGACCATCCGCGAGTACAGCCACCTACCCATGTCCTTCGTTCGGGTGAGGTCGCGGGCCGCTTTGGATCGCCTGCTGGCCAGCTTGGACGTCGTGGCCGTTTACGAAGACGCCACCCTGCGGAAGCAGCTCTCGGAGAGCCGGGTCCTCGTCGGACAGCCCGCTGCCTTCGCCTCCGGCTACCGCGGCGCCGGCACGACGGTCGCCGTACTGGACGGGGGCGTCGAGTACGGCCGCGCGGCGTTCGGCTCATGCACCTCGCCGGGCGTTCCGACGACCTGCCACGTGGTGGCGTACCAGGACTTCGCCGATCCGGACAATCGGCTCGACGATCCGGATCTCCATGGAACGAACGTCTCGGGGATCGTGCTCGGCATCGCGCCGGACAGCCAGATCGCCGCCCTCGACGTCTTCAACAACGACTCGACCAACTCATCCATCGTGCTCGCGGCCATCAACTGGATCCTCTCGAACCGCGCCACCTACAACATCGTCGCGATGAACCTCTCGCTGGGAGGAGACACCTTCGATACGCCCTGCGCGTCGGGGCCGTACACGACGCCGTTCGCCAACGCGCGCGCGGCCGGCGTCGTCCCGGTCGTGGCGTCGGGCAACGACGGGGCCCTCAACCGGCTCGCCACGCCCGGCTGCGCGCCCGGTGCCGTCTCGGTCGGAGCGGTCTACGACTCGAACTTCGGGACCTATCCCGGAAGCGACTGCGCCAGCGACCCGTCCACGGCGGCCGACAAAGTGGCCTGTTTCTCCAACAGCGCTTCGTTCCTCACCCTGCTCGCGCCGGGAGCGCTCATCACCGCAGCCGGGGTGACGCAGGCCGGCACTTCTCAGGCGTCTCCCCACGTGGCCGGCATGGTCGCCGTGCTCCGGTCCGCGTTTCCCGGCGACAGCGTCGATCAGACCGTCGCGCGCATGACGTCCACCGGGACTCCCGTCACCGACGCGCGCAACGGCATCACCAAGCCGCGCATCAACGTGCAGGCGGCGACGGGTTCCACGTCGGTCCCCTCGACCTGCATAGCGCAGGCCGTCTCGTGCCCCGGCACCCTCAACGGATCCCTCGGAAGCGGCGATTGCACCACGGGTCTTCGCAACGAGGGGCAGTTCACCGACGCGTACACGTTCTCCGGAACCGCCGGCCAGACTCTGACGATCGATCTCACGGGAAGCTTCGATACCTACCTGATTCTGGTGTCACCGTCCGGTACGATCGCTGCGTCGAGCGACGACATCGCCGACGGCAACCTGAACTCGCGGATTTCCAACTTCGTTCTGAACGCGACCGGAAGCTGGCGCGTCGAGGTCACCTCGTACTGGGCGCCGGGACAGAGCAATGGCGATGGCGGCGCGGGGACCTACAACCTGAACCTGAGCGGCTGCGCGGTCGTCGGTCCGAGCACGTGCACGGTGGGCCCGAACAACCTGTGTCTCGCGGGCGGAAGGTTCCGGGTGCAGGTGAACTGGCAGTCGCCGACGGGAAGCGGGACGGGCAACGCCGTGACGATGTCGGCCGACACGGGCCACTTCTGGTTCTTCAACGCGGCCAACGTGGAGCTCGTCGTCAAGGTGCTCGACGCGCGTGCGGTCAACGGGAGGTTCTGGGTGTTCTACGGGGCCTTGTCGGACGTGCAGTACACGATCACGGTGACCGACACGGCGACCGGTGCGGTCAAGACGTACACCAACGTGCAGGGCAACCTCGCGAGCGTGGCCGACACGGCGGCTTTCTAGGCGGCCATCCCCGAGGCGGGAGACCGGCGGCGGTCTGTCCACAGAACTGCGGCGAGCAGCAGGGCGGTCGCGCCGCTGACCGCGGCTCCGGCGGCGAAGCCCGGGGAAAGGTAGCGCAGCCGGACGCGGTGCTCCCCGGGTGGAACGGCGATCGCCAGAAACGGCCCGTTCGCCGGGGCCATGGGAAGGGAAAGCCCCGACTCCGTGTCCGCCGACCAGCCGCCGTCCTGCGCCAGGCTCGCGACGATCGTGACCACCCTGTCGGAATGATTGGCTACGCCGAACGAGGCGCCGTTGGTCGACTCGCGGTAGTCACCGACCGCTACGACGGCCGGCTGCGCGCCGGCGCGCCACGATCCGGAGCCGGCATCCGCGGCTACGAAGGCGACGGAGCGCCAGTCTCGCAGCGCCGCCATCTCGGAGAGGCTTTTCTCGAAGGGCGCGAGGGCGTCAGCCGGCGGAAGGATCCGCGAGGATCGTGGCGGCGGCACGAGGCGGACGGCCGCGGGCACGAAGGCGCGAGGGAGAACTGAGGAGTTCTCGAACACGACCGCGTCGGGCCCCGAATACGCGGGCTTCCAGCGGCCGCCGGGAGGAGCCTGTCCCGAAGGCGCGACCCAGTAGCGGACGTTCAGAAAATCGAGCACTGCCGCGTCCCGGTCGCGCAGCTGCTTGAAGTAATCGGCCGGCGGGTAGCCCGCGACCGCGTCCAGAAAGCGGACGTAGTCGCTCCGCTCCACCGGATCGTGCGTGCGGATCTCCTCGACCCCCGCGTGGACGTTCGAGTTGGGGAAAATGGCGGCTCCATCCCCGACCACTCGAAACGGCGGCGGCCGCGACGCGAGCCAGCGCACGACCGGCGTCGGCGGAAAGAGACGATCCGGTGACCCGAACCGGTAGATGCGCTGCCCCTCCAGATAGAGCTCCGCGCCATTGATGGCGGTCAGGATCGCGGCGAGTCCGAATGCGCCGCGGTTTCCGGCCAGGACGGCGAGCGCGAATCCGGCGACCGCGATCAAGGTGAATGCGATCCATTCGCTCTGCTCCTCCAGGCCCCCGCTCGCCTCGTGGAGGGGCCGCACCAGACGGTACGCGGAGATGGCGGCAAGGCCGAGCGCCGCGGCGGCGAAGATTGCCGGGTGGGGCGCTCCGCGGCGCGTCCGCAGCTCCGCGCACATCCGGTCCAGCTCGAACGCGGCGATCGCCGCGCCCGCCAGCGCGATCCAGGAGAAGAACCGCACCGGAAACATCAACTTGAGCGCCGGAACCATGGCCAGCACTTCCGCGAAGGGCCAGAGGCCCACGCCGAAGGCAAACCCGGCGGCGAGAGGCACGATCAGGGCCCGCTCCGCGCGCGGCGGTCCCTTGCGGGCGCGCAGGATGAGGAGCGCGCAGGCCCAGCCGGCGATTCCGATGTATCCGAGTCCCATCTCGGGGTAGGAAGCCATGCCGGGGATCATCGGAGAGGAAATTCCGTCCCCGAAGATCCTCGGAAAGAAGAGGGCCAAACCGCCCGCCCGCCAGATCGGTCCGTGGGGCGCGAGCGAGAGGTGCGGCCCCCAGAAGACTCCCCAGAATCCGAGCCGGTTGGAAGCCAGGATCGCCAGCACGGAGGGAAGGAGCAGGAACGCGGCGAGGCCGGTGCCCGTGGCCGCCGCGGCGAGGAGGCGCCGCCCGAGCCGGCGCCAGTCGGGCAGATCCCGCAGCGCGGCGCGGGCGAGCAGCCAGACGAGCGCGAACGCGGCGCCGGAGGCCGCGCTTTCCGGATGACCGCCGAGCGCCCACACCGTCAGGACGCAGGTCGCCGTCCAGAAACCGGCGCGGCCGTCCTCTCGCCGCAGCAGCTCGATGGCGAACAGCGCCCACGGCCAGAGCGAGGTCACCGCCGTGTGCGGGAAGAGCAGCCAGGCGGTCATGGTGAGCGACAGAGAAAAGGCGATGGCGCCGAAGAGGGCGGCGGCGGAAGTCAGGCGCAGCTCCCGCAGCCACAGCCACATACCCGTGAGGGCGAGAAACGTCTTGATCGCTGCGACGAGACTGAAGGCCGCCGCGAGGGGCAGGAGCCCTCCGAGGAGCAGCGGCGGGTAGAAGGCGCCGGACTGGCTGTTCGCGGCGAGCACCATGCCACCGCCGTTCCACCGGTTACGCAAGGGGAGGGTTCCCTCCTGGAACGCCAGTCGCACCGCTTTGGCCCAGGGGACGAACTGCATCGCGATGTCGTTGAGGTTCTCGTTGTAGCGGGCCACCCCCGGATGGACCGCGCTCCACGGGGGGATCGCGAGCGCGTGGTCCACGGGAACCGGCGTCTTTCCCGAGGTGAAGGCCGGGAGCATCACGAGGACCGGGAGCAGCGCGAAGGCGACGAGGATCGGCCGGGGGATTCGGAGGCGGAGGCCCACGGCGGCGGCCGCCACGCCCAGGACGGTGACGAGGTAGAGCGTCCAGAGGAGGACCAGGGTGGTCATTGGAGGGTCCCCGGCTCTCTCCGGCGCGTGCGCCACAAAGCGGCGGCCGTGAGGAGCGTGATCGTCGCGGCCGTCACGGAGGCACCCTCGGGGAAACCGGGCGGGAGATAGCGCAACCGCACGACCTGGTCGCCGGGCGGAACTTCGAGCGTCACGAAGGGGCCGTTCGCCCGGAACACCCGAACCCGACCTCCGCTCGACGTCGCCGTCCAGCCGCCATCCTGTACGAGGCTCGTCTCGAGAACGGCTCCCTCCGAGGGGGCTCGCACCCGGAATGACGCGGAGTTGGCGCTTTCCCGGTAGTTCTCGACGCCGCCGATTCCTCCACGACTCGCCGCCGACGGAAAAATCCGCGGCATGGCCCGCGTGTTCTCGAACAGCGTCCCCTCCGGTCCCTCGTAGACCTTTTTCCACTTGGAGCCGGGAGCTTTCCGATTCGGACGCCCGACGAAGTAGCGCGCGTCGAGACGGTCGAGCGCCGGCGCGTTGACGTCGCCGAGGTACTTGAAGTACGGAGCGGGAGAATAGCCGGCCGCCCGGTCGAGCCACTCGACGTAGTCCCGCCGCTCGATCGGGTCGTGGGTCCGTATCTCTTCGAGCCGCGCCAGAACGTTCGTGTTCGGATAAGCGACGTATCCATCCCCGATCACACGGAACGGGCCGGGTTGCGCATGCAGAAAAGCGAGCAGGCGGCTCTCCGGTGGCGGCACGGGATCGGCGCGCGTGAAGCGATAGAGCCGCCGGCCCTGGACGAAGAGCTCGGCCGCGAGGATCCCCGCGAATGCGACCGGCACGGTGAAGCGCCGGGCCGCGCCGAGAAGCGTCGGGGCGGCGGCAAAAGCCGAGAGCGACGCCAGCGCGAGCGCCAGGGCCGCCAGCTGGGAGCGCGAACCGCCGGCCGCGGCGTGATCGCCCCGATGGCTGAGAAAAGCGAGAACGGCGGCGAGGGCGAGGAGCGCGGCACCGACCGCCGGCGCGAACCGCGCCGACCGCCGGTCGGTCAGGTCGCGCTGGAGCCGGTCGGCCTCGAAGGCAGCGAGCGCGGCACCTGCGAGCGCGACCCAGGAGAAGAAGCGAAGGGGGAAGACCAGATTCAACCCGGGCAGGAGGCTCACGACCTCGATGAAGGGCCAGGTGAAAGTCGCCGCACCCAGCCCTGAGAGCAGGAG
>JBHENW010000015.1:0-17212 GCA_046261875.1 Thermoanaerobaculia bacterium | reverse complement strand
ATGGCAGGGCTCGTGTCGGAAGCGATGCTTCTGGACATCGGGTACGCCGACGGCATCTCGCCCGTTCTCGCGGTGCCGGAGAAGACCGTGCCGGACGGGGCGCGCGCCGGCTGACTCGGAAGGAGTGCAGACGATGGACGCCAGAGAAATCAACGCCGAAGTCCGCGCCCTCAAGGAGAGGGCGAAGGCGCTCTCGGGATTCTGGATCGGAGAGATCGCCGCGGCGATCTACTCGCTGGAGTGGGCGGCCGGAAAGCGGGATGCACCGCCCTCGGAAGTCCTGGGGGGCGCCGGGGGAGGGCACGAGAAGATCGCCGCGAATCTGATGAAGCTCGTCGAGCAGTCTCGCAAAGGCGGGCCGAAGCGGGGGCCCTCAGCCAAGGACACCTCTCCCGCGAAGAAGAGGAAGACGGGATCCCCAGGGCGCCGGAGCTAGGGGTTCGAGCCGCGGGCGCCGCGGGTGAGGAGCTGCCAGGCTCGCGCGAAAGGTTTTTCTTCGCGCTCCGCCTCGATCGGTCCCACCATCGCGAGAGCCGCGCGGCAGATCGCCAGCGGACGGCTCGACGCCGCCGCGGAGACCAGACGGACGTAGCTTCCGGCGACCGAAGGAGCCAGCCATCCGCATATGTACCCGTCTCCGGCCTTGAGCGCCATCAGCCGCAGAGGCGGCTGGGTCAGATGCTGTGCCACCTGCTCGCAAGCCTGCTCATCCGAGGAGTAAGAGGGGACGCTCCCGAACGGCTTTCGCCCGAACACGCGCAACTCGATCATCCGATCGAGCATCGGACCGGCTTCCAACCGAGACGGATCCCACTTCTGGCCTGACATCCTGTCCATGTTTTGGGCCAATCTTATGTCGAGGCGTGAAGGCCATAGGAAGACTTTGTTCAAAAAATGTTTTTCTCTCGCATCCAATACCCCTCATCCTCCGCCGGCGTGGTCGGTACTCCTGTGAGCCGCGGTTGGGCACAAGCAGTTATCGGCCATCTCGGCAGTGGCGCCGACCGGGCTCGGCTGCCCAGACTGGCGGCCACCTTAACAGACGATTCGCCTAAACTCTTCAGCGCAACGGTGATCGCGAATTTCTGCCTCCCTCGAGCTGCGCTCCTGCGACGGTCTCGGTGACTGCTTCGGCCAGGACGGGCCGCCCTCCGGGGGCTCCTCTGCTCGCCGCAAACCGGTTGACCCGGTCTTATCGGATGGGCGCCGGGCTCGTGCCGGCCCTTCGGGAACTCTCGCTGGAAATCGGAGAAGGCGAGTTCGTCGCGATCCAGGGCCCGAGCGGCTCGGGAAAGACCACGCTTCTCAACGTCCTCGGGCTGCTGGACCGGCCGGACTCCGGGAACCTCCGGATCCAGGGGGAGGACGCCGGGTCGCTCGACGAGAACGAACGCTCGGACCTCCGGCGGGACCGCTTCGGTTTCGTCTTCCAGACGTTCAACCTCATTCCGGTGCTGTCGGCCGCGGAGAACGTCGCTTACCCGATGGCGCTCAAAGGGCTGTCCCGGAAGGAGCAGGGGGAGCGGTCACGGGAGCTCCTCGAGTCGGTGGGCATCGCGGAAAAGGCCGACGTCCGGCCCGACCTGCTCTCGGGCGGCCAGCGGCAGAGGGTGGCCATCGCGCGAGCCCTCGCCAACGCCCCCGCCGTGGTGCTCGCGGACGAGCCGACGGCGAACCTGGACTCGAAGACCGCCGAGGAAATTCTGGACCTCATGCGGTCGATCAACGCATCCCGTGGAGTCGCGTTCCTGTTCGCCACCCACGATCCCCGCGTCGTCTCCCGGGCGCGCCGGGTGGTCTCCCTCCAGGACGGCGGGATCGTGTCGGACGAGCGCC
The DNA here is from genome assembly GCA_046261875.1 of Thermoanaerobaculia bacterium. Lineage (GTDB taxonomy): Bacteria > Acidobacteriota > Thermoanaerobaculia > UBA5066 > Gp7-AA6 > JBHENW01. Next base: position 15,376 of record JBHENW010000015.1, on the reverse strand, counting down.
GGTGAGCATCCTGTCCGTTGCGCTCCGGAACCTGCTCCGGCAGAAGCGTCGCAGTATCCTGCTCGGCGCCGTCGTCGCCTTCGGTTTCGCGGCGTTTGCGCTCGCCGGCGGGTTCATCGCCCAATCCTTCGATGCGCTCCGCGAGGCCACGATCCGTACCGTCGGCCACATCCAGCTCGTGGACCGCCGGGCGCTCGCCGGCAACGAGGGAACGACCCTCGAGCACGGTCTTCGGCACGCCGGCCGCGCGCGGCAGCTCGTCGCGAGCGATCCCGCCGTCTCCGCGGTCCTTCCCCGCATCGAGTTCGTCGGCCTCGCGACGACCGGATCGCGATCGGTGCCCTTTCTCGGGATCGGCGTGGACCCCGAGCCGGAATCCGGCGCCACCGGCGTGCGGAAGCTCGTCGTATCCGGCCAGTACCTCGCCGGGGACGGCGGGGACGGCGTGGTGCTGGGCACCGGCCTGGCGGGAGCCCTGGGCGTCCGCCCCGGAGACACGATCACGCTGATGGCCACGACGCCGGAGGGTTCGTTGAACGCCGTAGACGCGATCGTCCAGGGCCTGGCCGACGTCACCATCAAGGAGCTCAACGACCGTTACCTCGCGGCGGGGCTCGGCCTCGTGTCCCGGCTGCTCCAGAGCGAGGAAACCGTCTCGAAGCTGGTCGTCTTCCTCCGGCCCGGGGCCGATGAACGGGCTGCCGCGCAAAGGCTGACCTCGGCCTTGAATGGCGCGGGCTTTCAAATCGCCGCGCGAAGCTGGAGAGAGCTCGCCGCCTTCTACGAACAGGTCAAGCTGCTCTACATCGGGATCTTCGGTTTCGTCGGGGGGGTGCTCGTCGTCATCGTGATCCTCGCCGCCGCCATCGTGATGACCATGGCGGTCACGGAGCGCACCCGGGAGATCGGCACGTTGCGCGCGCTCGGGACCCGCCCCGCGGCGGTCCGGCGCCTCTTCCTGGCGGAGGCCACCGCCATTGCCCTGGCCGGGTGCATCTCCGGGGCCATCTTCGCGCTCGTGATCCGCGCGGCGTTGAACGCGTCCGGGCTGGTGCTCCCGCCGCCGCCGGGAGCGACCCACGGCGTGCCGATCGACGTCCGGCTCTATCCTCTCGCTTACGCGGCGGGGCTCGCCGCGATGCTCCTCACGATGGCGATCGCCGCCTACTTCCCGGCACGCCGCGCTTCCCGAATACCCATCGTGGATGCGCTGAGCCACGTCTGAGGTTTCTATTTCCGCCGGGGCCGCGCGGAAGGCCGGGCGCGGTCTTCGTGTTTTCCCATCCGTGAGAAAGATCGGAATGGCCTGCGCCGCCCTCCTCCTGACCGGCCGCGCTCTGACGGCGGGCCCCACGGAGGCTGAGCTGCGCCGGTGGCTGGAAGAGGTCGACGCGGTCCGCAACGCGTTCCCCGAGGCCATCATCGCGGCGCGCGCGGTGCACGAGGTGTCCGGGAAGGTCCAGGGGAGCGCGGACTTCGACGTCTACCGGAAAGGCTCCGACAAAGCCTTGATGGTCTTCCGCGGCGGCAAGAACAACGGCCGCAAGGTCCTGACCTCGGGCGAAAAGGTGTGGCTGATCGTGCCCGGCGCGAGAAACGCCGTGCCGGTCTCGGCCAACCAGCGCCTTCTCGGAGGAGCGTCCTTCGGCGACGTGGCCCGCCTGCGCTTCGCCCAGGACTACAGGGCGACGCTGCGCGGAGAGGAGATGCTCGACGGCCGTCCCGCTCTCGTACTGGAGCTCACGGCACGCGCCGGCGCAGCGCCGTATCCCAGGCTCACGCTCTGGCTCGATCCCGAGAAGCGGCTCCCCCGGCAAGTGGTCTTCTACCTGCCGTCGGGCAAGGCGATCCGGCGCGTCTCATTCACGAAGCTCCTGACGGTGCGCGGCAAGACCGTCGTCGCGGAGATGGAGATCCGGGAGCTGCTCGGTCGCGACTCGAATGCGGTGACGCGCCTCCAGTACCGCGACTACAAGCCCGCGAAGATCGACGACGCGATCTTCACGCCGGAAGGAGCGAGGGGGCTGTAGCCCGTCGCCTTTGCTCGCGCGGGATCTGCCTGCGGCACCGGCTCGCGGCTCGCCCAAAGGGGCTCGACCGCTCGCCTGATCCCTCTGGTCGCTTCGGCTCCCGCGGCGCGCGCCTCCTCCCTGACGGGAGACTACGCGCGCCGCGAGAGTGAGAATCCTCCCGCACGGGCCTTGGCGGAGGCTCCTGGCGCCGCGTACCGGAATCAGCCCGGTGCGTGGCCGCCTCCGGCCGGCGTCCTAGTCGCGGAAGGGCCCGGCGCCGCGCGTCGCCGCGATCCCCAGGCGCACGAGACTTCTCCCGGCGATCCGGCCCGCCACGCGTCCGAGGCGCGGGTTCAGCATGACGCTTCGCAGCGCGGCGCTCCAGGCGAAGCCCGAGGCAAACGCTTTCTTCCACCGCCTCCCGTAAGTGGCGCGTGCGGCGCCGGCTTCCAGGCTGCCGCGGAGATACTGGTCGGCGACCTCGGCAGCGAGGAGCCCGGATCGCAGGGCGGCGGCCTGGCCCTGACCAGAGAAAGGGTCGATGACGCCGGCGGCGTCTCCGACCATCAGGATGTCTTCCTCCACGGGGGGCTTGGCCGTGAAGTGCACGGGGCCGACCCCCAGAAATCCGCGCGGTCCGGGGCGCACCCTGGCGAGGTCGGCGTCCAGGCCCGCGTTTCCGCTTCGCGCAGAGCGCACGACCGCCTCCCAGCCCCCGTCGAGCCGGCGATATTCGGATTCCGAGATCACGCCGGCCAGGTTCACCTCGCCGTCCTCCACGCGCGAGAGGCCGCAATACCCCCCGGGGAAGACGTACAGGTGGACCCGGCCCTCGAGAAACCCGGTGTCGCCGACGAAGTCCCGGCTCCAGCCGAGGTAGGCCGATCGCGCCCGCTCGAACCCGCGCTCGAGCTCGCGGTCGAGCGCGTTCCAGCGGCCCCACGCTCCGATCACCGTTCGCGCGGAGACTTCGAGATCCCCCGCCACGCCTGCGGCGCGGAGACGGAAGCCCGATGCGAGGTCTCCGTCGATGGAGACGACGCGATGGTGGAAGCGGAGGTCCGCTCCCGCTGCGGCGGCGCGGCGCGCGAGGAGGTCGTCGAAGACGCGCCGCGAGATTCCGAGCGCGGGCCGCGGAAGATCGAAGGAAACCGCTTCGCCGTCGTCGGGATGGACGGCGCCTCGGAGGATCCGCTCCGGACCGACCCGCGCCACGGCGTCGGCCACCCCCAGGCTGGCCAGCGCCGTCTGCGCCTCGGCGGAGAGGAATTCGCCGCAGACCTTGTCGCGAGGAAACTCGTCTTTCTCCAGGAGCAGGACCGTGTGGCCCCGCGCGGCGAGCGCGGTCGCCGCGGCGGATCCCGCGGGTCCCGCCCCCACGATGACCGCGGCGAACGAGCTGCCGGTCATCCCTCCACGCGTGAGACGAGCAGGCGAAACGGGAAGAGCTTTCTGACCTCCGCGCCCGGCACCGCCCGCGAAGCGAACGCGCGGACTTCCTCCGGGGTGTAGGCCTGGCGGACGGAGGCCTTGCCGTCTTCCACGGAGATCCGGCTGCGAAAGAGCAGCTTTCCGGCCACGCCGACGAAGATCAGCGGAAAAAGATGCCGCCGGAGATCCAGGAGCGCGAAGCCCACGCGCGCCACCCGCGCGAGACCGCCGATCAGCCGCTCGTTTTCGGCCGGGGAGAAGTGATGGAGCAGCAGCGTCGAAACGACCCAGTCCACGGAGCGGTCCGGGAACGGGAGGGCGAAGGCGTCGGCGCAGACCGCGGGCGGACGGGGGCGCCTCATCATGCGGCGTCCAGCCGCCAGGTGCCGCCACTGCAGGTCGCTCGCGATGACCCGAGGCGAGAACCGCGCCTCCTCGAGCGCGCCGGCCAGCCGCCGCGCCACGTGGCCCGACCCCGCGCCCACGTCGAGCACGACGAGGCGGCGGCCCGCGGCGGGCCGGGAGCTCCCGACGATGAACTGCTCGAATGCGCGACTGCCGCCCCAGGTCCGGTTGACGAGCCACAGGTCCCGCAGGGAGCGCTCCATCTCCTGCGCGTCGAGCGAAGGATCGTCGAGGATCTCGCGCGAGGGCGAGCGCGGGGGGACGAGCAGCGAAACTGCTACCTTCCCGCGTGGCTCACCACGAGCGCGCTGTTCTTCGAGCCGAACCCGATGCAGTTGCAGAGCGCGTGCTCGAAAGACGTCTCGCGCGCCCGGTTCGCGACGTAGTCGAGTTCGCATTGCGGGTCGGCCCGGTCCAGGTTGATCGTCGGCGGCAGGAAGGAGTCCCGCATGCCGAGGACGGTCGCGGCGAGACCCGCGGCGCCGCAGGCGCCCTGCGGATGCCCGATCATGGACTTGACGGACGAACCGGGGAGCTTCGCGGCCGCCGCTCCGAACGCCTTGCGTATCGCGCGCGTCTCGACGCGGTCGTTCAGCTCGGTGGAGGTGCCGTGGTACGCGACATACTCGATGGCGTCCGGGGGGAGCCCCGCCTCGTCGAGAGCCAGCTCCATCGCTCGCGCCGGCTCCTCGCCGCTCTCGTCGAGCCGCACGCGGTGGTGGGCGTCGCAGGTCGCGCCGTATCCCCGGATCTCGGCATAGATGCGCGCCCCTCGCGCCCGGGCCCGCTCGGCCTCTTCGAGCACGAACATCCAGGCTCCCTCACCCAGCACGAAGCCATCGCGGTCGGAGGCGAACGGGCGCGAGGCGCGGGGCGGCTCGTGCTCCCAGCCCGTGGAGACGATGCGCATCATGACGAAGCCTTCCATGATGCCGCGCACGACCGTCGCGTCCACGCCCCCCGCGAGCAGCGCGTCGGCCGTTCCGAAGCGGATCGAGCGGAACGCGTACCCGATGGCGTCCGTCGAGGAGGCGCAGCCGGTGGACACGACGAGCGAGGGGCCGCGCAGGCCGAAGTGCATCGAGATCTCGGAAGAGAGCGTGCCGATCGTGCCGGAAGGGATCGAGTACACGGAGGCCTTGCGGACCTGGTTGGTGTAGTACAGGTGGTACATCCGCTCGGAAAACTCGATCGGTCCCCCGCCTGTGCCGAGCACGATGCCCAGGTTGCGCCGCTCTTCCAGCGACATCCGGGCCGTGTCCATCCCTGCGTCCTCGAGAGCTTCCGCAGAGGCCGCGATGGCCATCGGGACGGCGCGGGAGACGTGGCGGGAATCCTTGGGTCCGACGAAGAGCGACGGGTCGAAGCCCTTCAGCTCTCCTGCGATCGTCGCCGGGAGCCCTTCCGGATCGAACAGTGAAATGCGGCCCACGCCGCTCTTTCCGGCGCGAAGGGCCGTGGCGAACGCCTCCCGGCCGTTTCCGTTGGGCGAGAGGCAGCCGATCCCGGTGATGACCACCCGGCGGGAAAACATGCAGCGCGGATACTAACAACGCCGCCGCGCTCGAACCTTCGGTTCAGGTTTCCCTGAGTTGCGGGCCGAGGTTTGTCAGCCGCCGGGTTCACGGCGGCGCATTTCGGGCGAACCAGCCGTCGAGCAGTCGCAGGAGGCGCAGCGGCACGAACTTGACGAGGGCGTCCGCATGGAGCGATCCCGGCAGGTCAAGGTGCACGTAGTCCACGGGCGGCGCGGCCGCCTCCGCGAGGAGCCGGCCGTGGCTGGGATCCACGAGCCAGTCCCCTTCGGAGGTCACGATCAGCTTCGGGATCGTTATCCGGGAGACGGCGTCCGCCGCGTGGAGCCCGTCTTTGAAGACCTGGCGTCCGGCCAGTCGCGGCATCCGCAGCGCGTGTCGCAGCCGGACCTGCCTCAGGGCTCCGGGCTTCCAGGGACGGGGCCGCAGCGTGGTGAGCCTCGCGGGCGAGGAGATCATCGCGAGCGCCCGCGCGGGCAGGTCCGGCCACCGGGCCAGCATCCCCGCGGCAATCGACCCTCCCAGCGACAGGCCGAGGACGGAAAAACGGGAGTAGCCGTCTTCCGTGCCCACGATCGCATCCGCGAGCGCTTTGAGGTCCAGCGCCTCGAACGCCCCGAAGGTGTAGCGCCCGCCGCTGTCGCCGTGTCCCCGGAAATCGAGCACGGCCACGTCGTAGCCGCGCCGCAGGAAATGGTTGGCGAGATACAGGTTCTCGCGCGCGAGCCGGACGCGCCAGAAGCCGGGGGCGATGACGATGACTTCGCGCGACGGGCGCCGCCACCACGTGAAGACGATGGGGATCCCGTCCTCCGTGCGCGCGCGCCGGTGGGCCACCGTGTGGGTTCGCCGCTCCGGAACGGTCTTCAAAGGTCCAGCCGCACGCACTCGACCAGGGTCCCGGCCGACAGCTCCCCGGATCCCGCGGGCAGCCGAATGAGCGCGTTGCTTCGCGCGTGCGCGGCGATGTCGTGGCTCCCCGCCGTGGAGACCGGCTCGACGAGATTCTCTCCATCCTCGTCGTGGAGCGTGGCGTCGCGATAGGTCTCGCGGGACCCGCCCCGAACCGGCGCCGCGAGGCGCGCGACCAGGCGCGGCGCTCCCGGGCGCAGGCTGCCTTCGCGGCGATCGAGGGCGTAGCGCACGAAGAGATGAAAGCCGACCGACGCGGAAACCGGGTTGCCCGGAAGGCCGAACCAGAAACAGCCGTCGCGACGGCCGAATGCGATCGGCCGCCCGGGCCGGACCGCGACCTTGTGGAAGAGGATCTCGAAGCCCGCGCGCTCCGCGGCGACCGGGAGCAGATCGTGGTCGCCCGCCGACACGCCGCCGCTCGTGACGAGGAATTCTTCCGGCCGGGCTTCCGAGAAGAGCCGATCCACTTCGGCCGCCTCGTCGCGCACGCGCGCGAGAGCGCGGGACGGCCATCCGCCGCGGCGGCAGAGCGAGAGGAGCAGCGGCCCGTTGGAGTCCCGCAGGTTCGCGCCGGACGGCTTGTCGGAGGGGGCGACGAGCTCGTTGCCGGTCACGGCGACGGCGACCCGGGGCTTCGCCATCACGTCCAGCGGATCGGCCCCGGCGAGGGCGGCCAACGCGACCTCCGCGGGCGTCAGCCGGCGGCCTGCGTCGAGCAGCGCCGCGCCGCGGGCTACGCTCTCGCCCTTCTTCCGGATGTGCGCGCCCGGTTTCGGACGGATCTCCAGCCGCACGCGTCCGCCTTCGCGGTGGGCTTGTTCCACGGGAACGATCGCCTCCGTGCCGGCCGGCAGCGGCGCGCCGGTCATCACGCGAACGGCCTCGCCCGGCCCGAGCGGCCCTCCGGCGGGATCACCCGCGGCCACAATCTCCTGCCGCTCCGCGAGGTTCGCCCCGGGGGCGGCCACGTCGGCCATGCGCACCGCGTAACCGTCCATCGCGGAGGTGTCGAAGGGCGGCCAGTCCACGTCGGCCCGGACGTCGCGGGCGATGACGCGTCCGACGGCGTCGGCGACCGCGACCTCTTCGGAGCCCCCGGCGCGTACGGCGGCGTCGAGGATCCCGAACGCCTGCTCCACCGTGATCACGCGCGCATTCTAGACGTCGGTGCGCGCGCGATCGGCCGCGCTCGGCGGCGGCCGCGCGGTCTCGGCGCGTCGGTTACCATGAAGCAGATGCCCATCTACGAATACGACTGCGCATCCTGCGGCCGCAGGACCGAGGCGATCCAGAGGGTCGGCGAGAAGCACCTCAAGGTCTGTCCCCGCTGCGGGGGGGCGCTCAAGAAGGCGTTCTCGGCGCCGGCGATCCAGTTCAAGGGGAGCGGCTTCTACATCACCGACTACTCGCGCGGAAACAAGGACGAGGGCGGAACGGCGAAAAAAGCCGGCGAGGCCGCGGAGGGCTCCGGAGGCGAGAAATCGGACGCGAAAGCGGACGCGGGCGAGAAGAAGACCGAGACGAAGGAGAAGCCGGAGAAGAAGCCGGAGAAGAAGCCGGCGACCGATACGTAGGACCCGCCCGCTCGCCGGTCCCTAGAGGCCGCTCGCGCGCAGTCCCTTCAGGTACTCCCGGAACGGCCCCCCGAGGTCCTCGCGCTTGAGCGCGAATTCCACGGTCGCCTTCAGAAACCCGAGCTTGTCGCCGGCGTCGTAGCGTTTCCCCTCGAAGCGGTATCCGTCCACCGGCCCGCGCTCCAGCAACGACTTGAGCCCCGAGGTGAGCTGGATCTCGCCCCCCGTGTCGGACCCGGTCTGCTCGAGTATCGGGAAGATCGCCGCCGGAAGGATGTAGCGGCCGATGATCGCGAGGTTCGAAGGCGCCCGGTCCGGAGAGGGCTTCTCCACCATGTCCGTTATCTCGATCACGCGGTCCTCGCCGGGAACGGGACGCCCGGCCACGATTCCGTAGTGGCGCGTTTCCTCGTGGGGCACCTCCTGGAGGGCAATGACCGGATTTCCGCGTCGCTCGTGCAGTTCCATCATCTGGCCGATGCACGGTACGGCGGAGTCGACGATGTCGTCTCCGAGCATGACGGCAAACGACTCGTCCCCGACGAGGTCCCGCGCCTGCAGGACGGCGTGGCCGAGGCCCAAGGCGACCTTCTGGCGGACGTAGGAGATCGGGATGAGCTCGGAGACCTCCCGGACGAGCTCGAGCAGGTCCTGTTTGCCGCGATCCTCGAGCATCCGCTCGAGCTCGAAGGACGTGTCGAAATGGTCCTCGATCGCGTTCTTTCCCCGGCCCGTGACGATGACGATCCGCTCGATCCCGGCCGCGCGCGCCTCCTCGGCCACGTACTGCACGAGGGGGCGATCGACGAGGGGCAGCATTTCCTTGGGCTGCGCCTTCGTCGCCGGAAGAAACCGGGTGCCCAGGCCGGCGGCCGGAAACACCGCCACGCGCACGCGTTTCATGCCGGCGCATCCTAACCGACCGGGAGATCGCGCGCGTCTGGCACCGACCGACGGTAAAATGGTGAATTCGATGAGCTCCGACGACAGGTTCTTCCGTGAAGTGGTCGAGGCTCTGGAGACCCGGGGCCGCGTTGCCCTGGCCTCCGTCGTCGAATGCCGGGGCTCCGGCCCTTCCCGCGTCGGACGCCGGTTCCTGATCTTCGAGGACGGCAGCTTCCGCGGCACCATCGGCGGCGGCCCTTTCGAGGCGCTCGTCATCGCCGACGCCGCAGCCCTTTTCCGCGAGGGGGGGCCGGCGAGGCTGCTCAAGTGGTACGACTTCTTCGAGCGCGAGATCCAGTCCGAGACTCCGCGGGAGCCCACCAACATGATCTGCGGCGGCTCCGCCCGCGTCGCCGTCGAGCTGCTGCGCGCCGCGCCCGCCCTCGTCATCCTCGGCGGCGGACACGTGGGCCTCGCCCTTGCACGACTCGCCGGGACGATGGGCTACAAGGTGCTGGTAGGGGATGACCGCGGGGAGTACGCCCGCCCGGAGCGTTATCCCGACGGAGTCACCGTGTTGCAGACGAACCGTGACTACGAGATACCCCGCGAACGCCTACCGGCGGGACGGGACCTGTACGTCGCGGTCGTGACGCGCTGCTGGGAGACGGACCTGGCGGCGCTTCGCCCCTGGCTCGCCGGCGGATCCCCCGCGACCCGCTATCTGGGGCTCATCGGCTCCGAGCGGAAGGTGCGGGGAGTCTTCGAGCGCCTCCGCGCCGAAGGTGTCTCCGAGGACTCCATCCGGCGGATCCATGGCCCCATTGGGCTCGCGATCGGCGCGGTCACGCCCGAGGAGATCGCGGTGTCCGTCATGGCCGAGGTGACGTCGGTGTTGCGCGGGGTGGACCGCGCGGCAGCGGCGGAGCCCATGCGGATCGAGACGCGATGAGAGCCCTCCGCCCTCTCTTTTTCGCCGCGCTTCTCGCCGCGATGTCTCCTGGTCTGGACGCCGCGACCTGGTGGCGCCTTCCCGTCTGGGGAGCCGAGGTGCGGGTCTTCGCCGTGGATCCTTTCCGGGCCGGAACGCTCTACTGCGGGACCTCCCGCGGCAATTTCTACGCCTCCGCGGACGGCGGAGAGAGCTGGGAATCTCTGCGGCAGGGACCCGCTTTTCCCGGCTACATCGTCACGGGGTTGATCGCGGACCCGCGGGTGGCCGACCGGCTCTGGGCCTCGCTCGCGGGACAGTACGCCGGCGGCCTCGTCGCGCGAAGCGACGACCGCGGGGCCAACTGGACGGTTCTCGCTCGCTGGAAGACGAGCGTCGCCACGCGCGCCCTCGCGCTCGCCCCCGGAGATCCTCCGCTGCTGGCGGTGGGCGGCGACGACGGCGTGCGCCTCTCTCGCGACGGCGGCAGCACCTGGACGCCGACGGGGGAGGGAACGGAGGGGCTCTACCAGGTGGAGTCGCTCGTTTTCGATTTCCGAGACCCGCGAATCCTCTATGCCGGCACGTGGCGTCAGGCGTTCCGCACCCGCGACGGCGGCGCGACCTGGAAGCGGATCGCCGAGGGGATGGTCCTCGACGCGAGCGTCTATTCCTGGGACCTGGACCGGAAGAACCCGGCCGACATCTGGGTCTCCACCTGCGGCTGGGTCTACCGGACGGAGGACGGCGGCGACCACTGGGTACGATTCAAGAGCGGCTTTACGAACCGGCGCTCCCACAACGTACGCCGCGACCCGACGCGGTCGGGCGTCGTGTACGCGGGGACCGTCGGCGGGCTCCACCGCTCGCTCGACGGCGGCCAGAACTGGAGCCGCGTCTCCAGGGAGAGCCTCGTGGTCACGGCGCTCGAAATCGATCCGCGCTCCGGGCGGCTCTTCGTCGGAACGGAAGGGGAAGGAGCCTTCTACTCCGACGACGGGGGGACGACGCTGCGGCGCGGCTCCGCCGGGCTGGCGGAGGGCCGCGTGGCCGATCTCGTCGCGGACCCCAACGATCCCACGCGCGTCTTCTTCTTCCGCGCCTACGGCGGCGAGGAGAGCGGCGTGTGGGAGGCCCAGGGACTCAAGGTCCGCCGCGTTTCCCGGGATCCGCTCCCTCCTTCCGCGTCCCTCGCGGCCTTCCGCGACGAGAAGGGGAAAACGGCGCTCATGCTGGCGAGCTCGAGCGGCGTGCGTATCTCGCGCGACGGCGGCGAGCGCTGGAGCTCTCCGGAACGCCCCCCGCCCGGGGCGCCGGTGGCCCTTTTCGGATCACCCTTCTCCCGGCCGATCCTCGTGACGACGGAGGGCGTCTTCACGTCGGCGGACGGGGCGCGCTTCGCTACCCTTCCCGGGTCTCCGGATCGGGTCTCGTGGGCGCAGCTCATGCTCGACGCCTCGGGACAGCCCGTGCTCGAGCTCAAGACGGCGGACGGGGCGGTCGTCCGCTGGAACGGCGATGGCTGGAGCGGCCGACGCCGCGGCGTCCTGTCCGGCGGCGTCTTCCTCGACGGCGCTTCCGAGTCCGTGGCCGCCTACAGCTCCATCCAGGACGTCGGGGGCACCCTCGTCTGGGAGGAAGGGGGCAAGAAGCGCTCGGTGACGAGCCCGCGCCCCGGACTCGCCCTGGCGACCGCCGCCGCCGTGCCCGGCGGCCGGATCTACGTCGGCACCACTGGCGACGGCCTCTTTCTGTTCGAGCCGTAACAACCCGGCTCTTTCGCGCCCGCGCCCCTCTCCGACGCCCGTCTTGAGAGAATCCGGTGCGGCGCTGCCGCAGGCGCCGGCGACTTCGGGAGCCCCATGAACCGTCGGCCGAAAATCGCGTTCGTGACCCCGGACGATCCCACGGACCGGCGCTCGTGGTCGGGTATCAACCACTACATGGCGGCGGCTCTGGAGAAACACTGCGGGGATGTGCGCTTCCTCGGACCCGTCCGGTCCCGTCTCGATGCGGCCGGGAGAGCCGTCGACCGGGCCTCCCGACGGGTCTTCCGGAAAGGTTACGACTTCACGCACAGCGTGGTTCTGGCGCGGCGGTACGCGCAGATCATCCAACGCCGTCTCGACCGTGAAGCATTCGACGTGATCTTCGCGGCCTCCGCCTCGACCGACGTGGCCTACCTCCGGACCGCGATCCCCATCGTGTACCTGTCCGGTACGACCTTCCGCCTGATGAACGGGTATTACCCCTACCTCTCGAACCTGGTGTCCGCGTCGGTCCGGGAAGGCGACCGGATCGAAGGCCTGGCCATCCGCAAAGCGAGCCTGCTCTTGTACCCCTCGGAATGGGCCGCGCGGTCGGCCCGAGCGGATTACGGGGCCGACGGCTCGAAGATCCACGTCATCCCGTACGGCGCGAATCTGGACGAGATCCCGCCGCGAGAGAGGGTCCTCGCCCGGAAGGAGTCGGGGGAGTGTCGGCTGCTCTTTTTGGGCGTGGACTGGGAACGCAAGGGGGGAGAGATCGCGTTCGAAACGCTCCTCGCGCTCGAGTCGCTGGGCGTCCAGGCGCACCTGACGGTGTGCGGCAGCGTTCCGCCGCCCGGTCTCTCGCACGAGCGGATGAAAACGATTCCTTTCCTCGACAAGGGGGACGCCGTGCAGCGGCAGGCGCTGGCGGATCTCCTCTCGACGTCCGACTTTCTCCTGCTCCCCACGCGAAGCGAATGTTTCGGCATCGTCTTCTGCGAAGCCAGCGCCTTCGGACTGCCGGTCATCGCGACGGATACCGGAGGAGTGTCCGGGGCCGTGCGACCCGGCGCGAACGGAGTCCTGCTCTCGCCGAGTGCTCGCGGGGGAGAGTACGCGGAAGTCATCCGGGAGCTCTACGCGGACCCGGGGCGCTACCGAAGGCTCGTCCGGTCGGCCCGCGATGCTTTCGAGGATCGTTTGAACTGGGACGCGTGGGGGCGCGCGGTCGGGCGAGTCATCGCGGAAATGCTCGACTCCCGGCTGCGGCCCGACTCCGCCGCTTGATGCCCTCCGGGGATCCCGCCGAGCACTACGGCTCCTATCCCCTGCGGTCCCGAGTCGAAGCCTTCCGTGGACAGGCGGCGCCTCTCCCGCCGCCCGCTCCCGGCCTGCCGCGCCGGGAATACCTCGCCCTGGCGGACGGGATCGCGCGGCACTTCGCGGCCTTCCAGGGCCCGCGCGGTTCCATTATCGATCCCTATGAAGGGGTCGAGAAGCAGTACGCGACTCCCGCTTTCGCCTGCGCCGCGGCGATCCTCTGCGCGAGCGGCCAGAACCGCCGCCTCCTCCCGGCGTGCGTGAAGGCGATGGACGCGGCGACGGACAGCCTCGCCGCGGGACGGGCCGCCGACGGCCATGCGGACTTCTACACCGCGCTTCTGCTGCAGGCGCTCGAACGGCTCACCGGCCGCGTCTCCCGATTCCGCCACGCTCTCTGGCGGCGCCGGCTCCGTGCGATCGACCCGGCGAGGACCTACATCTTCCAACCGGGAGCGGAGACCCTGCACAACTGGAACCTCGTGGCCGTGAGCGGCGAGTGGATGCGCTGCCGTGCCGGTCTCGCCCGGACGACGGAGTGGATCGAGGCGTCGCTGGCGCGGCACATGGAGAAGTTCACGGAGCACGGCCTGTATCGGGACCCGGGGGATCCCATGGCCTACGATGCGTTCGCGCGGTTCCACGTGCTCCTGCTCCTGGCCCACGGTTACGCGGGAGCTCACCGTTCGCCGCTGGAAGACCTCATGGAGCGAGGGGCCTGGACGTCCCTCTTCCTGCAGTCTTCCCGGGGCGAGACCCCGTGCGGGGGGCGCAGCGGCCACCACCAGTGGAACGAGGCGGTGCATGCGGCCATCTGCGAGATCTTCGCAAGCCGCCTCGCCGCCGCCGGGGACCGCGAGAGCGCCGGAGTCTTCCGCAGGTCCGCCCGGCTCGCCGTCGAGTCGGTCGCGCGCTGGGTGCGCCCATCGGGCGACCTCTGGATCGTGAAGAACCGCTTCGATCCTCGACGGCGGCATGGCTACGAGAGCTATTCCTTCCACTCGCAGTACAACCTCTTGACGGCGGCGCTCCTCGGGATTGCCGCCCTTCACGCGGACGAGTCCGTTCCGGAGCGCCCCTGCCCCGCGGAGGTCGGCGGCTTCGCCTTCGCGCTCCAGCCCGCCTTCCACAAGGTCTTCGCGAACGCGGGAGGGATGTACGTGGAGATCGACACCCGCGCCGACCCCCAGTTCAATCCCACCGGCATCCTGCGGATCCATCACCGCGGCGTCGCGCCGCAGGTCAGCGTCTCCGACGGCGTCTCCTCCGCGAGCGTGTACGAGGCGACGCCCCGGCCGACCGTCTCCCTGGCGATCGGCCCGGCGTGGCGTGCAGGGGACGGCGCCTGGCACAGTCTCGCGGCGCACTCCGGCGACCTCCCGCGCGAGGCGCGCGTCCGGATCGTGCGCGAGTCCCCCGGGCGCGTGGAGCTCGCCGTGGAGTACTCCGGAGGGCTCCGCGGCGGCGCGGGAGCCGTACGTCAGGACCTCACCGTCTCACCTTCCCGCATCGAGATCACGGATACCGTCGAGGGCCGCGTCGGCGCCGTGCGCCAGTACTTTCCGCTCCTGCTCACCGACGGAGAGCACCCGACGGACATCGCCGTCTCCCGCCGCCGCGCGGTCGTCGGGCACGCGGACGGCAGCGCGCAGGTCTTCGAGGCGGCCTCGGAAAGCTCGTCCTTCGTCCGGCTCGGTCTCGCCGAGCCGTCCCGCAACGGCCTTTTGGACGCGGCGTGCACGGAAGCGGCGGGGCCGAGCCTGCGGTGCGCGATCGTTCCGCGGCCCACCCGCGCGGGATCCTCGACCGGTCCCGCGGATGAGAGATAATCCCGCGCCGTCGGGGACGCCGTCTCAGAAGATCGCCTCCGAGCAGGAGGATCGCCATGAAGGGATCCTTCCCGGCCGCTTTCGCGCTTGCCGCTCTCTTCTTTTCCGGTTCCCTGGCTGCGACGACCTTCACCGTGACGAACACCGCGGACACCGGCGCCGGCTCGCTCCGGCAGGCGATCCTCGACGCGAACGCCGCCGGCGGGCCGGATGCGATCCATTTCGCGATCCCAGGAGGGGGTCCGCACTCCATCACTCCCGTCACGGTTCTGCCCACCATCAGCAGCCCGGTCACGATCGACGGCACGACGCAGCCAGGCTTTCCGGCCAACCGTTGATCGAGCTGGTCGGCTCGCCCGGAGTGGGCCTCCGCCTCCGCATCAGTGCCGGGGCGAGCACCGTGCGGGGTCTCGCGATCAACCGGTTTCCGAACGCCGGCATCTGGCTGGAGACCAACGGCGGTACGCCATTCTCCGGAATTACATCGGCGTGGATCCGACGGGAACGATCGACCTGGGCAACTCCACCGGTATCGCAGTCCAGGCGACCTCTTCGGGCAACGTAATCGGCGGGTCCGCGACGTCCGACCGCAATGTCATCGCCGGCAACAACAGGCCCGGCGTGTTCCTCCTCGGCGGCGGCAACACGGTGCAGGGCATCTCCATCGGCGTTTCCGCGGCCGGCACGGCCGGTTTCGCCGGATCCTCCGTCGGGATCAGCGTGGCCAATTCCCTGGGAACGTGATCGGGGCGTCCGACGCCCGGCGAGGGCAACGTCATCTCCGGCCA
>JBHENW010000014.1:0-4576 GCA_046261875.1 Thermoanaerobaculia bacterium | reverse complement strand
CTTCCTGGCTTCGAGAAAAGCGCGGCCACCGCGGGGCGAGGACAAGCCCCGCCCCTACGACAGAAACCTGACGTGGAAACGACGCTGCCCTTCTTCCCCGAGCAGGCGTCGTCCATGGCGGGCAACGTGGACGCGCTCTATTACTTTCTCGTCACCGTCAGCGCCTTCTTCACGGTCCTCATCGCCATCCTCATCATCTATTTCGCGATCAAGTACCGCCGCCGGTCGGAGTCCGAGCGGCCGCACCCGGTCGCCGGATCCCTCAAGCTCGAGCTCGCCTGGACGCTCATCCCGCTGGCGATCGCGATGGTCATGTTCTTCTGGGGGGCCGGGCTCTTTTTTGCCCTCTCCCGCCCGCCCGAAGGGGCGATCGAGATTTACGCGGTCGGCAAGCAGTGGATGTGGAAGTTCCAGCACCTCGACGGCCAGAGCGAGATCAACGAGCTCCACGTGCCGGTCGGGCGTCCCGTGCGCCTCACGATGGCCTCGGAGGACGTCATCCACAGCTTCTTCGTTCCGGCCTTTCGCACGAAGAGCGACGTCCTCCCCGGCCGCCTCACGACGGCCTGGTTCGAGGCGACCCGCCCGGGGCGCTATCACCTCTTCTGCGCCGAGTACTGCGGGACGAAGCACTCCGGGATGATCGGATGGGTCGTCGCGATGGAGCCGGTCGAGTACCAGACCTGGCTCGGCGGAGGCGCCGTCACGGGGAGCCTCGCCGACGCGGGCCAGCGCCTCTTCCAGCAGCACGCTTGCAACACCTGCCACCGTCCGGACTCCCTGGCCCGGGGGCCGAACCTCGAGGGGCTGTTCGGCAAGCCCGTCCGGCTCGCCAACGGCCAGACGGTGATCGCGGACGAGAGCTACCTGCGCGAATCGATCGTCGCGCCCAACGCGAAGCTCGTGGAAGGCTTCCAGCCGCTGATGCCGACCTACCAGGGGCTCATCAGCGAGGAGGGGATCCTGCAACTCATCGCCTACATCAAGTCTCTGAGCAAGCCTCCGGCGTCCTCGCCGGGCATGGAGGCCGCCGCCGCGACTGCGCCCGGCCCCGCCGTCATCCCCGCCACAGAGGCGAGGGAGCCGAGGCCATGAGCGCCGAGCCTCTGCCCGCCGTCGAACGCGAGCGCGAGCGCACCCATTACTTGAACGCCTCCTACGGCGTGAAGTCCTGGCTCCTGACGCGGGACCACAAGCGCATCGCGTTGCTCTACCTCGCCTCCATCACGCTCTTCTTCTTCCTCGGAGGCGCGTTCGCCGTGATGATCCGGCTGGAGCTGATCACTCCACCGGGCGACCTCGTGCAGTCGGAGACCTACAACAAGCTCTTCACGATGCACGGGGTCATCATGATCTTCTTCTTCCTGATTCCCTCCATCCCGGCCGTGCTCGGCAACTTCCTCGTGCCGATGATGATCGGCGCGAAGGACCTCGCGTTTCCGCGCCTGAACCTGCTCTCCTGGTACATCTTCATGCTCGGAGCGGGCTTCTCGCTCTGGGCCGTCATCCACGGAGGGCTCGACACCGGCTGGACCTTCTACACGCCGTACAGCACGACGTACTCGAACACGGCGGTCATCTCGGCGGGCGTCGGCATCTTCATCACGGGCTTCTCTTCGATCCTGACGGGCCTCAACTTCATCGTGACGATCCACCGGATGCGGGCCCCGGGCATGACCTGGTTCCGTCTGCCCCTCTTCATCTGGTCCCACTACGCCACGAGCCTGATCTTCGTACTCGGCACGCCCGTGCTCGCAATCACGATCCTGCTCGTCGCCGCGGAGCGGGCCTTCCGCCTCGGCATCTTCGATCCGGCGCTCGGCGGCGACCCGGTGCTCTTCCAGCACCTCTTCTGGTTCTACTCCCACCCGGCCGTCTACATCATGATCCTGCCGGCGATGGGCGTGGTCAGCGAGCTCGTGACCGCCTTTTCCCGAAAGAACATCTTCGGCTACCACTTCGTGGCGTACGCGAGCGTCGGGATCGCCGTCCTCGGATTCCTCGTCTGGGGCCACCACATGTTCGTGTCCGGCCAGTCCATCTATGCGGGGATGATCTTCTCGATCCTCTCGTTCCTCGTCGCCGTGCCCTCGGCGGTCAAGGTCTTCAACTGGACGGCGACCCTCTACAAGGGCTCGATCTCGTGGCAGACGCCGATGCTCTATGCGTTCGGGTTCATCGGCCTCTTCACGATCGGGGGGCTGACGGGGTTGTTCCTCGCCTCGATGGGCCTGGACGTCCACGTGCACGACACGTACTTCATCGTCGCGCACTTCCACTACATCATGGTAGGCGGCGCGATCATGGGGTATCTCGGGGGCATGCACTACTGGTGGCCGAAGATCACCGGCCGGCTCTACCCCGAGGGCTGGGCGCGCTTCTCGGCGCTCATCGTCTTCCTCGGCTTCAACCTGACGTTCTTCCCGCAGTTCCTCCTCGGCTATCTCGGGATGCCGCGCCGGTACCACGCGTACCCCGAAGAGTTCCAGGTCTTGAACGTCATGTCCTCGGCGGGCGCCTCGATTCTCGGCGTGGGTTACGTCATCCCGATGATCTATTTCATCTGGTCGATGCGGTACGGCAAGCTCGCGCCCGCCAACCCGTGGGGAGCGACGGGCCTGGAGTGGCGCACGCCCTCTCCGCCCCCGACGGAGAACTTCCCGCAGACGCCGATCGTCACCTGGGAGCCGTACCACTACTCCGACGCACCCCTCGAGGTGAAGGGCGACGCCGTGCCGAACCTGCCGGACAGAGGAGGCGCCCCTGCCTAGCGCGGCGGCGTCCGAGCACACCCCCGAGGCGCACCGGGCGCTCGTCGGCGCCACGGGACACGGCGCGGCGCACGGCGCGGCGCATCCGGCCCACGCCCATCACTTCGAAAGCCTCGACCAGCAGAACGAGGCGTCTTCGCTCGGGATGTGGGTGTTCCTTGTCACCGAGATCCTCTTCTTCGGCGGGGCCTTTCTCGCGTACATCGTCTACCGGTCGACCTATCCCGAGGCCTTCGCCGGCGCGTCCCACCACCTGGACGTCACGCTCGGTGCGATCAACACGGCCGTCCTCATCTTCTCGAGCCTCACGATGGCGGTCGCGGTGCGCTCGGCGCAGCTCGGCCGGCGCATGGGGACCGTCGGGTTCCTGCTCGCGACGATGCTCCTGGGAAGCGCTTTCCTCGTCATCAAGGTCATCGAGTACGGCCACAAGTTCGAGGACAACCTCTTCCCCGGCCCCGGGTTCGTCTATCCGGAAGGGCCCGCGCGTCAGGCCGAGCTCTTCTTCTCCATCTACTTCGCGATGACCGGGCTCCATGCCCTCCACATGATCATCGGGATCGGTCTGCTGGCGTGGCTCGTTCTGTTGGCCCGGAAGCGGCGCTTCTCCCCGGAGTACTATTCCCCCGTCGAGAACGTCGGGCTCTACTGGCACTTCGTGGACATCGTCTGGATTTTCCTCTTCCCCCTTCTCTACCTCATCGGACGCCATGGCTGAGACCACGCACGAACACGGCCACGTCGTCCCGCTCCGAATTTACTTCGCCATCTTCGGGACGCTCATGGTCCTGACGGCCGCGACCGTGTTCGTCGCCTTCCGGGACCTCGGTCCCTGGAACACGATCGTCGCCATGGGGATCGCGGTGACGAAAGCCACGCTCGTCATCCTCTACTTCATGCACGTGCGCTACAGCGACCGGTTGACGCGGATCGTCGTCGCCGCGGGCTTGTTCTGGTTCGCGATCCTGATCGCGCTGACCCTTTCGGACTTCTGGACACGGCCCTGGCTGGGCGTCCCGGGACGTTAGGCCGGCTCGCGCCCGTCCGCGTGGGGCTCTGCGGGTTCACGATCGGCGCTGCGGAGTACCCGCGCCACTTCGACCTCGTGGAGGTCCAGCAGACTTTCTACGAGCCGCCCCGGACGCTCACCCTGTCCCGCTGGCGCGCCGCGATGCCGCCCGGCTTCGAGTTCACGCTGAAGGCCTGGCAGCTCATCACGCACCAGGCCTCGAGCCGCACGTACCGCCGACTGCGGACGCCCCTCTCGCCCGGCGAGGCGGAGGAATGCGGCGCCTTCCGCTGGACCCCGGTCGTCCGCCGCGCGTGGACGCGGACGCTCGAGTGCGCGCGGCTCCTCCATGCGACGGCCGTTCTCTTCCAGTGCCCGGCGAGCTTCCGCCCGACGGAGGAGAACCTGGACAACCTGCGCCGCTTCTTCCGGGAAACCGGGCCGACGCCAGGGCTGCGGTATCTCTGGGAGCCCCGCGGCGAATGGGAGACCGCGCTCGTCGAGTCCATCTGCCGGGAGCTCGATCTGACCCACGTCGTGGACCCCTTCCAGGCCCGCCACGCCTGGCCGCGGGACTTCGTCTATTACCGCCTGCACGGTGTATCCGGCGCGCGCCACGTCTACACAGACGACGAGCTGCGGAAGCTGGCGGCGATGCTTCCGGGGCAGGGGACCGCGTATGTCCTCTTCAACAACCTGCCGCGCTTCCGGGACGCGCGGCGCTTCCGGCGCCTCATCGGGCCGGCGCCGGCTTCCTGACGAGGCTCCTATCGGTTGACACCGTTTCGCGGCAGGG
>JBHENW010000013.1:0-2913 GCA_046261875.1 Thermoanaerobaculia bacterium | reverse complement strand
ACGTCGGGGAGGAGATCGATTTCGCCAACGGGCGCGTGGGCGATGGCGTCCGGCTCTCGACGACGCTGACGATCAAGCCGACGGACCACCTGGCCCTCGAGCTAATCGGCAACCGCAGCTGGCTCGACGTGCAGGATGCGGCGAGCGGGAGGGAAGGCCGCCTGTTCACGGCCAGCGTCGCCCGCCTGAAGGCGACGTACATCTTCACGGCCCGCGCCCTCTTGCGGCTCATCGGACAGTACGTCGAAACGGAGCGCGATCCCGGCCTCTACCGCGCGGCGGTGTCCGCGAAGAGCGGCGGGTTCGACGGGTCCGCGCTGTTCTCCTACAAGCTGAACTGGCAAACCGTGCTCTTCGTCGGTTACCAGGACAATCGGGTGCTCCTGGCCGACGACGAGCTCGCGCGGTCCGGCCGGCAATTCTTCCTGAAGATTTCCTACGCCTTCCAGAGCTAGGAGGTTGGCGGCCCGAACCGATCAGGCCCTGTTGCCAGGGAGGCCGTCCGTGTCTCTTCCCGGCCGGTCTTCAGGCGCTGCGAGCGGCCGGACGAAGTAAGCTCCACGGCGGCCGCGGAGAGCATGGCGTCTAACGACTACCGGTTCGTCACGCGCTGGTGGGCTTCGAGCGCGAGCAGATCGTGCTTGGCAATCAGCGTAACGCTGCCCTCCCTCCTCACGCTGCGCGGCATCGGCTGGTTCGAGCGTTGCTTTCTCGGCCGGAGGACGTCGCGGAGTTAGCCGCCGCCGCGCCCCCCGCGAGGGGCGAAACGAAGCTGGTCCGCGGGATCGGCCTCCTCGACGCCACGATGCTCGTCGTGGGGTCGATGATCGGCTCCGGCATCTTCATCGTCTCGGCTGAGAGCTCCCGGATCCTCGGGGCGCCCGGCTGGCTGCTAGCTGCGTGGACGGTGGCCGGGATCCTCACCATGATCGCCGCGCTGTCCTGCTCGGAGCTTGCCGCGATGTTGCCGCGAGCCGGCGGCCAATACGTCTTCTTCCGCGAGGCATACGGCCCGCTCTACGGGTTTCTTTTCGGCTGGACGATGTTTCTCGTGGTCCAGACCGGGACGATCGCGGCCGTTGCCGTCGCCTTCGCGAAGTTCCTGGGCGTGCTGTGGCCGCAGATTTCGAGCGGCAACACCCTCCTCTCGGTCGGAGGCCTGAAGGTCACGGCGGTCCAGGCGGTCGGTCTGGCGGTCGTGTTCCTGCTGACCGCCTCGAACGCGACCGGCCTCAAGACGGGAACGACGACGCAGAACGTCTTCACGTTCGCGAAGTTCGCGGCGCTGCTCGGCCTGACGGTCCTCGGCCTCGTCCTGGGCGGCGGCCCCGGTGCGGCGCTGCGCGCGTCCGATTTCTTCCGCGCGGCGGCGCCGACCGGCGAGCCCCTCCTGGGCCTCGCCCTCCTGACCGCATTCGGCACCGCGATGGTCGGCCCGCTCTTCTCGCAGTCGGCCTGGAACAACGTGACCTTCGCCGGCGAAGAGGTGAAGGAGCCGGGCCGCACGCTCCCGCACGCGCTCCTCCTGGGATGTCTCCTCGTGACGACGATCTACGTGATCGCCAACGTCGCGTATCTGAACGTGCTGCCCTTCGAGCAGATCCAGCGGCCCCCGGAGGACCGGGTCGCGACGGCGGTGGCGACCGCCCTCTTCGGGTCGCCGGCGGCGGCCGTGATGGCGGCGGCGATCATGGTGTCCACCTTCGGATGCGTGAATGGTCTGATCCTCTCCGGCGCGCGGGTCTCCTTCGCGATGGCACGCGACGGCCTCTTCTTTCGCAGCCTCGAGCGCGTCAACCGCAACGCGGTGCCGGGAAACGCCCTCTGGGCGCAGGCGGTGTGGTCCGGTGTCCTGGTGCTCTCCGGAAGCTACAGCGACCTGCTCAAGTACGTGATCTCCGCCGACATCCTCTTCTACGTCCTGCTCGTCGTCGCGGTCATCGTCCTGCGCCGCAAGCGTCCGGAATGGCCCCGCCCGTTCCGAGCGCCCGGATACCCATACCTCCCGCTCCTGTACGCCGTCGCGGGAGTCGTCCTGATCGCGGTGCTGCTCGTCGGAAACCCCCGCACGACCTGGCCGGGTTACCTCTTCGTCGTCTCGGGGGTGCCGGTCTATTTCCTCTGGAGACGGCGCAAGTCGTAGCCGCCGCCCGGTGAGCGCATCGGTGACGGGTCAGTCCCGCGGCGCCCTGCGCGAGATCGTCGACGGCGCCGCCCGGATCGAGTATCCCGAGGCGACGGAGGCCGACGCCGGCCGCGCGGTCGTCGCGCTCCATCGCGCGCTCTCGACGCGCAGGCTCCCGGGGGTGCTCGACGTGGTGCCCGGCGCGCGGACGCTGCTGGTCCTGTTCGATCCGCGGCGGCTGAGCCTGGAGAGCCTCGCCCGCGCCGCCGGCCGAGAGGGAGCCGGCACGGCTCCCTCCCGCGATCGTCGCGCCTTCCGCATCCCGGTGTGTTACGGCGGCCCCGGGGGACCGGACCTCCCCGGGATGGCCGCTCACGCCGGCCTCACGGTCGCCGAGTTCGCCCGCCGTCACGCCGCGGCCCGCTACGCCGTCGGCTTCGTCGGGTTCGCGCCGGGGTTCGCCTACCTGCGGGGTCTTCCGGAAGAGCTCCATCATCCGCGACTCGAGTCGCCGCGGACTCGCGTGCCGCAGGGCTCGGTGGGCGTCGGGGGGAGCTACACGGGGATCTATCCGCAGGAGACGCCGGGGGGGTGGCGCCTCATCGGCCGCGCGCCGGTGCGGCTTTTCGATCCCGCCGTGGATCCTCCCGCGTTGCTGCAGCCGGGCGATGAGGTCGCCTTCGAGCGGATCGACGAGGCGGAGCTCGCGGCCCGCCTCGCGCAGCTCCCGCCCTCCGCGGCGCCGGCCTTGCGGGGCGCCCGTCTGTTCCGGCTGCTCGCCTCCGGCT
>JBHENW010000012.1:0-29275 GCA_046261875.1 Thermoanaerobaculia bacterium | reverse complement strand
GGGGAGCCGCCAGAAGAGGAGCCCGATCGTCGCGATGACGGCGGCGGTCACGGCCAGGACGAGGCGGCGGCGCTCGAGGGCTTTGCGCACGAACCGGTCGTACGTCCGGTCGAGGGCGTCGAAGAACCGGGTCACCGCGGCGCCTATGCGGCCCTCCTTCGGATGCTCCTTGAGGATCCGGGACGAGAGCATCGGCGTGAGGGAGAGCGCCACGAAACCCGAGATGAGGACGGCGACGGCGACGGTGATGCCGAACTCGTTGAAGAGCCGGCCCACGTCGCCGCGCAGGAACGCGACGGGCACGAAGATGGCGACGAGGGCGACCGTCGTGGCGACGATCGCGAAACCGATCTCCTTCGCGCCGTCGTAGGCGGCCTGGAGCCGCGGCTTGCCCATCTCGATGTGCCGGTAGATGTTCTCGAGCATCACGATCGCGTCGTCGACGACGAGCCCGATCGCAAGCACGAGCGCGAGCAGAGTCAGGATGTTGACGGAGAACCCGGCGGCGTAAACGATCGTGAACGCCCCGATGATCGAGACCGGGATGGCCAGGGTCGGAATCAGGGTCGCGCGGGGGCTCTTCAGGAAGGCGAAGATGACGAGCACGACGAGGAGCAGCGCGACGAGGAGCGTGAAACGGACCTCCGAGATCGACTCCTCGATGAAGAGCGAAGAGTCGTAAGCCACGTCGAGCTGCATGCCGGGCGGAACGAGCTCCCGGAGCTGCGGGAGGCTCGCCTTGACGACGTCGGCGACCTCCAGCGTGGATGCGCTCGCCTGTTTGACGATGCCGAGGCCGACGGCCGGCTCTCCCTGGAAGCGGATGACGGACCGCTCGTCCTCGGCGCCCACGCGCACGTCCGCCACGTCGGAGAGGCGAACCGGCCGCTCGCCGACCTGCGCCACGAAGATCGCTCCGAACTCTTCGGGCGAGGCGAGCTCGCCGCGAGTCCGGACGGAGAATTCCCGAGCTTCCCCTTCCACGCGGCCCGACGGGATCTCGGCGTTCTGCGTCCGGATGGCGTTGTCGATGTCGACGACCGTCAGACCGTACGCGGCGAGGCGCGCCGGATCGATCCAGACGCGCATCGCGTAGCGTCTCTCGCCGCCGATGATGACGGACCCCACCCCCGCCATCCGCTGGATCCGCTCCTTGAGGATCACGTTGGCGACGTCGGAAACCTGGAGGTTGTCGTGCTTCTCGCCGTACAGGGCGAGCCACATGACGGCTTCGGCGTTGGTGTCCACCTTCGCGACGATCGGGTCCTCGGCTTCCTCCGGGAACCGGCCGCGCAGCCGCGAGAGCTTGTCGCGGACGTCGTTGGCCGCCTGGTCCACGTCCCGGCCGAGGTTGAACTCCACCGTGATGCGCGAGACCTGCTCCGCCGAGCTGGAGCGGAGGAGCTTGACCCCCTCGACGGTCGCCAGCTCTTCCTCAATGAGCTCCGTGATCTCGGCTTCGACGACGTTGGCCGCGGCGCCCCGGTAGATCGTGATGATCGACACGATGGGCGGATCGATGTTGGGGTACTCGCGCACCGGCGTGCGGAAAAACGAGATTGCCCCGAAGAGCATGATCGCCAGGCTCATGACCGTTGCGAGGACGGGACGGCGGATCGAGACTTCGGACAGCTTCACGGCTTCGTCCCGGCCGTGGAGGCGCCTGCGGGCGGCGCGCCCGCCACGGCGACCTTCGCCCCCTCGAAGAGTTTCTGGTGCCCCGCCCGGACGACGGTGTCGCCGGCCGCAAGCCCGGCCGTCACCTCGACGCGGCCGCCCTGCCGGATCCCCAGCTTCACCGAAACCCGCTGCACCTTGCCATCCGGTCCAACCTTGTACAGGAAGTTCTGATCACCCTCGGCGAAGATGGACTCGGCGGGGACCGTCACGCCCGGGTGCTCCTCCAGGATCGCGCGGACGTCGGCCGACATTCCCGGCCGCAGCTCGGCCTTGGGGTTCGGGACGCGCGCGATGAGCCGCGCGGAACGGGTGCCGGGATCGAGCATCGGGTCCACGACCTCGACGTTCCCGGTGAAGTCCCGGTCCGGGTACGCGACCGCGGAGACGCTGACTTTTCCGCCCCGCCGCAGCTGCGGGAGGTAGGCCTCCGGCGCAGCGAACACGATCTTCACGCTTTCGATCCGGGCGAGGTCGGTGATGACGTCCCCCGCGCGGAGAAACGCTCCGGGCGAGACATTGCGTTTGCCCACGGCCCCGTCGAAGGGGGCGGTGATCTGGGTCTTGGCGAGGCGGGCGCGGGCGAGGTTCAAATTCGCCTGCGCCACGTCGAGGGCCGCCTTCGCGTTGTCGCGCTCCTGCGAAGAGGTGATCTGCTCCTCGGCGAGACGCTTGGCCCGTTCGAAGTTGAGCTGCGCCTGGTCGCGGAGCGCCTGAGCGCGCCCGACTTCGGCCTTCAGCTCCGCGTCATTGAGCCTCGCGAGGGTCTGCCCGCGGCGCACCAAGCCCCCTTCCTGGAACGGAAGCTCCCGGGCGATTCCGTCGATCTCGGAGGCGATCGTGACCCGCTCGTCGGCTTCGACGGTCCCGAGCGCCTCGAAGGATTCCCGGACCGTTTCCGAGGTCGCGGAAGCGACCTCGACGAGCGTCGGCGGCGGCTCCAACTGTCCTTTCGGCTTCTTGGAGCAGGCCGAAGCGAGCACGGCGATGCTCCCGAGTGCGGCGATGCCGCCTCGAAAACGGCGGACGGGGAAGCGCCAGGACAGGCTCATGGACGTCTTTTGGGGGGCTCCAATCTATCAGCGGCCGCAAGGAGCGCCCTCGTTCCTTCAACCCTTCTTCCTGTTTCCTGTCGCGCTGGTGCCGTCCGAAACCCGAAAGATCACACCGATCGGCGTGCCCTCGGGGGGAAGCGACCCTTTTCGGACGCCGAAACGCGTCGTGCCGCGGACGTAGTCCCGCACGGTGTAGCGCGCGTTGCCCACCTTGCTGCCCGGGCAGGAATAGAGGCAGACGATGCAGCCGGACTTCCACTTCGGGACGTTCTCCCGGTTGCCGCCGAAGCGCATCCGGAGCCCCCGCCCGCCGGGGTCCTCGAGGACCTCGGCGAGCGGCACCAGTCCGGCGCGTCCCGGAAGGCGCAGCAGGATCTCGATCTCGCTGCCGGCGATGATGCGGTCCGGCTCCGTGTGGTGCGGGTCCCGGCGCTCTTCCCACGCTTCCATCGGCACGTTGTTGCCCGGCCGGGCGCCCAGCCGCTCGAGCGCGTCGAGGACCGCGACGTCGGTGACCTCGGCCCGCAGTAGTGCGTGGCCGGCGGCCCGGCCGCCGCTCCACACGACCGCGTGATACCGCGGCATGTAGATGCCCCGCTCGAAGTGGCGGCTGTGGACGGTGGCCGCGAACTCGAGCTCCGACGGGGGACGGAGCACCAGGCGCGCCGGCGCTGCCGGACCCGCCGGGGCGGCGTCGAGCGCCGCGAGCAGGGTGAGCGCCCCGGCCGCGCCGGCGAGCGCAATCACGGCAAGGCGCGAACGATGCATATGCAGGAGCCAATGGGATCTCCGCGCCGAAAATTTCCCGCCCGGGGGAGCAGCCGATGCCCGTCGAGCGGGTGATCCAGGGGCGGGTGCCGGTCCTGATCTGGACGGACCAGGTCGAGCCGGAAGCCCTGCGCCAGCTCGAGGCGATCGCCTCCCTGCCCGTGGTCTTTCCCCACGTGGCCGCGATGCCCGACGTGCACCTGGGCAAAGGCGCCACGGTCGGCTCCGTGATCCCCACCCGCGGCGCGATCTGCCCCGCCGGCGTGGGCGTGGACATCGGGTGCGGCATGTCCGCCCGCAAGACCTCCGTGGAGGCCGCGGACCTCGACGCCGAGGCCCGCCGCAAGCTGCGGCACTCGATCGAACGCGAGATCCCCGTCGGCCGCGAACAGAAGCGTGTCCCGTTCGACGAAGCGAAGTCGTGGATGCGCGACCGGCCTCGCCCGCACGCGGGCTCCGGCCCCATGATGGAACGCGCCCTTCATCAGCTCGGCACGCTCGGCGGAGGCAACCACTTCATCGAGGTCTGCGTGGACGAGGCGGACGGCGCCGTCTGGACGCTCCTGCACTCGGGCAGCCGATACATCGGAAAGTCGGTGGCCGAAGCGCACATCGGACGCGCGAAGCGGAGCATGGGAAAGTCGCTCGAGTCGCTCCCCGATCCGGACCTGGCGTACCTGTCGGAAGGCACGGAGGACTATGCGGAGTACCGGCACGACCTCGAGTGGTGCCAGGACTACGCCCGGAAGAACCGGGAGATCATGATGGACCGCCTCCTGCGCCAGGTCGCTTTCGCCTACGGTTTCGCCGGAGACGTCTCCCGCCTCGGCATCACAGAAGCGGTGGACTGCCACCACAACTACGTCGCGGAAGAGACGCATTTCGGGCACGACCTCCTGGTGACCCGCAAGGGCGCGATCCGGGCGGGACGCGGCGAGGCGGGGATCATCCCGGGCTCGATGGGGACCGGCTCCTACATCGTGCGCGGCCTCGGAAACGCCGAGTCCTTCGAGAGCGCGCCGCACGGGGCCGGGCGCCGGATGTCGCGCGGCGAGGCCCGGCGGCGGTTCACGACCGAGGACCTGGTCTGTCAGACCGAGGGAGTGGAATGCCGAAAAGACGCGCGCGTCGTGGACGAGATTCCGGAAGCGTACAAGCCGATCGAGGACGTGATGGAAAAGTCCTCGGATCTCGTCGAGGTCGCGGCGCGCATCCGCCAGATCATCTGCGTCAAGGGATAGGTGGTAGGTGAACGACTCATTTCACCTTACACCCTGGACCTGTTTCACCTTAAACTGAGTCGTGCGTCTGGCCGCACGGCGCTCAGGACACGAGCCGGATCCCGGCCAGCTTTCTCTCTTTTCCTCCCTCCCCGCCTGCCCCCGGATCCAGCCGGCGCTCCGCCTGACCGAAGCGATCGTCGCCCGGCTCGTGCCTCCCCGGCGCGCCGGCGTGTACTACCTCAAGACCGTCGGCGCCGGGGGGCGCGTCTCCGAGCGCGTGGGCCGCGACGATCTGGATCTTCGCCAGCGGCTCCTCGACCACGCGCGAGCCGGCGCCCCCAACGTTCTCTTCGGCTGGATGCTCGCGGAGAGCGCCGCGGAGGCCTACCAGCTCGAGTGCTATCTCTGGCACGCGCAGGGCGGATCGTGGGGCGGCATCGACGGCGACGCGCATCCCACGCCGGCGGAGCGGATTCCGTTTCTGGGTTGCGCGGATTGCGAGATTTAGTCGCTGGAGTCCCTAGTTCGCGGCATGAGTAATCCCGGGCTCGCGTCGCGGCGCGAGGAGTCTCCGTCCCCGGAGGAGCCCCGCGCCGCGGCAGCGGAAGCGAGCGAGGGACCAGGCGAGCGGTCGAGCGCGCATCCGCGCGAGCCGATCGCCGGTGCCGCAGGCAGGTCACGAGCAAGCGAGAGCGGCGTGCTGCGGCGGCGATTCGCATTCCGGATCGGCTGGGCCGTTCTCCTGGCCCTCCCCGCGGTTCTCGGAGCGCAGGGCCCCGCCGGCGAGTGGCGCACCTTCGAAACGCCCCACTATCGGATCCACTACACGCCGGAGTTCGAGGACTGGGCGCGCCGCGCCGCCGCGCAGATCGAGTCCATCCACGAGCGCGTGACCTCCTTCGTCGGCTACGCGCCGGGCCAGCGGGTCGAGGTCATCGTCCAGGACCCGGCGGCGTCGGCAAACGGCCTCGCCTTTCCGTTCCTGGACCGGCCGGCCATCGTGCTCTGGACCTCGCCTCCGGAAGCGGAGACGGCCGTCGGCTACTACCACGACTGGGCGGAGATCCTGCTGACTCACGAGATGGCCCACATCGTCCACCTCGTGAGGCCGCGCAACCGCCCGACGAACTTCCTCCGGCGCCTTTCGCCTCTGCCGCTCGGGCCGATCGTGCTCAAGGCGCCTCGCTGGCTCATCGAGGGCTATGCGACCCTGGTGGAAGGCGCGCTGACGGGATCCGGTCGCCCCTACGGCACCTTCCGGCCGATGGTGATCCGCCGCTTCGGGCTGGAAGGGAAGCTTCCGGACTACGCCTCGCTCTCTTCCGTATCCGGATGGGCGGGTGGGGTCGCGCCGTATCTCGTCGGCTCGACGTTTCTGGAATGGCTGGAAGCGCGCGAGGGGAAGGGAAGCCTCCAGAAGCTCTGGAAGCGCCTCGCCTCGCGCCGCGGCGGAAACTTCGCGCGCGGTTTTCGAGCGATTTTCGGCGAGTCGCCCGGGGACCTGTACGACCGCTTCCGTGCCGAGATGACCGCGCATGCGCTCGCCGAGGAGCAGCGGCTCGAGAAGGCCGGCCTCGTGCAGGGAGAGCTCTGGCAGAGGCTCGAGGGCGCGACCTCCTCCCTGCAGATCAGCCCGGACGGAAAGCGATTGCTCGCCCGCCGCGTCCCGCGTCCCGAGCGCGGTCTGCTCGCAGTCTGGACCATCGAAGAGACCGAGGAAGAGCGCCGGGAGGAGGAGCGGAGAAGGGAAAAAGAGGAAAAGCTCCTCGAGGACCCCGAAGAGGTGCCGGACAAGCCTCCGGCGCCGCGCCCGCGGCGTCCGAAGTGGACCCTTCCGGCCATCGACCGAGGAGCTCCGCGGGAGCCCCGGTGGATGCCCGACGGACAGCGCGTCCTCTTCGCGATGCGGACGCCGGACGCGGAGGGACGGTTGCGCGCGGACCTTCACGTCTGGGACGTGGATTCCGGCGGCGTCGAGCGGCTGACCCGGCTCGCGGACGTCGTCACGGCGGACCCTTCACCCGACGGGCTCTGGGCCGCCGCGGTCGAGAACCGTCACGGCCATTCCCGGCTTGTCCGGGTGGATCTCGGCTCGGGCGCGGTCGCTCCCCTCGGGCCGCCCGCTTCCGAAGACCCGTGGCGCATCTGGATCCACCCGCGCGTCTCGCCGGACGGAGGGAGCATCGCCGCGCTCGTCCACTCCGCGCCGCGCTGGCGGCTCGTCGTCGTGGATGTCCGGGCTTCGGGCGCCCGCGAGATCGCGCTCCCGGGATCGCCGGCCGGGCCGCCGGCATGGGGACCCGACGGGAAGCGCA
This sequence comes from Thermoanaerobaculia bacterium, assembly GCA_046261875.1. GTDB lineage: Bacteria > Acidobacteriota > Thermoanaerobaculia > UBA5066 > Gp7-AA6 > JBHENW01. The sequence goes on along the minus strand of JBHENW010000012.1, from coordinate 22,237 downwards.
TCTTCCTTGCCACGGACGTCTCGGGCATCTGGAACCTGCTGGAGGTGTCGCCCGATGGCGCATTCGAGCCGAGGCGGCTGACGCGCGTGACGGGCGGGGCCCTCTCTCCGGCGCCGCATCCGCGCGAGGAGGCGCTCTTCTACCTCGACATCACGGCGAAGGGGGTGAGCATCCGCCGTCTGGCGCCCGGAGACGACCCCGTCGCCGCCGTGGACCGCCCGGCAACCGCGCCGCCCGTGCTGCCGCCGCCGGCGATCGAAATGGCGCGGCCGGCCTTGACGCCCGTGGGAGAGCCCCGCCGGTACCGGCTGTTCGACAGCCACGTCTGGAGGGTCCACACCTCGAGCACGACCGGCCCCGACGGGAGCTCGTACGCGATCGGCGCGGACGGTTCCGACGTCCTCGGCCGTTTGCATTGGGTCGCCGCGGCGGCCGTCGGCGACGACGCGGGCCCGCGGGGGCTCGGTGTGAGCGCCGCGTATCGCGGCTTCCGCGTCGAGATCCGGCCCCAGATCTTCTTCGCCGAAGAGGAGCCGGGGGAGCAGGAGCTCGTGCACCGTGCCGAGTTCGATCAGAAGCGTTTCGGCGGTTTTCTCGGGCTCGCCTGGGAGCGCGTGCTGCCGGGGGGGCATCTGCGCCTCGAGGGAGGAGCCGGCGCGACGCGGATCGACGGGGGGACGCTGGAAGAAGCGATCGGGCGGAGCCTGGGATCTCTCAGGGTTCGCGCGGCGAAAGACCGCACGCGCGGCATTCGCGGCCTCGGAGCGGATGTCTCCGCGAACGCGGTGGTCGGCCACACCTCGACGGATTCCTGGAACCAGATTCGCGGCGAAATGGGGATCTCGCTGATCAGCGAGCTCGGACGGCTGCGGGCGAGCGCGGCGGCCGGCGAGACGGGGGGGGCGCCGACCCGCTTCGACCTTTTCGCCGTCGGGGGCGCCCCCTCCGAGATCCTCTCCGCGGAAATCGACTCCAATCGGATCGACTCTCCCGCGCTTCCCGGCTACGTCCAGGTCGGGGAGCGGTTCGAGGTCTTGCGCGCAGAGCTGTTCCTCCGGGGGGTGCCGCTCCGTTTCTACGGCGAGCGCCTCCGGGCGTGGACCGGCGACGACAAGCCACCGGCCGTGCGGGTCCTCGGCGCCGAGTTGCGGCTGCGCGAGTCGCTTCTCTCCCTCAACATTCCCGGGTCTTTCGACCTGTACATCGGCGTCGCGAGGCTCCGCAGCGAGACCCCGCGCCTTCGCTCGACGAGGGGCTACGGCGGACTGATATTCAGACCGTAGGGGTCAATCGTGCATATTGCATTTTTTCCGCCTGATCCCTCGCCAAAAATGCAGGAATGCACGACTGACCCCTCGCTCTAGTCCTCGTAGTACGTCCGCGCGTTGACGGTTCCCTTGCGGTCGACGAGGTCTACCTTGATCTCGTGCGTGCCGCGCTTGCCGTCCGGCTTGCGGAACACGAGCACGTAACGGCCCGAGATCGCGCGCGCGACGCGGTCCATCGCCGCGGTCGGGAAGATGTGCGTCTTGTGGTACGTGCCGCCTGTCAGGTCCGAGACCCCCATCAGGGTGCCTTCGAGCGTGTGGTAGTCGGCCTCCGTCACGTCGAGGGTGAAGATGCTGATGCGCGCGGCGGCGAGCGCGGGGTACGCCTCTTTCCAGTCGCGAACGTCTTTCGGGTTCGGGCCGGCCAGGCCGCCGATCGTGCCGAGCCCCCAGCCGAAATAGAGCATGGACTTTCCGCCGGGGATCTTCTCGACGGCGCGGGAGATCAACGCGAGGGACTTCTCGGGCGTGACGGCTTTCTTCGCCGCCACGAAATCGAGGTGCCGGGCCAGCGAAGGGGACTCCAGCCGGATGGGAGCATCCGAGATCCCGGTGCGGATGGCCTCCTGGATGGCCGCCTCGATGAGCGCGCGGTCGTTGGTGAAGTCCTGGCGCAGCTTCAGGTGCGAATCGAAGGAGAGGACGGCCACGCGGTCCGTCGGCAGCAGGCCGTCGAGAAACCGCCGCGCCTGCAGCGCCATGCGCATGAGCCCGACCATCCGCGTCGGAACGAAGTTCGTCTGGAAAAAGAAAATGAGGAGGCGGCCGGGAGCGATCTCCACGCGGGGACGGCCCACGGGCAGCACGGGGAGGCCGGACGGGTCGATCTCCGGCGGCATCGCTTCCGGCGCGTCCGCGGGGATCCACTCGGCCGACTCCAGGACGACGGGCTTTCCGTCCACCCGCACGCGGAAGTCTTCGGCCGTCAGGTCCGGGATCGGGTCGCCCCGCGAGTCGGTGACGTACGCGTCCACGACGACGCGCTCCACGCGCGCCTCCTCGCGGAAACCGGGGAAGTCCTGGAGCTCCTGCGCCGAGAGCGCCGCCGTGAGGCCGAGCGCGGCGGCGGCGCGAAACCGGATCCGGACGTTTCGCACGCTCAGAGCGTACAGGCGGCCTTCCACCGCCACAAGTGTGAGGAAAACAGGCCGTTCTCGTCCCGCTCGCCGCGCTCTTCGTCCCCGTCGCGCCGTTAGAATTCGGACCGATCCGATGACACTTCCGGCCGGCACGCGCCTCGGCCCCTACGAGGTCATCTCTCCGATCGGCGCCGGGGGGATGGGGGAGGTGTACCGGGCGAAGGATTCGCGGCTGGACCGCGACGTCGCCATCAAGGTGCTTCCTCCTCGCTTTTCCGAGGATCCGGAGCTCCACGCGCGGTTCGAGCAGGAGGCCCGCGCCATCTCGAGGCTGAACCACCCGCACGTCTGCGCGCTCTACGACGTGGGCCGCGAGAGCGGGACGGACTACCTCGTCATGGAGTACCTCGAGGGCGAGACGCTGTCCGACCGCCTCGCGCGCGGCCCGCTGCCGCTCACCGACGCGCTCCGCATCGCCGCGCAGATCCTGGATGCCCTCGAAGCCGCGCATTCCGCGGGAATCCTCCATCGCGACTTGAAGCCCTCCAACGTCCATCTCACCCGAGACGGGCGGGTCAAGCTCCTCGACTTCGGGCTGGCGAAGCGAGGAACGGGGGAGGACGCGGACGGGCTCTCCCGGATGCAGACGGCGCCCGGAACGCGCGCCGGCACCCTCCTCGGAACGCCCGCCTACATGAGCCCGGAACAGGCGCGCGGGCAGCCCCTCGACAAGCGGACGGACCTCTGGTCCTTCGGCTGCGTCCTCTTCGAGATGCTCGCCGGGCAGCGCGCCTTCGACGGCGGGAGCGTCTCAGACGTCCTCGCGGCAGTTCTCCAGAACGAGCCACGCTGGGACCTCCTGCCCCGGCGGACCCCCTCTGGGGTGCGGCACCTCCTCGCCCGCGCGCTCGAGAAGGACCTCGGCCGGCGGCTCCGCGACGCGGGCGACGCGCGCTTGGAGGTGGAGGAAGCTCTTTCGAGCCGGCGCGCCCCAGCCCGCCCGCGCCGGACTCCGCTCGTCGCCGCCGCCGCGGGACTACTGCTTCTGGGCCTGGGCGCCGTCCTCTGGTTGTCGCGCGGACGCGGCGCTTCGACGCCGCGAAGCGGCGCCGCGCCGCAACTGGCCCAGGCGACGTTCGCGGAGAGCGTCGAGGAGTTTCCCGCCTGGTCGCCGGACGGCCGTCTGGCGTACTCCGCTGAGCGAGACGGGATCCGGAAGATCTTCGTGCAGCCCGCGGCCGGCGCCGGGGGCGCCGACACCGCGCTCACCGCCGGGGATTTCGACGAGGTCCAGCCCGCATGGTCTCCCGATGGCAAGACGCTCCTCTTCGTGCGGGCGGGGGAGACCCGCCGGCGGCTCGAGCCCGCCGACGTCTTCGGGGCGTACTCCGGAGCCGCCGACGTCTGGGCGCGCGACGGTTCCGGCCGGGAGCGGCGGCTCATCCGGAACGCTTTCCATCCCTCGTACTCTCCCGACGGGCGGCGCATCGCCGTCGATGCGGCCTGGGCGGGCTCGCGCCGCATCTGGGTGACCGATTCGGAGGGACGCAATCCGCTCCAGCTCACCTCCGACTCTTCCGAAGCAGTCGAGCACGTCCGGCCCCGCTGGTCGCCCGAAGGCCGGTACGTCGTGTTCCAGAACATCGATCGCACGCGCTTCGACGTGCGCACGGCGGAGCTCGCGTCGCACGAGCTCGAGTGGGTGACCAACGACCTCTTCCAGGACGTCAGCCCGACGTGGGCTCCGGACGGCCGGTTCATCTTCTTCTCATCCCCGCGCAGCGGCGGCCTGAACCTCTGGAAGATCCCGGTTGCGGAGGACGGCCGACCGACGGGCCGGCCCGAACAGGTCACGGCCGGCGCGGGGCAGGACCTCGACGTGGCGGTGTCGCCCGACGGGAGGAAGCTCGCCTTCTCGATCCTGAAGCAGAACGCGAACATCTGGCGCATGCCCCTGTCCCCTCAGACCGGCGACCCGGCCGGACCGCCCGAAGAGCTCATTGCCACGACGCGCGAGGACAGCCGCGGCTCGTGGTCGCCATCGGGCGAGGAGATCGCGTTCAACTCGGACCGGGCCGGCGAGATGAACATCTGGATCCATCGCATCGCCGACGGAACGACCCGGCAGCTTACCCGCGGTCCCGGCGGAGACTTTCAGCCTTTCTGGTCTCCGGAAGGGAAGCGAGTCGTCTTCTTCTCTTCCCGGTCGGGCAACGCGGACATCTGGGCCGCCGACGTCTCCTCCGGCGCCACGACGCAGCTCACGCGCGGCCGGGCGACCGACGTGAACCCCTCCGTCTCGCCGGACGGCCGGTGGATCGGCTATCAGTCGGACGAAGGCGGGCGGATGGAGCTCTGGGTCATGAGGGCGGAGGGCCGCGAGCCTCGCCAGCTGACCGACGCCGGCGCGGCGGGGGGCCATTTCGTGCGGTGGACGCCGGATTCCCGCTTCCTCTACTTCCGGTGCATCTGTGGCGGGAATCCGCAGACGATGAGGGTGCCGGTCGCCGGCGGAGAGCCCGAAAAGGTGGCGCAGATCGCGGGCGGCTCGCACCTCTCCTTTTCCCCCGACCACCGGCGGGTCATCGACGTCGTGGGCCACAAGACGGTCTGGGTCTCGCCGCTCGACGGGGGCGCCCCCCGGCGCGTCTTCGAGTTCGAGGACCCGGGCGTGCGGATCGATTACCCGGTCTGGTCGCCCGACGGCGGCTGGCTCCTCTTCGACCGGTTCCGTCCTCAGGGGGGCGACATCTGGGTGATGTCGAACTTCCAGTGACGACATGCTGACTCCCGGCACGCGCCTCGGCCCTTACGAGGTGGTCTCCCCCCTCGGGGCCGGCGGCATGGGCGAGGTGTACCGCGCACGCGACACACGGCTCGGCCGCCACGTTGCCGTCAAGGTCCTCCCGGCGGGAGTGACGGCGGACAAGGACCGCCTGCGTCGGTTCGAGCAGGAGGCCCGCGCCGCCTCCGCGCTCAACCACCCGAACATCCTGACGATCCACGACGTCGGGACGGAAGACGCCGCCCCGTACGTCGTCTCGGAGCTCCTCGAAGGCGAGACGCTCCGGGAACGGATGTCGCGCGGCGGCCTTCCTCCCGGGCGCGCCCTCGAGCTCGCGATCGAGATCGCGCGCGGCCTCGCCGCGGCGCACGCGCAGGGCATCGTGCACCGCGACCTGAAGCCCGAAAACGTCTTCCTCACGCGCGACGGACGCGTGAAGATTCTCGACTTCGGGCTCGCGAAGCTGCGCCACCCGGCTGGGGACGCGCTCGCGTCCCGCGCCCCCACGATCACCCCGACAGAGCCCGGCGTGGTCCTGGGGACGGTGGGCTACATGTCCCCCGAGCAGGTGCGCGGACAGGCAACGGATAACCGCTCCGACATCTTCGCGCTGGGCGCCGTCCTCTACGAGATGCTGGCGGGGCGCCGCGCCTTTCGCGGGGAGTCGGCCATCGAGACGATGACCGCGATCCTCCAGGACGAGCCTCCGGACCTCGCGTCGGCGGCGGACGGGCTGCCCGCGGGCGTCGCGAAGATCCTGCGGCGCTGCCTCGCCAAGGACCCCGGTGAGCGGATGCAGGACGCCCGCGATCTCGTGTTCGTTCTCGAAGCGCTCGGCGGGGTCGCGCCGGCGCCGCCGGAGGCTGCGGAGCGGGCGGAAGAGCGCCGGAGATCCGTGGCCGTGCTCCCGTTCAAGGACCTCGCCCGCGATCCCCAGAACGCGCACCTGGGCGTCGGTCTCGCGGACGCCACGATCACGGAGCTCGCCCTCGTGCACTCCCTCGTCGTCCGGCCCACGGCCGCGGTCCTGAAGTATCAGGACTCCGCCCTCGACCCGCAGCAGGCCGGGCGGGAGCTCGGCGTGGATGCGGTCGCGGACGGCAGCTTCCAGCGGTCCGGGTCGCGATTGCGGGTCACCGTGCAGCTTGTCGCGACCGAGGGAGGCAAGTCCCTCTGGGGCGCCAAGATCGACACGACCCTGGACGACATCTTCCAGATGCAGGACGAGGTCTCGCGGCGCATCGCGGAAGCGCTCGAGATCGAGCTCTCACCCGGCGACGAGCGGCGGATTGCGAAGGCGCCGCGGCCCGGCGGCCGTGCGTACGAGCTCTACCTCAAGGGCCGCTACCTCCTCTTCGCCGACACGAACCTGGGCGACCTGAATGCCGCCATCGAGGTCCTCGAACAGGCCCGGGAGGCCGACCCCGGATCCGCCCTCGGGATCGTCGCGCTGGCGGACGCCTACGCTCGGATGAGCTTCAGCTTCGACCCGGAGGGTGACTGGTACGACCGGGCGCAGGCGCTCTGCGCCCGGGCGCTCGCTCTGGATCCCGAGATGCCGGAAGGGCGCTATCTTCGAGGCCGTTTGCTCTGGAATCCCCGCAGCGGCTTCGCCCACGGTGACGCCCTGCGGGAGTTCCTGACGGCCGTCGCCGGGCGCCCGAACCTCGTGGAAGCGCATCACCATGCGGCGATGGTCATGCTCCACGTCTCGCTCCAGGAAGAGGCCACGGCGGGCTTCGAGCGCGCCCTCGCGATCAACCCCGAAGACCAGTTCGCCGAGCTCCACCGGGGGCTCAGCCTGTACCTCCGCGGCCTCTACGGCGAGGCCCGCGCGCTCACAGAAGAGATCGTGCCCCGAGCCGGCTCGGCGTGGGCGCCCTACCAGCTCGCCATGTGCCACCTGCACCTCGGCGAAAGCGCGGACGCCTCACGCGTAATGGAGCGCGCGGCGCGCCGGTTCCCCGGCGACGTCCTGTTCCACTCGCTGCGCGCGCTGGTCGCCGCCCGGGAAGGGGACGGGACCCGCGCGCTGAACCAGGTGGATCTCATCGTCAAGAATCGGAAGGCCTTCGGGCACTATCACCACGCGCAGTACGACGTGGCCTGCGTCCACGCGCTCCTCGGGGACACGAAGACTTCCCTGGAATGGCTGACGGACTCCGCCCGCAACGGATTTCCGTGCGTGGATTTCTTCGCGCGCGACCCTTTCCTGGAGCCGCTTGCCGGAGAGCCGGAGTTCGGCCTCCTGCTCGATGCGCTGCGGACCGAGCGGGAGGGTTATCGCAGGCTCTGCGAAGAGCTGGGATCCTCGAGCCCGGGCGGCGGAGTCCGGACGCTCTCGCGGTGAGCGGGGCCCGCGCGGAGCCGGGCGGCCTCCGCGAACGGACGAATGCCCGCATGCTAGCCTTCGCGCCCATGAAGACGCTGCTTTTTCTCGCCGTGATCTGCGCCGTGGCCGCGGCCTGCGCCCCCGCTTCGCCGCCCGCTTCTCCCTCGGGCGCGCCGATGCCTCCGGCGGCCGCGCCGGCGGCCGGCGACGCGGGCTTCGCGCGGTTCGTGGACGACTACTTCGCCGCTAAGTTCGCCTTCGAGCCCTCGAACGCGACGTCCACGGGCATCCACGAGCACGACGAGAAGCTCGAGGACCGTTCGCGCGAGCGCATTGCCGCCCGGGTGGCGGAGCTGAAAGCGTTTCTTTCGCGGCTCGAGGCTTTCGACTCTTCCCGCCTCTCGAGGGACGACGCGATCGATGCCGAGGCGATCGAAGGACAGATCCGGGGCGACCTGCTCGATCTCGAGACGCTGCGCGTCTACGAGGTCAACCCGATGTTCTACGCGTTCGTGCCGGGCGGCGCCGTGGACGGCCTGATGAAGCGCGAGTTCGCGCCCGCGGACAAGCGGCTGCGCTCGGCGATCGCCCGGATGCGCCAGGTGCCGGCGCTCTATGCCGCCGCCCGGGCCAACGTCCGGAACCCGCCGAAGGAGTTCACCGACCTGGCGATCCGCATGACGAAAGGCTCGGCCGGCTTCTTCGAAGGCTCCGTGGCCGCCTGGGCGAAGATCGCCGCGGGCTCGGATGCCGCCCTCCTGCGACAGTTCACCGAAGCGAACGCCGCGGTCATCGCGGCCGCGCGCGACTTCGGCGCCTGGCTTGAGAAGGACCTCTTGCCGCGGTCGCGCGGACAGTACGCGATCGGCGAAGCCAACTTCCTCGCCAAGCTGAAGTACGACGACATGGTCGAGATGCCGCTGGCCGACCTCCTCGCGAAAGGGGAGGCGCAGCTGGCGAAGGATTACGCGGCCTTCGTGGAGACGGCGAAGAAGATCGACTCGAACCGGACGCCCGCGCAGGTCATGCAGGCGCTTTCGGATACGCACCCCACGCCGGACCAGCTGGTTCCGGCCGTCTCGAGCTCGGTCGAAGACGCGCGGAAGTTCCTGATCGAGCGTCAGATCGTCACGGTCCCTTCCGAGGTGCGGGTACGGATCGCCGAGACTCCGCCGTACGCGCGCTCAGGCGGGTTCGCCTCCATGGACACGCCGGGCCCCTTCGAGACGCAGGCGACGGAGGCCTTTTACTACGTCACTCCCGTCGAGACGGAATGGGACGCCAAGCACAAGGAGGAGCATCTCCGGCTCTTCAACCCGTGGGTCGTGGCGATCATCAACGTCCACGAGGCGTATCCCGGCCATTACCTGCAGTTTCTCTACGCGCCGCGCTTCCCCACGAAGGCCCGCAAATTGATCGCCTGCGGAACCAACGCCGAAGGCTGGGCGCATTACGCCGAGCAGATGATGATCGAGGAGGGGTTCGGGGGCGAGGATCCCCGCTACCGCCTCGCCCAGCTCCAGGAAGCCCTGTTGCGCGACGTACGCTACGTCGTCGGCATCAAGCTGCACACGGCCGGGTGGACCGTGGAGCAGGGCGCGAAGCTCTTCGAGGAGAAGGCGTTCCAGGAACCGGCGAACGCCTTCGAGGAATCGCGCCGCGGGGCGTACAACCCGACGTACCTCTACTACACGCTGGGGAAGCTCGAGATCTACGTGCTGCGCGACGAATACCGCCGCGCGAAGAACGCTTCGCTGCGCGAGTTCCACGACGCCTTCGTCGCGCAGGGCGCCCTCCCGATCCCGCTGGTGCGCCGCATCCTGTTGCGATGAGCGATCCCGAACGCCCGTTCTCCGAGGCGTACGGGACGCTCGAAAAGCTTCGCGCCATGGCGCAGACGTGGAACGCCTCGCCGCCGATGCAGAGGCTCGGCGTGCGCCTCGATTTCACGCGCGTGGACCGGGTGCGCGCGGTCGTGGATCCCGTACAGCCGTTTCACCGCGGCGGCATGGGGACCGACGCGGTCAACGGCGCCGTGCTCGCGAGCCTCTTCGACCTGGCGATCGGCACCGTGGGCTGGCTCTCGCGCCCCGAGGGGCGCTCGGCCACCGTGACGCTCGCGATGACCTTCTTGAAGCCTACGCGCGGAGACCGGGTCGCCGTCGAGGGCCGCCTGCTGCGCTCCGGGACCAACCTGACTTTTGCTGCGGCGGAGATCTTCGACGGCAGGGACGAGCTCACGGCGCGCTGCGACGGCACCGTCGCCGTCGCGCAGGGCCGCTATACGGACGACGAGTTCTATTCGAGGATGAGAGGCCTCTAGGGCGCGCGCATCTCCATCTGCCAGATGTCCCCCTCGTCCGTGTTCCGCAGGACGTAGAGCCACCGCCGATCGCGCGACACGACGGACTCCTGCATGGTCGTTCCGGTGGGTGCCGTCAGAATCGTCTGGTTCTTGCGGTTGGAGAGGTGGGAGAGCTCGACGCCTCGGTCGCTCTCGTAGACGAGGCGCCTGTCGTCGAGGAATTTCGGCGAGCGGAAGGTCTGCAGGATCGGAACGACCTCCGTCCGCGAGAGCCGCTCGAACTGCCGCGATGCGAGCGAGAAGAGCGCGACCTCCCTCAGCTGCGCGTCCCCTTCCCCTCCGACACTGGCGCCCGCGCCGAGCGCCGATTCGATCTGGTAGGGCCCAGCCGGGTCCCCGGTGTCAGGTGCAAGTGCCGCGAGGATACAACTAGGCGACGGCGATGATGCGGGGGCTCTGGAGCCGGATGGACTGAGGCGGCTTCGGCCGGCCGGGAACGGACAGCGGGATGAGCGTCACGGAGACCGTCGCCTGGACCGCGATGCGGTGTCCCATCTCCGCGCTGACCTCGAGCGGGATCGCAACCTCCGGCCCCTGTTTTCCCTCTCCCGGAAAGAGCGTGAAGGTGCCGGCATAGGTGGATCCTTCGGGCTTCGTCGCCGGGACGGCGTTGCGGTTGTTCAGGAAGAGACGAAACGTCGCCGGCAGGGCGGGAAGCTGCGACCGGTCGGAGCGCAACACCGCGCGGCGCGCGCCGGCGGGCGACGGCTCGTTGCGCGGCGAAACGGAAAACTCCAGGTCGTCGTAGCGGTACCCGAGGCCCGCCGAGTCGAAGAGGCTCCGCCAGGCGAAGCGCGCCGTTTTCCCGGAAGGTTCCGGGAGCTCCAGCGCGCCTTTCTCCCATTCCGACGGGACCGCCGAGCGCTCCGGAGCGGCCGCCCGCCAGGCCTCCCAAAGCCGGTCGAGGTTGGCCCAGTAGGCGAGGTAGAGCGGATCGAGAGCCGCGCTCGCGCAGTCCGCGAATCGCCCGCCGACCCAGTGGCGGACGTTGCCCGCCCCGGTGGCTTCGAGCAGCCCGATCGCCGGGAAGTCCGACGAGTCCGGGTCGGGCGCCCCGCCGAGGGCTTCGAACCCGCTCGCCCGCAAGGCCGAGCCGACGTCCACGAAGTCGGGCGGAAGCTCTTCTTCCGGGCCGGCGCGCCGGGTCGCGTCGCGCAGCGCCCCGGGCGCGGCGAAGTGAACGGGGATCGAACGGTCCCGCGTCCAGTCCCAGTAGGGGATCGCGAGAGCGGCGCTGCCGGTGACCCTCTGGAACTCCTTCTCGACGCCCTGAAGGTACGCCCGATGCCACGGAAGGAACAGAGCGCTGCCATGGGCTCCCGCCGCGCAGGCATCCGCGTGGACTTTCGCGAGCGCCGGCCAGCCGCGCGGACCGCCCGCGCGCTGGACGAGACGGATCGCGTCGCGCAGCCGCCGCACCTCCGGGGCGTCCGGGCGCAGCCCGGCGAGGTTGCGGCGCGTGACCGGCCGCGCGGGGGAGACGCGGCGCGAAGCCGAGGCCCCGATGAGCGCGAAGGGCGCCGCCAGGACGCCCGCGGCGCCGAGGGCGGTCTTGGCGAAGAACGCGCGCCGGGACTCGCTGCGCGACACCTTCTATCGCAGCGTCGGAGTCGCGGCCGCCGGCCGCGGCGGGGCGAGCAGGCGCGCGGCCTTCGTGATCTCCGACGCGGCGTTTTCCAGCACGGCGGCGACCCGCTCGGCCTCGCGGTTGACCTCGTCGAACCGCTTTTCTTCGATCGCCTCCCGGACCGACGGGAGCGTCTTGACCGCGTAGCCCGTGTAGAGCCCCGGGGCATAGACGTGGTGCTTGAACCACTCTCGCCGGGGAAGGCCTTCGGGCCGCGTCAGGGCGCGCTCGACGGACAGGAGGATCCGGTTCGCTTCGGCGAGCCGGTTTTCCGGCGGCCGCCGCGCGGCGGCGTCTTCCACGGCGTGTTCGTAATCGGCGGCCGCGCGCGCCAGGGCGCCCGCGGCGTTCTCGACCTCCGAGAGGTCGAAGTGCGGGACCGGCGGGTCCGGCGCGGGGGCATGGAAGGGCTTCTTCGGATCCGCGACCGCCCAGGCCATCCGTTCGGTCGACTGGCGCGCGCTCTCCTCCGCCGACTCCCGCTTGTCGCGCGCGAGGTCGGAGACCTCCTTGACGTACACGCCGACCGTCTCCGAGAGCCTCCGGAACTCGAAGGGGAGCAGATCCGCTTCCGAGAGCCGGAGGAGCAACGTGCCGGTGAGCTGCGCCAGGGCGCGGCCGTACGCGTGGTCCGTGTCGGAGAAACGGGAGTACCAGGTCACGTCGTCGTAGATGGAGTGGTAGATGCCGCCGTCGTCCTCGCCGCCGAACCCCAGGTTGAGCGAAGCGATGCCGAGGTGCTGCAGGAAAGGCGTGAAATCCGACCCGGAACCGAGGGCTTCGATCGCGACGTCGCCCCGGTCGCGGATCTTGCGCCGGTCCTCGTGGGTCCCTGCGTCGGCGATCTTCTTGAGGCGCATGCGCTCCCAGATCGAGATCTTCTTCTGCGGATCCTCGATCTCCTTCGCGACCTCGTTGACGAGGCTTTCCAGGGAGTGGGACCCGCCGGCATTGAGGAAACCGCGGCCGTTGGAGTCCGTGTTGATGTACGCGACGGCCTTGCGGCGCAGCTCGTCGGCATGGAGCTCGACCCATTCCGTGGAGCCGATGAGACCCTGCTCCTCCCCGTCCCAGGCCGCCAGCACGATCGTGCGGCGCGGCTTCCAACCGCCCCGGCGGAGCGTCCCGAGCGCACGCGCCTCCTCGAGTAGCGCGACGAGGCCGCTGATCGGGTCCTCGGCGCCGTTGACCCAGGCGTCGTGGTGGTTGCCGTGGATGACCCACTCGTCCGGATGGCGCGAGCCGGGGATGCGGCCGATGACGTTGTGCAGCGGGACGATCTTCCAGTCGAACGCAACCTTGAGGTGGACTCGGGCGGGACCGGGGCCGATGTGGTACGTGATCGGGAGCGCGCCGCGCCACTCCGGGGGCGCGACCGGGCCCTCCAGGGCGGCGAGAAGGGGCTGCGCGTCGCCGTAGGAGATCGGCAGGACCGGGATCTTCGTCAGGACCGCCACGTCCTTGCGGTCGAGCCGCTTCGCGTCCTTCGTCGCGCCGACGCCCGGCGTCAGAGCGTCACCGGGGTGGACCGCCATGTCCTTCACGCTCCCGCGCTGGACTCCTCCGCTCGACCGGAACGGGCCGCGGGGATAGACGTCCCCCTCGAAGTAGCCATCGTTCCTCGGGTCGGAGTAGATGAGGCAGCCGACGGCGCCCTTCTCCGCCGCGACCTTCGGCTTGATTCCGCGCCAGCTCGCGCCGTAGCGGGCGATGACGATCTTGCCCCGCACGTCCACGCCGAGCTTCTCCAGGCGCTCGTAATCGGCCGGCACCCCGTAGTTCACGTAGACGAGGGGCGCCGTGACGTCCCCGTCGATCGAGTACGCGTTGTATGTCGGGAGCTGCCGGTCCGTCTGGCCCGAGGTCGGGTCTTCCGGGAGGGCCGGCTCGGCCAGCGTCGCCCGGAACCGGACCGGCTCGAGCATCTCGACGAGGCGCTCCTTCGGCGTCGGGAAGAGGACGTGGAAGGTCTCGATGGATGCGTCGAGGCCCCATTCCCGGAACCGGTCGAGGATCCAGCGGGCGTTCTTCTCTCCCTGAGCGGATCCGAGATGGTGCGGCTCGGCCGCGAGGGTCCGCATGGCATCGCGCATCGCCGCCGGATCGGGAAGCGACCGATACCGTTGCTCGAGCGCCCGTTGCGCCGCCGCGCGCTCGGCAAAGAACCCGCGAGGCGGCGCGGAGGCGGCGGCGAAGAGAAGAGAGGAGGCGACGGCGATTCGTCCAAGCATCATGACCGCGCAGTAAATCATTGCCTCTGCGAGGCCTTGGAACTAAAATGAGCAGGTTGACAGAGGGGCTCGGGCATAGCGCCCGCGCTCCGCAGCCGTTTCGGAGGGCAGATTCTTGATCGATCTCACTCCGAAGGCACCGATGAGACGGTCTTCAGGGCCCTCCGGCCCCACGTTTCCGCGGCGGACCTCTTTGCGCCTGGTCTGGTCTCAGCCGACCCGCCCGGCCGAAGAGATCCCGCGCCGACTCCTGCGCTTTTCCGTCGCCTGCCTTTTCTCGGGGGGGCTCCTGATGGGGACGAGCGGCATGTCCCGCGCCCCGGCGGTCATCCGCATTCCGGTCGCCGTGCTGACCGGCGCGGGAGCCATCTCCCTGCTCCTCTCCGGAACGCTTCTCGCGCTCGAAAAGGCACGGAAGGTCCGGGACCGGCGTTCCTCCGCCGCCGAGCCTTCTTCCGCTTTCGAGCGCTTCCGACAGGAGGAACGACTGTGAACCGAGACAACGTGGTTCCGTTCGAGCATCCTCATCGGGCCGGGCTGGCGCGCCGCGGCTCGCCCGACAAGTTGCGCGCCTTGATCGAGGACACCATCGAGCTGGAGTGCCCCCGCTGCGCGGCGGTGCTTTGCCTGGACGCCGCGCGTCTGCTGCCGTGGAAGGTGGTGCTCTGCGCCTCCTGCGACAGCCCGATCGCGCCCGAAGAGCGGGAAACCGCCGACCGGCAGGGCTGATCAGCTTCAGCTGTTAGCCGTTGGCCGTCAGCCGAAGGGGACAGCAGAGCTGAAATGACGGGGGGCGCCCCTGCCGCCCCCTCGACAATGAATCCCGAGTTTTCCGCTTACCGCGCTGCCGTGGTCACGGCGGCCGGGCGCCTCATCGCCCCGAGGAAGAAAATGACCATGAGTATGATGTGCACGATGTTGTCGCGCATCAGGTCTCCGGCCGTGACGGGCCCCGGATGCCCGATGACGCCGGCCAGGATGCCGGGTGCGAGGAAACCCAGGAGGACGAGAAGAAGATAAACGACGCCGCCCGCGACGTTGAACTTCCGGGCGTAGTCCTCGGTCCCGGCGAACCCGAGATAGAGCGCAACGCCTGCCGTCAATAAGTGGACGACCCGATGAATCATCGTGTGGTGCATTCCGAGAAGTTAGGGTCCATGAATCCGCCGATCGTCAGGATCAAGAAAAGGATGCCCTGAACCTTGGCGATGGTCTTCCGCCCGCGATTCCTCCTTTCGGTGGAGCCTGAGAGGCGCCGTCCTTCCGCTTGGATTAGGCTTAGCCTATAGCGCGCTGCGGGCGCCGGGGGAGCCGAGGATCAGAAAGATCCCGGAAAGTGCCAGGAAGAGCAGGGCCAGAAACTGAGCAAAGGCGGGCTGAGAACCGGCCATCCCGCTGAATCCCACCACCGCGGCCGCGAGTCCGATCAGCAGCGTTACGAGAGCGAGCTTGAGCATGGATGTCCTCCGGGCGCGGGCAAATGCGAAAGGCGTGCCTACCGCTCGGCGGGCGCTCAGATCGCCGGAGTGAGATAGACCCAGCGGTGCGGCATGTCCAGGAACATGCGAAACCGCCGGAGGACCTTCCACCCCATACGGCCGTCGTCCCCCCAGTCGGGGAAGAATTGCTCCGGATCGATCCGAAGGGGGAGCGAATCCAGCTCGAGGCCGCTCCACCGGAACCCGGTCGCCGCCGTGGCCTTCTCGGGGATCTCCACGCGCCGGGCGGCCGCGGGCGCGAGCACGAGATCGGCCCTTCCCGTCTCCGCGCCGATCGTCACCCGGACCTGTTCTCCTTCGCGGAAGAGCGTGGCCACCGGACGGTTGCCGTCGTCGTCCACGATGATCCGGCTCAGGTTCTCCGGCACGACCCACTTCTCCGGGTCGTGGAAGCGGAGCTTCCCGCCCTTCGGGTCGAGCTCCACGACCGCGTCCCGGAAGACCGCGGCGCCGACTGCGGCGTCCGCGCCCTCCCGAATCTGCCGTGCTCTCTCGGCCGTGAGCGACGGCTGCGTGAGCCCGGGAAGCTCCAGCCGGACATTCCGGGCGAGGTCCCGCCCGAAGACGTCGCGCCGGAAGGCGAGGCCGAGCCGTTGCGCCACCTCCGGCGAGATCCGGAGCGGACCGTCGGCCCCCGCGTCGAGGGCCACGCGGACCGGGAGCCCGTCGATGAGGCCCGAAAGGACCGGCGTCCCGCTCCCTCCTCCGAGCGCGGCGCCTTCCGACGCGGGGAACTCGGCCCGGCTCCCGCCGACCTCAGGGTCCGGCAGGATGCCGGTGGGGAGGTCCACCCGCGCCACTTCGGCCCCGACGGGTGCCTTCGGCACGGACTCGTCCCGAAACGAGGCCGCGGCGCCGAACTCGAGGTGAAATCGGGGTGAGACGGCGGCCGCGAGACGGCCGTCGGAGCGGCGGAACTTCAGCCGCAGCGGATTGCCCCCGTGCGGGTGGAGATCGACCGATACCGTGCCCTCCTCCGCGGGACCGAGGCGGAGCTTCGCTTGCATCCGGTCCTCGAAGAGGTAACCGCGCCTCCAGAAGTAGGCGCGGGTCAGCAGCTCACGCAGCATGGGCTCCGAGCCGACCCGGGTGACGCCGTCCTCGTCGGTGAGAAAGGCCTTTCCTCCCTGGATACCGCGGATCGTCGTGACCCCCGCCGAGCTGACGGTCTCGCGATACCGGTCGTTCTCCCAGGCGATCTCCGTCCGGCCCTCGGCGGGATCCGAGGCGGAGCCGAGCGAGGAGAGGCGGAGCTGGATGACCCCCGAGACCGGCAGGGGCTTGACCGCCGCCGCCGTGCGGTACCGATCGAGGATGCGGCGGGCAAGCTCGGCGGAGGAGTCCCGGCACGAGGCGAGCGCGGCGCAGGCGGCCACCGCCGCCGCGATCGCGGGCGTCGGGCGTCGCGCGGTCGCGCGGCGGAATCCGATCCGGCGCTCGCGGTCGCTCGCGTCCGTCCGCCCGAAGATGGAGCGGAGTGATCGCAAAATGCGCAAAGGACCCGCCTGTGGAAACCGTCGATCCAGCCGGGCGAGTCTAGTCCATCGGCGCGGACGGCGGCGCTGCAGAGTGAAAGAGCCCTGATTTTCCTGCTCGATTTTCTTGCTTGACGGAGCGGGCGGGTGAGTAGAATAGCCAACCAATTTGATACGCCCGCGAGGGCGATTCCACGAGAAGGGGTAAGCGAATGGCAAAAGATTCCGGACGGGCGCTGTCGAAGTCTCAGATCGCGGATCACCTTTCCAAGTCCACACAGACTACACGGAGAGTCGCGACGCAGTTCCTCGATGACCTGACGGCGCTCGCCTACAAGGAAGCGAAGAACAGCTTCACGATTCCGGGAGTCGGAAAGCTCGTGCTCGTCAATCGCAAGGCCCGCATGGGCCGTAATCCGGCGACGGGCGAAGAGATCAAGATCCCCGCCAAGCGCGTCGTGAAGTTCCGCGTTTCCAAGAAGGCGAAAGACGCCATCCTCGGCTCGAAAAAGTAAGCGGGGAAGTCCCGATGAGAGAGCGGCCTGCGGGCCGCTTTTTTCATTTGGCGGGAACTGCTGTCATCCTGAGACCCCTCAAGGCGCTCTCAGAAACACCAGCTTGATCGTGTTGGTGTCCTCGATCGAACGGGTCAGGCCCGCGCCGATCGTCGCGCCGGCCACCGCGGGGATCGAGAAGGAAATGCCGCCGGAGCCCTTGCGTGAAACGACGATCTTGGCGACGAGCTCGACGGAGTCGAGGCGCTGGGGGAGCCCTTCGCGCGCGGCAGCGAGGGCGAGGTCACGCGCCGCCTCCATCGCGGTCTCCACGAACGACCGGACCTGCGGAAGGGTGACCCCGGCGAGCGTTTTCCTCGGCGCCGGCGGAACTTCGAGCACGAACGTCTGGAGGAAGGAGATCTCCGACTTGCGCGAGGCTTCCGCGTCCACGATCACGATCTTCGTCTTCCCGCCCACCTCGTCTTCCGTCGCGACGAGGAGGTTGAACTCGACTGACTTGAGGTAGATGCCCGCCTCGCGCATCGCGGGGTTGCGGCCCGCCGCGACGTCGGCGATCGAGGAGATGAGATCGGCCGGGGAGATCCCCGGCCGCCCGGTCGCCGCGACTTCGCCTCGAGGCGCCGTCGCGCATGCGGCGCAGAGGAGCAGCAGACAGAGAGACGGGGCGACGACCGACATGCGAGTCCTCATTCCTCCTCCTTCAAGCGATCCAGGCGCGCCGCAGCCGCCGGACGCCGTCTTCCTCGAGGACGACCCGGTGCGAGCGGCCTTTCCGCGCGAGCGAGATGAAGCGCGGGTCGTCGCGCTCCGAAGCGATCCGCCCGGTCCTCGCGAGGAAGCGCACCCATGCGCGGGCGTCTTCCTCCTCTTCCTCGCCGGCCGGATAGGCGATCGCAGCGGCGAAATAGATGTCGCGTCGCAGAGGCACCTCGAACGCATCCGAGAGCTCGACGGCGGCGCCGTCGGCGGGGCCGTACTCCGGCCCGGACAGGAGCAGGTCGCGCTTGCGGCGCCCCCGAAGCATCCGGCTGCGGGCGGGCGGGCGGGTCAGGATCTCTTCCTCGCGGACCGGCCCGAGCAGCATCTCGAGCTGCGCGAGCACCTCGTCGGGAATTCCCGCGGCGGAGCCGCGCACGGTCTCGGGCTGGGGCTCCGGAGGAGGGATCGCGACTTCCACCGGCGAAAAGCCTCGACGCTCGAAAACGGATCGGATCGCCTCACGCTCGTCCCGGTCTCCGGCCGACGCGCCGAGCATGGCGCCGGCGACGAGCGAGAAGAAGGGCGCGCCGATCGGCGCCCTCTCGGTCGCGACCGAAAGGAGCCGTCCGACCTCGCGGGCGGCCGCTCCGAGCGCTGCGCCGTCCTGCGCCGCGTTGCCCCGGCCGCCGCCGTCCGCGAGGTAGAGCGCCACGAGGATGTCCCAGCAAGCCCCGGTGAAGAGGCGGCAAAAGGAGTGGGGCTCGCCGGAGAGCTGCTCCGCGGGGGCCGATGAGGGAAGAAGGGCGGGATCGGAATAGGTGAAGACGTTGACGGCATCGCGCAGGGCGCCCGGCAGCGCGACTCCGGGCCCGAAGCGGGCGCGCGCGGCCGCTCCCAGCTCTTCCGCGACGCGCGAGACGAGGTTCGACTCGGCCAGCGCGCCGCCGGTCTCTTCGAGCACGGCCCGGATGAGCGCGGGCTCCGCGAACGCGATCCCGATCGAGGCGAGGTCGCCGAAGGCCTCGTGGTACGCGGCGACCTCGAAGTGCGGCGCGTCCCAGAGGTCGGGCCGCACGGCGTCGAGCACCGCGTGCCCCTGCTCGTGCGCCGCGATGTCGGGGCTCTCCGCGGAGTGAACGAGCGAGTCCGTCACCGGGTTGCGGCCCCGGAAGAAGCGCAGGGCGCGCCGGTCGTAATACGCGTTGAGGTCTTCGCCGGCCACGGGCACCGCCGGAAGGATGGCGCCGGGGATCCACGTGCCGGCGGCCGGGAAACGCGCGGCCCAGAGCTTGCGGCCGCGCTCGAGGGCGGCGGCGAGCTGCCAGTGCACGAATTCGGGCGTGTCCGGGTCGTACTCGCGCGCCGGCGGCGAAGCGCCCTCGACGCGGAATCCCCACGGCCCCTCGCCGGTGTCCGTCGGGGGTTCGAATGGGACGGGAGCCGCGTCGCCCCGTGCGGACGGGTCGTTCAGGAAGACCCGGATCCGCGCGGCCGAGAGCTCGTCCATCCGAGTGAGAGCTTAGCCCCGACCGAAAGAAAAAGCCCCGGCTCGCGCCGGGGCTCATCGATTGCGGCTTACGGAAATCGGCTTCCGGTCAGGAGATCGTCTTCTGTTTCGTCGTCTGGGTCGTCGTCCGGTAGGTCACCTTGCGGACGACCGGACGCTCGGTCCCCGTGACGGTCGTCGTGCGGATCGTGACGCTCTTGCCCACGGCCAGATCGGCCGGAAGCTCCGACTGCGCGTCGACCACGTAGGTGAGCGTCGTCTTGTTTGGTTGGACGATCGTGATCGTCTTGCCCGGCGCATAGGCGCTGATGGTCCCGTAGATGGTCGTCTGGGCCTCGCCCGTGCCGGATTCCATCGTCTTCTCGGTGACGGTCTCCGTGGTCGTGGCGCCGGCCTGGGACTCGGTCGTGATGTGCGTGACGAGCACCGGTCCCGAGCTCGAAGGCTGCGTCGTGATGACCACGCGGCGGCCGATGGCGACCTCCTCCGGGGCCTGCAGCGAGGGAGAGAGCGTGTAGGTGACGAGCTGGGTGTCCGGCTGCCGGATCACGATCGTCTGGCCCGGCTCGTAGCGCACGACTTCACCCGCCACCGTCGTGGAGCGGGTCGTCACGGTCTGCGAGCCCTCCGAGGTCGAAACGGTCTCGCGCGTCACCGCCGTCCCTTCCGGCGCGACCGTCGTCACACGGGTGACGAGAACGGAACCCGCGTCGTTCGGCTCGGTGTAGATCGTGACCTTCCGGCCGGCCTGGACTTCCGCCGGGATGGAGAGAGACGGAGCCAGCGTATAGGTGATGACCTTGCTGTCCGGCTGCCGCAGGAGGATCGAACGGCCGGGCTCGATGCGCACGACCTCGCCCGTGACGGTCGTGGTCCTGGTCGTGGTCGTCGTCGTGCTGCCCGCCTGGGGGCTCTGCGTGGTCGTCTCGCGCGTCGTCGTGACGCTCGCCTGCGGGGCGCCGCTCGCCGGCGCGGGAGATGTCGTCGTGATGACCCGCGTGACGACGGTCGTCCCCGAAGGGTCCGGCTCCGTGTAAACCGTCACGCGGCGCCCGACCTGGACCTCCGCGGGCACGGTCAACGAGGGCCCCAGCGTGTAGGTCACCGCCGGGCTCGTTCCTTGCCGCAGCACGATCGTCTTTCCGGGCTCGTACCGGACGACCTCGCCCGTGTATTGGACCGTCTTCACCGTGCCGTCGGACTGCACCGTCGTCGTCGTCTGATTCGTGGTCGTCGTCGATTGCGCGAGCGCCGTCGCGGCCGCCAGCGCCGAGATCCCGAGCAGAGTGATGAGTCGCTTCATGGAGATGCTCCTTTCGCTGCGGGACGCGGACCCGCGCCCCTTCACTCCTTCACCTTCCTGGAATCGGGTTTCGTGCCCACCATGGGAGCGAGGATGACGACGCGCTCCGTTCCGTCATCCATCTTCGTGTATTCGACCTTGACCTGTTGTCCCTTCACGATGGCGCCCTTGACGAGGACCTGCTCGTCGAGATCGAACTCGTGGTTCTTGCCGCTCGGCCCCTCGACCTCGATTTGCTTGCCCGCTTCGTACTCCTTGACCGTCCCGACCACGACTTCCCTTTTCGTCTTGATGTTCCGCCCCGGGCCCGTGCGCTCGGTCGTGCTCTCCATGCGGGCTTTCTCGCCGGGCTTGACCGCGGGCGCGCCGTGTCCGGGGTGCCCGCCCGCCATCGGGGCCCGCAGCGCTCCGGCGGCCAGCACGACGACCCGTTCCTTGCCGTTCTCCTTCGTGTAATGCACGGTCGCCGTCTGCCCGACGACGATCGAGCCCTCGACCCGCGCGTTCTCGTCCAGATCGAACTCGTGGTTCTTTCCTCCGGGTCCCTCGATCTCGATCTCCTTGCCGGCCTCGTACTCCTTCACCTGGCCGGACACGATCTCCGTCTCGACTTTCTCGTTGGAGCCGGGCCCCCGGCGTTTGGTCTCCGATTCGGTGTGTGTGGTCTGAGCGGCGAGTCCGTTGCCCCACGCGAGCAGGGTCACCGCGAACGCCGCCGTCATGAGCCTTTTCATGGTTACTCCCTTTGATCCCGCCGGTCGGGCAAACCTCGACCCTGGAACCTGCAGGAGAGGTATCAAGAATCGTGCCGCGAAAAGGGGGGCATGAATTGACGTTTGCGCTAATCTAAAGCGCATGCGCTGCACAGTCTTGGCTCTCTCGGCGCTCCTCTGCGCGCCGACCTGGATGGGAGCTGCTTCGGGCAAGGCGGCATGGCCGCTGTCGCTCCAGGAGGGTCTGCCGGCGACGCTCCCGGGCTATGCCGCCGCGCCGCGCGACCCCCTCCCGGACACCGACGAGAACGAGATGGGGATCTACACGGAGGTCTCGCGTTTCTTCCAGCGCATCGAGAGCACGACCTCCGTCAAGCAGTTCCGGATCGTGGTCCAGGACTACGGGAGCGGGAAAGACCTCCTCGCCGCCCTGCGCGACGCGGTCACGCAGGCGGGCAAAGCTCCGAAGGTGGATGCGCGCGAGGTGAAGGTCGCGGGCCTCCCGGCCTTCGCCGTCACAGACCGCTCGAACGTGAATCCCACGACGCTCGTCACCGTGGTCGTGACTCCCGCGCGGCTCGTTCTCGGGCAGGGGGCCAACGTCGACGGGGACGAGGCGCTCAAGCTCCTCGCGCGCGTCGATTTCGCGCGCATCGCCGCGGCCCGCTGACCCCGCGCGTCCGGTTTAAGATCCGGGCGTGTCGTCTCTCCCTGAAGTCACAGTTCGTCGCGCCGTTCCCGAGGATGGCCCGAGCATCCTCGAGCTCGAGCGCCAG
>JBHENW010000011.1:0-26047 GCA_046261875.1 Thermoanaerobaculia bacterium | reverse complement strand
CATTGGAATCGAGCGCCACGCAGACGCCCGCCACGAGGAGCAGGATCGCAGCAGGGCGCGCAGACGCGTCCCCCGCTCGACCTGCACGCCTCCTCGATGACTGCCTGCCCACCCGCTCAGCCTTCCTCACGCAACCGGAGCGCGAAGAGTGAGACACGGCGCTCGGGGCGGCCGCTTCACTCGCGAGGGCGCCGCGGCGCCCGTCCCAGTTCTCCGCTTCACTTCAGACCAGGAGAGAAAGTCAGGTCTTGCGAGATGTTATCAACAACCACGGCGAACGCGTACAGGGGGGCGCCTCCGCCGTCGACCGCCAGGGTCAGAATTTCCCCCGCGCGGAACGCGGTCCCCGGGAAGAGAACGGCGAGGTTTCTCTGGAGAAAGCCCTGCGGTGGAAGCGTCACCCAGGTGTTGCTCAGTGCGGTGCCGTCCGCCCGGCGCAACCCCAGAAATACGGAGACGGGGGACCTTCCGGGGTTGTAGAGACCGACGTTGGAACGGTACGAAAAGTCCTCCCGGAGACCCAGCAACGACCCGCGTGTGAGGAAACCCGCCGAGGTGACCGGATCGACTTGCTGGCCGACCGTGCCCGGTGTGGTCGGGGATGCCGTCGAAGTCCGGCCGGAGGCGAGGACCCCGGGGGCCGCGTCCGCCTGGATGCGCAGAGCGCCAAACGTCTCGTTCGCCCGGAACAGATCGGCGAGCGCGTCGTCCATCTGCCGGGTCTGTCGCGGGCCGAGCGTCAGCGTCACTTCCGGAGCCCCGCTCGAGTTGTCTTTCTCGCGCTCCATGAAGGCGACCCGCACGGTGGCGGGCGCGTCGCTCATGTTGGATATGGAGACGTCGCTCGAGAAGAAGTTGAGCCCGACTCCCGTCACCCGCGCCACTCCCGGCAGGTGCAGCTCCCGGCTCGGAGCAAGAGCGGGCAGATACGTGGGGTCGCCGGACCGATTGTCCACGACGCCCGCATAGGCGAGCGGCGTCGTGTGGCCGGGCACGGCACGGATCTCGGCCGTCATTCCCTTGCCGGCGGCGCCGGGGAAGAGCGCCGGGAGCGACCACTGCATCTGCGCTCCGGGCGCCAGGGCCGGCGGCGAGGTCTCGCCGAGCCGCGCCCCGCTGCTCGCGTAAAGGGCAATCGAGAACCGCTGCGCCGCCGGAGTCGTGTTGACGACGCCCAGGTTGGTCCGGAAGTCGGGTGAGACGACCAGGCCGGTCACGAATCGGGGATCGGAGGTCTCCCCGCCGCCCAGCTGGCCCGACACCGCCTGACCAAAGGTGCCTTCCCCGACGCGTCCGTAGGTACGGGAAGTCATTCGGAGCGGGGCCGCCGGGCTGCCGGACGTTTCGATTCGGAGCGCCCCGATGGTGTTCACCAATCCGAAGCGATTTCCGACGACGTCGAAGAAGTTGATGGTCTGCCAGGGCGAGAGGTTGACGCTGGCCTGGAGGGGACTGGCGGCGCCCGCTGGATAGAAGAGAAGCCGGGCGGAGACCGCCTGGTCCGTCGGGTTCTCGATTTGGACGTCGGTGACGAACGGAACGCCTCCCGCACCCGTGACGTGTCCGGCAAGCGGGACCGTCACCGCGTGCGTCGTCGCTCCCGGAGGAGGGAGATAGGGGGGCTGTGTCGGAAAAAGGGGCGGTTGCGTCGGCTGCGGGCCGCCGTTAGGCGGGGGCGTCGGAGTCGGAGCCGGGTTACCGTTCGGCTGAGTGGGCGTCGGAGCCGGGCCACCGCCCGGCGGCGGCGTCGGCGTTGGGTTCGGTGTCCCGGGAGGCCGAGGTGTCGGGGACGGTGGGGGCGGGATCACGGCGCCGGCTACGGGCATCAAGACGAACGCGTTGAATTCCGGGCCGGTGGGCCGTGGCGCGGGCCAGCCGTGGGGTGCGGCAGTTCGCAGGCCCGACATGGGCACCCGGAGAGGCCTGCCGTCGTAGGTTCCCGAGAGGACCGGAGGGCCGAAGAAGTCCTGTGAGTTGCGCAGCTCGTAGCGGGCGCCCACGGGCAGAACGCTCCCCACGCTCACGTCGACGGTATTCCTGTGGCCCCAGTTGAAAACCGTGATGTTCGCCCGACCCGGCTCGTACTGGTTCGGCCGTACGAAAACACGCGTGCCCGTGGGAGGAGTCGTTCCGAGCAGATAGGTGTTGTCGGGAAAGCTCGACGAGGAAAAGCCGACGCTGGGCCCGTAGAGGAAGTTGCCCCTTATCCGGACCTGCGCCGGGTCGCAGTGGGCGCCCAGAGCGAGAACGGATGTTCGGGTGTGGCTGGCGATGTAATTGTCGGAGACGAGGACGTTGCGGCAGGGAGAATAGAAGCCGACGCTGCCGCCGCCGCTTCCCCTTCCCGAGTTGTAGCCGTAGTTCTCGCTGAACACCAGGTTGGTCAGGCCCGGGTTGCCCGTGGTGCCCCCCATGACCCAGTTGTTCGTACCCTCGTGTAGCTCGCCCTGCTGGAAAAACGTGTTCCCCCGGACCTCGAAATTGTTCAGCTGGGCGACCGAGGACCCGTAGATGTGCATCCCTCCGGCAAACCCCATGAAGATGAGGTTGTCCACGATCCGCTTGGCCCCCGTCTCGTTCTGCGTGTAAATGGCATGGCCGTGGCCACGGTCGGGAGCCACCGTGCCGTTGTAGTAGATCAAGCATCCGTACAACTCCGAGTCGGGGGAGCGCGAGGTGAACTGAACCCCCTGCGAGTTGTCGTGAATCACCAGATTGATGAGCTTCAGATGATCCCCGAGAGTCAGAAGCCCGTCGCCGAAGGGAGAGGCAGAGCTGCCGGGCCCAAATGAACGACGCGAAGCGGTATTCGTGATCTCGAAGCCCATGTACCAGGCATGAGCGCCTCGAACGGTCAGCGTGGCGACGTCGCGCGGCTCGTTGCCCTGAAGCGTCGCCCGCTCACCCGGATACTGGCGAACCTTGATGGGAGCGCCCGACGTGCCCCTCAGCACGCTGTCGTAGCTGCCCGAATAGGTCCCCCCGCGCAGCCAGATCGTGTCCCCCGGACGCACCGACGCCGGATGGGCAAGAGCCGTGCGCAGATCCCACGGATTCTGCGCACTGCCATTGCCCCCCGGACGCCCGCTCGGTGAAACGTAAAACTCCGCCGCGGACAGAGACCACGGAAGAACAAGAATCAGGGCGAGGAATGCAGGGAACGCAAATCGGTTCCCGAGGAGCCGTAAGGGCATCATGTATTCCTTTTTAGAAGTGGAGCTCATTCTAGGAGGTCGGGGCCGGCAAAGACACTGGCCGGGGAGGCCGAAATGGACCAGCGGCATGGCCTGACCGCGGACCTGTCCGCGAGTACAGGACGCTTGCCGACTCGCCGGGGATCGAATACCCTCGACGCGGTGCAAAGGCCTTCTCCCTCCCGGCGCACCGAGGTCTGTTTCTACTCCTTCCACCCGCTCGTGCGCATGGAGGTGCAACGCCAGCTCGAGGAAAGCGGGATGCGGGTGAAGTTCCTCACAATCGACGCCGCGGACCAGGGAGAGGCCCGCCGGGGCGCCGAGACGGCTTCCGCCATCTTCCTCATCGATGCGCACCCGCGGCGCTCCGTGACGGAAGCTCTGGCCCGCGATCTCCTCGCGCGGCACCCCCGGGCCCGTCTGCTCGTCATGGCCGAAAGCCTCGAGGAGAGCACGACCTTCCCTCTGCTCCGAATCGGCGCAAAAGGGTTGCTCACCTATGACGACGTTTCGACCCAGCTCGCCCGGGCGGTGCGGGAAGTCGCGTCGGGAGGTTACTGGGTTCCGCGGTCCCTGTTGTCGAGCTTCGTCAAGACGGTGCTCTCCGCCTCACCTCCGGCTCGTCTGCTCGACAGCGCACCGGAGCTGACCCGCCGCGAGCGCGAAGTCCTCGAGCGACTGCTCGACAACCTTTCGAACAAGGAGATCGCGCGCGATCTGAAGATGTCCGAGCGCACCGCGAAGTTCCACGTCTCCAACCTGCTGGCGAAATTCGGAGTCAAACGGCGCGCCGACCTCATTCTCCTCAACTTCAGTCGCCCCACCGGATGAGCGATTCGCACCTGATCGTGGAGTACGAAAGCCGCGGGTCGCATGCCCCGGAGATTCTTTTCCCGGGCCGCTCGCGCGTGTCACCCACGAGGATTCGCACGAAGACTTGAGACGCAGCTGCGGACACGAGAGGACCGCGATCCGTTAATCGGCCATCGTCGCCGCGAAAGAACGGATGGGGCGGGGTTGAAGCAGAGCTGGCTGACGTTCGTCCTGGTTGCGGCCGCCCTGTCGGCGGCCCTCATCATCGTCGGAACGACCCCCCATGGGCCCGGTGTCACCCCGGACTCGACGATCTACCTCGAATCGGCGCAAAGCCTGGCCTCCGGTTCCGGTTTCTCCGCACGGGGGGAAGCCATGACCCGATATCCTCCGGCCTTCCCGATTCTGCTGGCCGCCGGCGGAGCGATCTTTGGTGACACGTTGGTCGGCGCGCGCGTCTTGCTCGCTCTTCTGTTCGGGGCCAATCTCTTCCTCGTGTCCCTGACGGCATACCGGGGCGGCGGAAGGCTTCCCGCCGCCGCCTTCGCCGGAGCCCTCCTCTTCGCCAGCTCGCCAGACCTTCTGGAGCTTCACGTCGCGGCCCTCTCCGAGCCGCTCTTCCTGTGCTGTTCTCTTCTCGCGGTCCTCTTTCTGGCCCGCTACCTGTCGCAGGGCCGGTCCGCGCTCCTGATCGCTTCGGGCGTTTTTCTCGCGCTCGCTCTCACGACCCGATACGCCGCGATCCCACTGGTGTTTCCCATGTTGCTCGCGATCTGGACCTTCGGCCCCGATCGCGTTTCCCGGCGGGTACGGGACCTCTTCGTTCTCGGCGTGATCGGGGGGACACCGTTCGCGCTGTGGGTTGTGCGCAACCTGCTGACCGCAGGAACCGCCGCGGAGCGCGAGATCGGATTTCGCGGCTCACCGATTTCTCTGGTTCCGCGCACGGTCCGAGCGATTCACGACTTCTGGCTGCCCCTCGCCATCGGCGGCCGGTTCAAGCTCGTCCTTTTGCTCCTTCTCGCCGCCGCGCTGGCCGCCGGTCCCGTGCTCGCGCGGCGGGCCTGGCCGCGCGGCGGCGAGGAGACGCGAGAGCCGAGAGCGCTGCTGACCATGTGGGGCCTCTTCGCCGGCCTTTATCTGGCGTTCGTCATCGCGACCGTGACTTTCCTCGACGCCCACACGCCCGTGGATCGCCGGATACTCGCTCCCTTCAACACCGCCGTTCTGATTCTCGTTGCGGCGCTGGGCGGGACGGTGATCCGGTTCGCCCGCTGGCGA
The DNA here is from genome assembly GCA_046261875.1 of Thermoanaerobaculia bacterium. Lineage (GTDB taxonomy): Bacteria > Acidobacteriota > Thermoanaerobaculia > UBA5066 > Gp7-AA6 > JBHENW01. The sequence goes on along the minus strand of JBHENW010000011.1, from coordinate 20,759 downwards.
AGCCTGAAGTGGGCGCTCGCCGGAATGCTGCTTTTCGTCGTTTCTCTTCGCGCCGGACGCTTCATGACACTCTCGGAGCGCGTGCGGTCCGAAGGGTATGGGTATACGGCGCCGGTCTGGAAGTCATCGGAGACCGTCGCTCACGTCAAGTCGTTGTCTCCGAGCACGGTCGTGTATTCGAACGGGCCGGATGCACTGCGTTTCCTGACGGGCCGGGCGGTGAATCCCGTTCCCCGAAAGATTCACCCGAACACGAAGAAGCGGAATGCACGCTTCGAAAAGGAAGTCGCCCCGCTTTGCACGGAGGTCGGAAGCGGCGCCGTCCTGGTCTATCTGGAGAAGATACGCTGGCGATGGTATCTCCCCACCCATGCAGAGCTCGCCGTCCGGTGCGGTCTGGGCCGCCCGAGAGTTCTTCCGGACGGCGTCATCTACGGGGAGTGACGCTTCGAACCGTTCCGGTCACCGCCCCCGGCAACGGATTCGCTCTCCGGTCGATCCCGGCCGGGCCGCCCGGGATAGTCGGCGGCGGTCGCCCACCCGCGGAGGATCCGGTCGCTCACGCTCTTTCCACGAGGGATCAGCGCAGCGCTGAACTCACGCTTCGGCGGTCCTTCTTCCTCCCGCCGCCGCCCGGACAGCGGGGGCCGTGGGCGCTACTGCGACGCGGAGGCCGCGAGATCCAGACAGTAACGCACCTTTTCCGCGAGAAACCGCACCCGGGGCTCGTAAACGATCGCTCCGTGGTGGCCCGGGACCTCGTGGACCTCGACTCCGCCCAGAGCGACCCGCTGCCAGCCGAGGGTTGGATCGGCGGGAAAGAAGATCGGCTGCTTGCTGGCCCGGAACATCGTGATCTTGCCCGGGTACGGCTGCGGAACGTAGGTCCCCAGCGCGCGGCGCGTGGACAGCTCGACTTTCTGGAATGTCGTCGGAAGTCGCCCTTTCCGTAGCCGGGCGCGTATGCGCCTTTTCAGACGGCGGGACTTCTCTTTGACGTACCGGTACTTCTCGGGTGCCGGAGCGGCGAAGAAGTTGCCCACGTGCAGGTCGATTCGGGCGCGCCAGGCGCTCAGCTTGAGGAGCCATTCGGGCTCCGCGTCCGTCGTGCGCGAGTGGCCCGGACCGAACGTGTCGAAGAGGCCCAGGAGCCCCGCCTCTTCGCCGTCGGCGACGAGCTGCCGCGCCATCTCGTACGCCAGCGTGCCGCCCGAAGAGGCGCCCGCCAGATGGTAGGGACCCCGCGGCTGGAGGGTCCGCACTTCGCGGACGTAGTGGGCCGCCATATCCTCGACGGTCGTGTAAGGGGGCTGCCGGCCGTCCAGACCGACTGCCTGGAGACCATAGACCGGCTGGTCCGGCCCGAGCCGGCGCGAGAGGTCCCGATAGGTGAGCACGTTTCCGCCGACGGCGTGCACGCAGAAGAGCGGCGGCTTGGATCCCCCCGGCTGGATCGCGACGAGGGCCGACCAAGGCGGGGTCCAGCCTTCCTCGCGCAGGATAGAGGCGAGCTGGCCCACGGTCGGCGCCTGGAAGAGAGTCGCCAACGGCAGTTTCCTGCCGGTCAGTTTCTCGATGCGGACAAAGAGCCGGACGGCGAGCAGAGAATGCCCGCCCAGATCGAAGAAGTTGTCCGACAGCCCCACGGGGTGGCGCTGCAGCAGATCTTCCCAGGCTTGGACGATCTGAAGCTCGAGGGAGTCGCGAGGCGCCGAATAACTGCCCTCCTCGACCGACAGGTCGGGTTCGGGTAGAGACCGCCGGTCCAGCTTCCCGCTCGGTGTGCGGGGGAAGGCCTCGAGCGCCACGAAGCGCGACGGCACCATGTATTCCGGGAGCTTCTCCTTGAGGAACACACGTAACGTATCGGCGGCGGGAGCCTCTCCATGAGCACCCACGACATAGGCAACGAGGCGTTTTCCACCCGGCGCGTCTTCGCGCGGAACGACGGCGCATTCCTCGACGGCGGGATGCCTCCGCAGCGCCGCTTCGATTTCCGCCGGCTCGATGCGGAACCCTCGGATCTTGACCTGATCATCCGTGCGTCCGTGGAACTCAATCGTGCCGTCGGTTTTCCAGCGGGCGAGGTCTCCGGTCCGATAGAGTCGTGAATCCAGCGACTCAGACAGCGGATTTGCGAGAAACTTCTCCGCCGTCGCCTCGGCCCGGTTGCAATACCCGCGCGCCAGACCGTCCCCGCCGATGAAAAGCTCGCCGGCCACCCCGATCGGGACCGGATGGAAGTTGGAGTCGAGCAGGTAGACCCGAGTGTTCGAGATGGGCCGCCCGATCGGAATCGAAAGGAGGACGCTGTCGAGATTCTTCGGGATCGGATAGCAGCACGTGAAGGTCGTGCTTTCCGTGGGCCCGTAGCCGTTGATGATCTGCGTGGAGGGCAACCGCTCCAGCGCCCGCCGGACATGAGCCGCCGAGAGCGCCTCTCCGCCGATCAAGAGTTGCCGCACACCCGAGAGGGCCTCTGCGTCCGCGTCGATCACCGTGTTGAAGAGAGACGCCGTCAGCCACAAAGTGCTGACATTCTGCTTTTCGATCACGGAGCGTAAGGCCTGGGGGGTCGGAATCCTTTCCGTGAAGAGAACGCAGCGGGCGCCATGAGTCAAAGCCCCCCAGATCTCGAATGTCGAAGCATCGAAGGAGATGGGCGATAAGTGCAGCAGCGTCTCGCTGGCATCGAGGCGAACATAGTTGATCCCATGCAGAAGGCGCACGATGGCCCGGTGAGGTACCTCAACCCCTTTGGGCACGCCCGTAGAACCGGACGTGTACATGACATAAGCGAGGTCCTCCCCCGCCGCCCTCCTCTCCAGCTTCTCCTCGGACTCCCGGCCGATCGCGGCCCCGTCGGATTCCAAAGAAATCATCTCCGCCGCGCCGTCCGGAAGGTATTCGCGAAGCCTCTCCTCCGTCAAAAGGATCGCCAGACCCGTGTCCTCCAGCATGAAGCGCAGCCGCTCCTTCGGATAGGCCGGGTCGAGGGGCACGTAGGCGCCACCAGCCTTCAGGACTCCGAGCAACGCCACGACCATTTGTGGCGAACGCTCGAGACAAATTCCGACGAGCGAACCGGACCGGACGCCGCGCTTGACCAGGTACCGCGCGAGGCGGTTGGAGCGGCGGTCGAGCTCGGAGTAGGTGAGCGCTTCTCCCTCGGAGAGCAAGGCCACCGCTTCGGGCGCCCGTCGCGCGTGCTCCTCGAAGAGCTCGTGGACCCCCTTCTCTCGCGGGTAAGGCGCCGATGTCTCGTTCCACTCGATCAGAATCTGGCGCCGCTCCGTTTCGGTCAAGAGAGGGAGATCCCATAACGCGCAGGCCGAATTGGCGGCGAAGCCTCGAAGGATCTCCAGCAGGTGCCCCATCCAGCGGCGGACGGTGGAGTCCTCGAGCAGATCGGTGTTGTACTGGCACTGAAGGCGCAGGCTCCCTTTCGCCTCTATGAAGTTGACTGCCAAGTCGAACTTTACGAACCGCGGGGGGTTCCGCTCGATGGAGACCTCGAGTCCCTGGAAGAGAGGCCCGGCGGCGTCTTTGTCCAGGTTGAAGCTGACGTTGACCAGGGAGAGCCGGCTCGAGTCGCGCGGCAGAGAGAGCTTCTGGATGAGGCTCCCGAGCGTGTAGTTCTGGTGGTCGTAGGCGTCCAGCAGCGTTTGCCGCGTGACCTTGAGGAACTCCGAAACGGTCATCCCGAGCGAAGCACCCGAACGCAACGGAAGGAAATTGACGCAGTGCCCGACGAGATTCTTTCCGCCCACGAGATTCTGGCCCGCGGCAGGGATTCCGACGACGACCTCCTCCTCTCCGCTGAGGCGATGGAGGAGCAAGCTCAGCCCCGCGGCGAGGGTCATAAAAAGAGTGCAGCCCTGCTTCGCCCCTGCCCGCTGCAGCGCCTTGAGGAGCGTTTCGTCCACGGAAATCTCGAAGTCAGTTCCCGCGTAGGTCTTGGCCGCCGGTCGCGGTCGGTCCACGGGCAGTTCCAAAATCGGAGGAAGCGTCGCAAACTCCTCGCGCCAGTACTGCTCCGCCCGGGCTCCCTCGGGCCCTTTCTCCTGACGGATGAACCATTCCGCGTACTCCCGGTATTGCATCGCGTCGGGCAGCTTCTCGCTTTCGCCGCGGGATGACCGGGAGTAGATCTCTCCCAGCTCGCCGAAGAGGACGCCCAGTGAGTACCCGTCGCAGATCAGATGATGGACCGCCACCGCCAGGGCGTGGTGCTCCTCGCCGAGCCTGATGAGATGGAAGCGGGTGAGCGGCCCGCCGACGAGATCGAACGGGGTTTCGGCCAGCTCGGTCAGAAGGGACTTCTTACGGGTCTCGCGCTCCGCATCGCCGAGCCCGGAGAGGTCGCTGAACGCCAGAGCGGCCGGGAGTCTCGGCGCGACCTGCTGGAACTCGCCGTCGGCGCTGAAGGTGGTGCGCAATGCGTCGTGGCGGTCGACGACGGCCTGGACCGCCTGCTCCAGATCGGAGACCCGGAGAGGGCCGCGCAGGTGGAGCGCCTGACAGTCGTTGTAGGCGCGAGAAGCTTTCTCATGGATCTGTGTCCCGACCCAGATTTCCTTCTGCCCCTCCGTCAGCGGAAACCGCGAGGCGCCCGGCTTCGCAGGAGCGGCCTCCGTTCGGGCGCTCTCCCCCGATTCCGCGCGCGGAAGGAGCGATGGAAGCGCGCCGCTGTCGCCCGCCGCGAGACTCTGATAGATCCCCCGAAGCTCGTCCAGGAAGCGATCAACCGATTTCGGATCGAAGAGGTCGGTGTTGAACTCGCAACGCAGGATCAGCTCGCCGTCCGCCTCGACCACGTTCAGGCCGAGCTCGTAGAGATAGAAGCGCCGCGCGTTGAACGAGACGACCGTCTCCAACCCGTCGAACTCGGAGCGGAGCGGCCCGGGGTCCATGTGGAACTGCACGGAGAAGAGCGGAGGCCGTTCTCCATCCCAGGTCAGATCGAGGTCCTTCGCGAGGCTTCCATAGGTGAAGTCGCGGTGCTCGTAGGCGTCCAGGACCGTGGCCTGGGCCGACTTCAGGTACGCGGCAACTGTCTCGATCCCCTTCAAGCGGCTCCGGAAGGGGTGGAAGTTGACGCAGTGGCCGACCAGATCCTGCCGGCCGACGATGGACTGTCCGGAAGCGGGAATCCCGACGATGACGTCATCCTGGCCGGACAGACGGTGGAGCAGCAGTGAGAACCCCGAGAGGAGGATCGAGAAGAGGCTGCAATGCTGGCGGGCGGAGGAGGCTTTCAGCTCCGCGACGAGCGGCCGCGGCAGACGCGTGATGATCCGGGCGCTCGAGTACGTCCGCCGCGCAGGGCGCGGACGGTCCAACGGCAACTCCAGCACCGGAAGCGGCCCGGCGCACTGGCGGAGCCAGTACGCGTGCGCAGCCGCGAACTTCGAGTCCTTCTCTCCTTCCTTCTTCGAGCGCGCGTAGTCCGAGAACTGCATGGCGGCGGGAAGCCCATCGCCGGATCCGCGCCGGGCGAGGTTGTAAAGGCAGCTGAGATCGCGAACGATGGTTCCGCCGGAAAAAGCATCGCAGGCGGTGTGGTGAACCGTCAAAAGGAGGAGATAACGCGCGCCTTCGAGCCGGAGAAGGCGCGCGCGCATGAGGGGGCCTCGGGCAAGATCGAACGGAGTCGTGACTTCCTCGTTCAGGACTTTCGCGACGGACCTTTCCCGCGCGGCGGCGTCCGCGCCGGAGAAATCCGTCACCGGGAGCTCGATCTCCAGGGCGGGCGCGAAAGTCAGGGAGTCCCGTTTGGGGCCGAACGTCATGCGCAGCGCGTCGTGCCGGGAGACGAGGGCCCGGACCGCGCCGCGCAGGGCATCCACATCGAGGGGACCCTTCAGGTCGAAGGAATAGGAGAGGTTCAGGGCGCAGGACGCCTCGTCTCCCGAACGGCTCGCGCGCAGGAGCTCTTCCTGCGAAGGGGTGGGCGGGACTCGGCTCTCGTCGGAGGCGACGCTTTGGGGCCCCTCCGGCAGGAATCCTCCCCCCCGCATTGCCGCGACGCTCTCCTGGAAGGCCCGGACGATCGCCGCAATGTCTTCCTCGCTGTGCGCCGTCGTGAGGAAGTTCGGCCGGCCCTCGTGCGTATGGATCCCCTTCATCCGGAGGTGATGCCAGAGGAGACTTGCGAGCTCCGGATCGCCTTCGACCACCACGACGAAGAGCGAGCTGAAGTGGGAGATCCGGAAAGGAGCTCCTTCCCGGGCGAAGAAGGCGTTCAGCTCCCCCGCCATCCGGGTAGTCTTCTCGTTCAACTCCTCCTGAAGGCGCGGTCCTTTTTCTTTCAGGTGGGTCAGCGCCGCCTCGGCGGCGGCGAGCGTCAGCGGATGGCGAACGAACGTTCCCGCGAACCAGGTGACCCCGGCCTCAGGCACCGACGCGTCGCCGTACCGCCAGGCGCCGCCGTCCAGGGCATCCATGTAGGCGGCCTTGCCGGCCACGACGCCGATCGGCATCCCGCCCCCGATGACCTTCCCATATGTCGCGAGGTCCGCCTCCACCCCGAAGTACCCTTGAGCGCCGCGGGGGTGGGAGCGAAATCCCGTGATCATCTCGTCCATGATCATCGGGATACCGGCTTTCTTCGTCACATCCCGAAGCGCGCGGAGGAAGTCCCCGGGCAGAAAGTCCGGCCGGCGACCCTGTACCGGCTCGACCAGCACGGCGGCCAGCTGCTTCGCGTGCGCTTGCACCGCCGAGAGCGACTCCGGGTCGCCGTAGTCGAGGACCATGACGTCTTCGACCATGCGGGACGGGATCCCCGGGGCGACAGGAACCGATCGCCGCACCCCGTTGACGATGATTCCCTTGACGAGGACTTCGTCGAATATGCCGTGATAGTCGCCCGCGAAGAGCGCGATGCGGCTGCGCCCGGTGACCGTGCGGCAGACGCGCAGAGCCGCGAGGACCGCTTCGGAGCCCGTGTTGCAGAAGGCCACGCGCTCCAATCCCGTGAACTCGCGGATCATCTCGGCGACCCGGCCGGCGAGCGCCGTCTGAGGACCGATCGCGATGCTCTTGCCCAGCTGCCGGGCCAGGGCCGCGGTGATGAATTCGGGGGAATGGCCGAAGAGATAGACGCCGAAACCCATCGTGATGTCGATCCACTCGTTGCCATCCACGTCCCAGAGCTTCGAGCCCGCCGCGCGATCGACGACGATCGGGTAGACCATCTCCTTCATGGAGAGCCGGAACCCCGAGACGGTCCTGGGATCGGCCAGGCCGGCGCGGTTCGCCTGCGCAAGACGCTTCGACTCCGGCGTTCGGGCGTTGAAGCGGGCCACGAGGCTGTCCAGATGTTTCTGCTGCCGCGGCGTGAACGCGCTCGCTGCCTCTTTCTGGATGGGTCGCCACGGCCCGAAGCTCCCCGCCGGCTTGCTCGGTCCTGGCCGCGCTTCCGGCGCAGGTGCAGCCGGCGGCGCCGGTGAGGGGGAGGGCGGTCCGACGGCTGCCACCGCCGGAATCGCCTGACCGCCGGCGACGCCGCCGCTCATCATTTCGAGCAGGCCCGCCATCACCTGAAGCTGCTGTGCCATGAGCTTCTGCAGTCCCGCAGCGCCAGAAAGATCGCCCGCCGGAGAGGAGGCAGCGCGCGGAGGGACCTCTGGCGGCCCGCCAAACGCCGGCGCGGCTGACAGACTCTCGGTGGGGGGCGGAGGCGTCTGGGCCGCAGCTTCCGCCGGAAGGTTCTCATCAACGTAGGCGGCCAGCGTCTCCAGGGAGGGCGTCGCCTCGAATAGCTGGCGGAACGTGATCGGGAGCCCACACTTGTTCTGAAAGGCGGCGGCCGCCTGCGTCAGGAACAGAGAATCGAAACCGCACTCGAGGAAGGTAGCCGCCGGATCGAGCTCGTCGGGCGGGATTCCGGAAAGCTCGTGCAAGACGCTCTTCAGCTGGTCCAGGACTCTCTCGCGCCGATTCGGCGCCGTTTCGCGAATGACTCGAGGCATTGCACTCCTCACAACGTCGGGCTCGTACTGCGGAACAACGACCTCATCACGGAAAGGTGAAGCGGCGGCGTCTGCCGGGCGGCGTGTCTCGGCGGGCCGCGGCTCGATCCAGAACTTCTTGCGCTCGAAGGGGTACGTCGGGAGAGGGACTCTGCGGGGCTGCTCACCTGGAGTGAGAGCGCGCCAGTCCGGCGATGCGCCCGCCATCCAGAGCCGTCCAAGGGCGGTGAGCATGGAGGCCGCATCGGATCCTTCCCCGGCGGCGGAAGGCAGGGAAGAGACGACCCTGGGCTTGGAGGATTTCCCCGAGGACTGGCGAGAGAGAGCGCTGAGAGCCTGACCCGGCCCTGCCTCGAGCAGAATCCGCTCGGGGCCTCGGAGAAGCTCCCCGACCCCGGCGGAGAACCGCACCGTGTGGCGCAGGTGCCGCGCCCAATAGTTCGGGCTGACTGCCTCGGAGGCCGCGATCCAGGTTCCCGTGAGATTCGAGATGTAGGGAATCCGCGGCTCGGAGAGTTGGACTCCTTCGAAGAGCTTGCGGATGGGATCCAGGACCGGCTCGACCATCTCCGAGTGGAAGGCGTGCGACGTATGCAGGCGGCGGCTTGCCACGCCATCCCCGGCGAGCCGCTCTTCGAAGGCGGCGACGGCATCGAGGGGACCCGAGACCACGGTGAGGGAAGGTGCATTGACTGCGGCGATCGAGAGGCCGCCGGGAAGGATGCGCCCGATTTCTTCCTCGGGCATCCGGACGGCCAGCATCGCTCCCGCGGGAAGCTCCTGCATCAGGCTGGCTCTGCGTGCGATGAGGTGAAGGCCGTCCTCCACCGTGAAGACCCCCGCCAGGCAGGCGGCGACGTATTCGCCCACGCTGTGCCCGAGCATGGCCTCCGGGCGGATGCCCCAGGACATCCACAGGCGGGCGAGCGCGTGCTCGAAGGCGAAGAGAGCGGGCTGGGTGACCGAGGTCTCCGTGAGGCGCTTCTCCGCCTCCGCGTCCGCCTGCCCGGGATACAGAGCCTCGAGGAGATCGAACCCCAGCAGCGGTCGCAGGATCTCCGCGCTGCGGTCGATCTCGTTCCGGAATAGGAGCTCCGTCCGGTAGAGCTCCTTCCCCATCCCGACGTGCTGGGAGCCCTGCCCCGGAAACAGGAAGACGACCGGGCGCTCCCGGCGGTCGAAGGCTTCCGTAAAGACTCGCTTCGGGTCGCGCGCGCTGAGCGCGGCGGCGGCATCGGCGGTGTCCCGGCAGGCGACGATCCGCCGATGATCGAACGCCCGGCGGCCTGTCTGAAGGGTGTAGGCGACGTTTCCGAGAGGCAGCTCGGGATGAGCGCCGAGGTGAGCGGCGAGGTTCCCGGTAGCCATCTCGAGGGCGGAGTCCGTCCGAGCGGAGAGAACGAGCAGGCCCCAGGGGCGGGCGCTCGGGGAGGCCCCGGAAGGCGGCGCCTCCTCCAATACCGCGTGGAAATTGGTACCGCCCAAACCGAAGGAGCTCACCCCGGCCCGCCGGGGAGTCGAGCCCGCCGGCCATTTCCGGAGAGACGCGTTGACGAAGAAAGGGCTATTGGCGAAGTCGATCTCAGGGTTGGGCGTTTTGAAATGGAGGCTCGGCGGAATTTGCCCGTGAGTCAGGGAGAGGGCGGTCTTGATGATGCCGGTCACGCCGGCCCCCGCATCGAGGTGCCCGATGTTCGTCTTGACCGATCCAATGGCGCAGAAACCCTTCGCCGCGGTGGTCCGCCGGAAGGCTTTGGTCAAGGCTGCGATCTCGATCGGGTCTCCGATAGCCGTCCCGGTGCCGTGGGCCTCGACGTAGCCGATCGAGTCGGCGGTGATTTCGGCCATGGCATGCGCTTCGGCGATGACGGCCGCCTGCCCCTCGACGCTGGGCGCCGTGAAACCCACTTTCGCGGAGCCGTCGTTGTTGATCGCCGTGGCTTTGAGGACGGCGTGGATGTGGTCCCCGGCGCGCAGCGCGTCGGAGAGGCGGCGCAAAACGATCAGGGCGACACCGCTGCCTAAGACGGTCCCGCGCGCCCGCGCGTCGAAAGCGCGGCACCGGCCGTCGGGGGACAGGATCCCCCCCTCCTGGTGGAGGTAGCCGGCGCGCAGAGGGACCTGAATCCGCGCGCCGCCCGCCAGGGCCATGTCGCACTCGCCGGCGAGCAGGCTCTGGCAAGCCAGGTGGACCGCCACTCCCGAAGTGGAGCACGCGGTCTGAACGTTGAGGCTGGGGCCCCTCAGGTCGAGCTTGAAGGAGACCCGGGTCGCCGGAAAGTCCTTGTCGTTACCAATGATCAGCGGATAGACACCGACCGCCTCGACCAGGTCGCGCCGAGGCGCAAGGTTATGGAGCAAGTAAGTGTTACGCGCGACGCCGCAGAAGACCCCGATGGGCCCGGCGAAGGTCGCCGGATCGTACCCCGCGCTTTCGATCGCCTCCCAGGCCCCCTCTAAGAAGCGGCGATGCTGCGGATCCATCAGCTCCGCTTCCCGCGGCGTGTAACCGAAGAAGGCGGCGTCGAAGGAGTCTGCCTCCTCCAAAACCGCCCCGGCGGGCACGTAGGAAGGGTTTTTCAGAACCGCCGGGTCCACTCCGCAGCCGGCCAGGTCCTCCGCCGTGAAAAACGAAACGGACTCCACGCCATCGCGCAGGTTCTTCCAGAAGGCCTCCACGTCCCGCGCCCCCGGGAAGTGGCCTGCCATTCCGACAATGGCGATCTCCTCGCGCCGGACGGACTCAGGCATCCGGAGACTCCCCGGACCTGTAGGTTCGCCGCCTCCGTCGCTGCTCGGCTAAGAACGCCACTCGGTCGCGCGCCGCGCCAGAGGGTTCGGGTGCTGACACGGCCCCATATCCGAGCGACTCGGCGAGGGCGACAGTCTCCGCGCCGAGGGAGTCGTTGAGGTCTCCGTCTCGCCACTTTTCGAGCACCGAAGGGTCGATGTTCCGGTACGTCAGAAAATGCGTGTCGCCCATCGGCACGGAGGCGGGATAGATCCCGTCCGTCATCTTCTTTTCCTTGTCTTTGTAAGGCTGGAGGAGTTCGGGGTGAAACTCGACGCCGAGCCTCTGACACATCTCTTCCATGACCCGGGCCGGCCGCGTGACGAGATCCTCGAATCTCATGAGATAGCGGCGCTCCGGCGGGACATCTTCGAAAAAGCGGCCGACGTTCTCGTGGCCGATGAGCCAGACCAGCTCAGCCAGCTCGCGGGAGGAGAATGGGTGCTCATGCGTGAAGAAGGCCTGGTCCAGGTGAAAGTTCTGGAAAGACCGAACCATGGCGTACGGGTGACGTACCAGGTGAATGTATAGCGGACGTTCGAAGTCCGATTCCGCTCGCCTCAAGGTCGCCAGGTCGAGCACGTAGGAGGGGGACTTGTCGACGAGCGTCTTCCCACCGAGCGAGTCCTGGAGGATGCGGTAGAACTCTTTCGTGGACATGTCACGCCGCTCATAGTCCTCCATGATGCGCTTGGCTTGCTCCGCATCGCATCCATGAATCTCCATGAGCGCGCGATACGTACCCTCCAACCAAAGACTGAACTTGCCGGAAAAGGCCTCACGCCTTTCCCGCAAAGTGTTGAAGCCGAGAAGCTGAAGCTCCGCGGCGGCAAACAGCTTCGGGTGACCGGCCAGCATGACCCGCAACAGAGTCGTGCCTGAACGCGGCGGAGCCAGGATGAAGACCGCCGGAGGGTTCTTGCTTGTTCCTCGCTGTTTTTCATCACGGGGAGCCAGAGACGGAATCAATTTCCGCATCCGCGCGACCATCGACCCATCGATCCGGTGAAAAGGCTTCGGCTCTCCGGAAGAGAACGTTCCAGTGCCCGGAGCCGGAGAAACCTTTCCGAACAGCTTGTCGAGAGCCTTGGGGTAATGCGCCTCGAGGAAGGCAGCGAACTCCGCGATCGTGGGGGCCTGGAAGAGCGCCACGATATAGACGAACTCACCAAGTATTCGCTTCAGCTCGTTGATGAAGATCGCGCCGCGAATCGAATCACCCCCGAGTTCGAAAAACTTGTCATGGATGCCGACGCGCTCGAGCTTCAAGGTCTCGCGCCACATCTCCGCGAGGAAACGTTCCAGCTCAGTCCGGGGAGGCTCATAGGGCCCTTCGAGATCGGGACGCCGCTGATCGGGAGGAGGAAGGGCCGCGCGATCGAGTTTTCCGTTCGGCGTCACGGGCATCGCCGCCAGCGGAACGAACGATGACGGCATCATGTAATCGGGCAACCTCTCGCCGATGTGCCGCCTCAGGTCGGCAAAAAGTCGGGCGGGACTTCTCCATCGCGGCGGAGATGGCGCGCCGACCGCGAGCCCGAGCGATTCCGAGGGGCGCACCGCGTAGAGGTTGTACAGCCCGGAGTCCTTGAAGACCGGGTCCTGCTCCACCGCCACGCGGTAGCCGTGCGACCGCAACATGCCGCCGATCTCTTCCAGACGACCGCCGATGTCATGTACCTCCAGCACGATCTGCCGGATTCGGTCCCAATGCTCTTCGGCGATTCCGGCGAGCACGTCCCGCTCGCTCTTCTCCACGTCTATCTTCAGCAAGTCGATCCGCTCGATGCCTCTCTCTCGGATGATCTGAGAAATGGTCGAGATTGGGCAGCGGAACTGCTTGCTCTCCAGCATCTCCGGAACCATTCCTTCGATCAGCCCGTCAGGGACGCTGCCTTTTTCGGCACCACTCATCCGGTTGAGCAGGTAGGAAGTGACCACGCTTTTCTCCTCGGAGAAATCGGCGTATCGGCCCGAGATGACGGAAACGCGGGGGTAATAGGTAAAGGTCGCCTCCCCGGCCTCGGCTCCCAAACCGCACGCCAACGGCTCGATGGCGTCGTCGTGAAGCGAAGCATTCAATTGGAGTAGGTTGAAAATCGGCGGGAGCGGCTCGAAGGCGTAGACCGTCGCATCCGCGACGAGATCACAGACGAAGAGAGCGAACAGACCGATGTTTGCCCCGACGTCGAACACGCACGCGCCCGGAGGCAAAGTGATTCCATGCTTCAGATACGAACGCTCCTCGAAAATCTCGCCATAGCTGAAGTCCGTCTCCTTCTTGTTGCGATGGAAGACGACCATGCCGTTCGGGAGCTCGTCCTTCAAAATGTCAGGATCGAGCGGCTCTTTCTCAAAACGAAGGAGCTGCCGCACCGTAAAGGAGGTCTGGCGATCGGGCACAAAGTAGGCCACCAGCCGGGGATCCCCTGGCGTGTCCTCTCTCAGGACGACAACCGCCTCTTCGACTCCCGGGCGCTCCGCGAGCGCCGCCTCGATCTCCGCGAGCTCGACACGGTTTCCACGAACCTTGACCTGGTGGTCGAGTCGGCCGAGGAACTCCAGATTGCCGTCGGGCAGCTGGCGGACCAGGTCCCCCGTCTTGTAAAGCCTTTCGCCGGGGGAATCGGCAAAAGGAGACGGCACGAACTTTTCGGCTGTGAGGTCCGGCCGGCGAAGATAACCGCGCCCCACCTGCACCCCGGCGATATGCAGCTCACCGGGGGTGCCCACGGGAACCGGATTGAGCCGCGCGTCGAGAAGGTGGATGAGCGTGTTCGCGACCGGTCGTCCGATCGGCACGGTCGGCACGGTCTTCCCCGCATCACCCGGCATGCATGGGAAGAAGGTGACGTCCACCGCCGCCTCGGTCGGCCCGTAGAGGTTGTCCAACCGGGCACTCAGCCGCGAAAGGAAGCGCTGCGCGAGTCTGGCAGGCAGCGCCTCGCCGCTGCAGACGACCTGCCTCAAGGAGCCGCACCGATCCAGGTCCGGTTCATCGAGGAAGACCTGGAGCATGGACGGGACGAAGTGCACGACCGTCACCTTCTCGCGGTCGATGAGGTCCACGAGGTAGGCGGCGTCCTGATGGCCGCCCGGCCTGGCCAGGACGAGCCGCGCGCCGGCGATGAGGGGCCAGAAAAACTCCCAGACGGAAACGTCGAAGCTGAAGGGCGTCTTCTGGAGAACGCGGTCCGCCGGCGTCAGACCGTACGTGCCCTGCATCCAGAGGAGCCGGTTGCAGATTCCGCGATGCGTGTTCATCGCCCCCTTGGGGCGGCCCGTGGAGCCGGACGTGTAGATCACGTAGGCCAGGTTCGAGGAGACCGCCCCCCCGTCGAAGGGTTCCGGAGACTCAGGGTCGAGTTCTCCGAGCGCGGCGTCGAGATGGATCACGTGCGCCGTACCTTCCGGAAGGAGCCCGGCCAGGCGCTGCCCGGTCAGCAGCGCGGGAGCCCCGGAGTCTTCGAGCATGTAGGCCAGCCGCTCCTTCGGATACGATGGATCGAGGGGCACGTATGCGGCGCCCGCCTTCAGGATCCCCAGAAGCGCGACGACCATCTCGACGGACCGATCGACGCAGACGGCCACGAGCGTCTCCGGCCCGACCCCCGCTGCGGCGAGCCCCCGGGCGAGCCGGTTGGCCCGCGCTTCGAGATCCCGGTAGGTGACCCGCTCCGGGCCGAAGGAGACCGCGATGGCGTCCGGAGTCCGGTGCGCCTGCGCCTCGATGAGGTCGTGGAGACGAAGGCCGCCGGGGGCCTCGTGCGGAAGCGCGGTCACGCCGTCTTCTCCTCCGCTCCGACTCCCACGTATCCCTCGCCCTCGAGGTAAAGGAGGATCTCCTGCGCGGCCTCTTCCGGGGTCAGATCCGTCGTGTCGAGAACGACGCCCGCGTCGGTCGGGGCCTCGTAAGGGTCCGAGACTCCGGTGAAATGCTCGACGAGCCCCGAGCGGGCCTTGGCATAGAGTCCCTTCCGGTCTCTTTGTTCGCAGACCTCGATGGGGGTCGAAAGATAGACGAGCACGAAGCCGCCGCCGGGCTCCACCATCTGACGGATCTCCCGCCGCACCGCGTCGTACGGAGCGATCGGCGCGCAGAGGGCGATCCCGCCGTTCTTGGTGATCTCCGAGGCGACGAACCCGATCCGCCGAATGTTGATGTCGCGGTGCTCCCGAGAGAAGCCCAGCTCCGAGGAGAGGTGCTTGCGGACGATGTCTCCGTCGAGCAGGGTGACCGGGCGGCCTCCGATCTCCAGCAGCTTGACCATCAGGACGTTGGCGATCGTGGACTTCCCGGCTCCGGAAAGGCCGGTGAAGAAGACGGTGAACCCCTGCCGGTGCCTCGGCGGATGGGTCCGGCGCAGTTCGCGCGCCACGGCGGAGAAAGTGAACCATTCCGGGATCTCCCGACCCCCCTCGAGGCGGCGCCGGAGCTCCGTGCCGGAGAGGGTCAGGGTCCGGGCTCCGGCAGGGACCTCGTCCTCCGGGAGGTATTGGTCGAGGTCCTCGACGTACACCATGGTCTTGAAGGGGACCATGCTGATCCGCAGCTCCGACTGGTGCTCCGAGAGGAGCGCCTGAGCGGCGTACGGCTCGTAGAACGACCGGCCGCCCGAGTCGTTGCCCGGACCGGCGTGGTCGCGGCCGACGATGAAATGGGAGCAGCCGTAGTTCTGGCGGATCAGGGCGTGCCACACCGCCTCCCGGGGGCCGGCCATCCGCATGGCGAGCGGGAGAAGAGAAAGCTTGGCCGTGTTCTGGGGGTACTCGGCGAGGAGGGCCTGATAGCAGCGCACCCGCGTGTAATGGTCCACGTCTCCGGGCTTGGTCAGCCCGACGACCGGATGGAGCAGCAGGTTGGCGGCGGCCTCGCGCGCGGCGGCGAGCGTCAGCTCGCGGTGGGCGCGATGCATCGGGTTGCGCGTTTGAAAGGCCACGACGTGACGCCAGCCGAGCCGCGAGAACTCGGTCCGCAGCTCTGCCGGCGTCAAGCGCAGAGGGCGGAAGTCGTAGTACGTCGGCGGCTGGAGCACTTCCAGCTTCCCGGAAACGTAACAGGGGTTCGTTCTCTCGAGCAGGTGCGCGACACCGGGGTGCCAGCGGCTGTCGGTGCCGTACACTGCCCGGGCTTCCTCGAGACGGTCGGGCTGCCAGACCTCTTCGACGCCGAGGGCCGCCAGCATGACCCCCTCGGGGTCGCGCAGGGCGATCCGGGCGCCCGCTCCGATCCGGGCGGCGAACTCCTCGGTCACGTCGAGGACGATCGGGATGGGCCAGAGCGCGCCGCTGGCGAGGCGCATCGAGCCGCAGACCGCTTCGTAGTCCACGCGCGAAAGAAAGCCTTCGAGCGGGGAGAACCCGCCGCAGGCGAGCTGCCCGAGGTCCTGGATCTGCCGCGGCGTCAGATCCCAGGAAGGCCACTCGCTGGACTCTGCGCGGATCTCTTCCATCCGGTCCGGCGTGGCCTGCAGGTTGACGAGACTGCCCCCGTGCGGGGGAGTCAGATGGTCGGTTTCTCGAACCTCCACCCGTGTGGCGGTGCCCGCGGCCGCCTCGGCTCGAGTCCGGGCCGCCGAATCTTTTCCTGGCGACTCCAAAGAAGTCCTCCGCTATGTCGGGAAACTGAACGATCCCGCGGATACAACCGTT
Source organism: Thermoanaerobaculia bacterium (assembly GCA_046261875.1). Taxonomy (GTDB): domain Bacteria; phylum Acidobacteriota; class Thermoanaerobaculia; order UBA5066; family Gp7-AA6; genus JBHENW01. Next base: position 4,340 of record JBHENW010000011.1, on the reverse strand, counting down.
CGATTCACAGCCCGCTCCCGCCCCCGAACCCAGGCCGCATCAGTCGGCGGATCCGGCATTCTAGTCCAGCCACGGTTCGGGGGACCCGGCGGGTCAACAGCAATCCGGCTGCCATCCTCCGATCCGGCATGCCGCCCCTGCCGGCGCGGGGGCCCGGCCGGGTCCGCCCGGGAGGCTAGGGGATCGTGCTGCCGAACTGCATCATCCTAGGGGCCCAGAAGGCGGCCTCCACGTTCCTGCACCGGTGCCTCGGCGACCATCCCGAGGTCTTCACGCCGAAGGGGGAGGTCCACTTCTTCGAGGACCCCGACTACGCGGAAGGAAACATCGGGCAGCTCGAGAAGCTACTCGAGCCGGGCGCCGGGAGGAAAATCCTGGCGATCAAGCGCCCGCGGTATCTCGCCGCTCCGGAATGTCCGCCCCGAATCGCAAAGCACTGTCCCCGGGCCGTTTTGCTCGTCGTTCTCCGCGACCCGGTCGAGAGGGCGCTCTCCGCCTATTTCCACTACGTCGGCCACGGGTTCCTCCCGGCGGTGGACGCGGAGCGGGGGCTCTCCGCGATCCTGGAGGGGCGCTGGAAAACCCGTTACCCGGCGTCCGAAGAGATCCTCGAGTTCGGCTTCTACCACCGGCACCTGTCGCGCTACTGGGATTATTTCCCCGCGGATCGGATTCACGTCACTTTCACGGACGACCTCCGGGAGGACGGGGCGGGGACCGTGCGGAAGGTCTACGAGTTTCTGGGGATAAGGCCCGACTACAGCGCCGGGGCGCTGAGGTCCCGGCCTCAGGGGGTAGTCTATTCGCTGCCCAGGCTCCGCTTTCGACGGCTGCGCAACCGAATCGTCTATCGGTACGATGAAAACCGCGTCCGCGCTTATCCGAGAAGGGCGAATCTTCCCGGACGGATGCTGAACCAGGCGGTACTCTCGGTCGATGCCCGATTGCTCCGACCCGTGTTCGGCAACGCCCGGCCGCAGCTGTCCGACTCGCTCCGCGCGAAACTTCGAAGCGTCTACCATGAGGACGTCTGCGCGCTCGAAGCGACGCTCGGGCGCAGCCTGACTGCCTGGAAGGAGCCGGTATGAGCGTTCACGTCGGGCCGGCCGCGGGAACGCGGCTCTCCTCAGCATTTCGCGCGGAGGGTGGCCCGTTCCTCGCATGCGCGGCACCGGATGCGGCCGATGCCGAATAGTCTCCAGGACCGGGACGCCAACCGAATGAATGTGGAATTGCAATCGGGCGGAGCACCGCGGCCGCCCCGCCGGCCCGTCCGGTATCGAAAGCTGAGGAGACTCTGGACGGCCCCGCGCAAGACCCTTTATGCGGTCGGAGTGCTTCCGAAAAGCGCGCTCTGCCTGCCGGACTTCCTGATCATCGGCGCGCAGAAGGCCGGAACGACCTGGCTCAAGCGCAACCTGGACTTCCACCCCGACATCTTCATGCCGACGCGTCACGGGACATCGGATCCCACCGAGGTGCGCTACTTCGATCAGAACTTTTACCGCCCCCTGGAGTTCTACTCGGCTCTCTTCGAGCCGGGCCGGGGAAAGATCAAAGGAGACAAGAGCCCCAACTACTGCACCCTCCCGCTCTCCCGGATCCGCTTCATCCGCGCGATCATCCCGGACGCGCGCCTGATTTTGATGATGCGCAATCCCATCGAGCGGGCCTGGTCGCACGCCGTGATGAACCTGGTCCGGCTCTCCAAGCGCCGGCTGGAAGAAGTGGAGGAGGAAAGGTTCTTCGAACACTTCCGACGTTCCCGCGAGCGGGGCTGCTACTCCGAGATCCTCGATCGCTGGCTGTCCGTCTTTCCGCGCGAACAGCTGTACGTCGGGTTCTTCGAGGACGTGGCCGAGCAGCCGCGGCGTCTTCTCGAGGAGGTCTGTCGCCACATATCGGCGGCCACGCCGGTCGATTGGGAGGTCTTCCCCTACTCCAGGGCATTCAATCGCGGGGTGGGACCACCGATACCGGAGAAGTACCGCACGTTCCTTCAGGACCTGTACCGGCTCGAGCTCGACACGCTCCGGCGCCGCTTCGGCTCTCGCGTCGCCGCGTGGGCCTAGTTCCGGAGAACTCCGAAGGCGCGCTCGCTCGGCTCCGGCGGCGGGCTCGACGGTGGCTCTTCCCGATGTCGCTCGGTCTCTTCGCGGCGATCGGCGCGGCGCGGATCGCTTCGACCTACCGCGTCTTCAACCACACTGTTGACGAGCCGGCGCACCTGGCCTGCGGAATGGAGTGGCTGGATCGTGGCCGCTACGCGTACCAGGCGCTCCATCCGCCCCTGCCGAGGGTGGCGGCCGCCCTCCTGCCCCGCCTCAGCGGCGCCCGGTCGCACGGCGAGCAGGGAATGATCGCTGAAGGCCGGAGGATCCTCTACGAGAGCGGAGGCTACTTCCGCACGCTCAGCCTGGCCCGGGCCGGACAACTCCCCTTCTTTCTGCTCGCCACGTTGCTCGTCGGCCTGCTCGCGAGGAGATTCTTCGGCGAGGTCGCCGGAGTCACCGCGGCTTTCCTATTCACGACCGCGCCACCCGTACTGGGACATGCCGGCCTCGCGACCACGGACATCGCGGTCACGGCAACTTTCCTCGCGGCCTTCGGCGCGCTCCTCGTGTGGCTCGAGAAACGCACGGTCGCCCGGAGCCTGCTGCTGGGCGTCGCGGTGGCGCTGGCCGTCATGTCGAAGTTCTCCGCGATCGCTTTCCTCGTTGGCTTCGGCGCAATACTCGCGGGTCTCTCCCGCGCCGCCCGGTCGCGGCGGCGCGCCGAGACCGAAAGAGCCACGGGGATGCGGGTCCTCCCGGCGCTCGGCATCGCGCTCGCCGCGTTGCTGCTGACGATCTGGGCGGCGTACCGGTTCACTTTCTCGCCGATCGGGACCCCGGATCTCCGACTGCGGCCCAGGATCGACCGGGTGATTGGGCAGCGGGGAAGGCTCAACGAGCTCGCATATCGCATCACGGAGACGCCCCTGCCGGCGGGCCAGTTTCTGCGGGGACTGCTGCAGCTGACCGAACGCAATGAGAGGGCTACCCCACCCTACTTCCTCGGGGTAAACCGCCAAAGTCGTCCGCTGGCGTTCTTTCCAATCGTCCTCGCGGTGAAGACACCGATACCCATATTGGTGCTCGCGGCCGGCGGCGCGGCGCTCGTCGCACGCCGATGGTGGACGGGAACGGACCCGCGCGGCCTGGCGGTCCTCGCCGCGGCGGCGGCGGTTCTGGCTGTCGCGATCCTCAGCCGGATCAACATCGGAACACGCCACGTGCTGCCGATTTTTCCTTTCCTCGCCCTCCTCGCCGGTGCCGCCGCATCCCGCCTCCTGGGCGACGCTCTTACGCGGCCGGTTGCGTTCGCCGGCGCCGTCGCAATCCTCACCTGGCACGTCGCGGCCTCCGTCCGCGCGCACCCGGACTATCTGGCCGACTTCAACGAGATCGCGGGGAGACATCCCGAGCGGATCGTGGTGGACTCCGACCTGGACTGGGGACAGGACCTGGAGCGGCTATCGAAGAAGTTGCGCGAACTCCGGCTGGAAGCGGTGTCGATCGCGTACTTCGGCACGGCGGACCTCAACCGGCATGGGCTCCCCCCCCACGGGCCTCTTCGCAGACACCAGCGAAGCTCCGGATGGATCGCGATCAGCCTCCAGCGGCTGAAGCGGGATCGGGAGCGGCCCCCGCATGACGGCTTTCGCTGGCTCGAGGCCTACGAGCCGGTCACCCGCGTAGGAAAGTCGATCCTCCTGTACTACGTACCGGCAAACGCCCTGTCGGCGCCGCGGCCCGGCCCCTGAGCGGGCACCGGGTCAGGGCGACGGATAGAGATACTCCTCCGGAATCGCCGCCTTGGGCGTGGACGCGCTGGACCAGAGGAGCTTGGCGATCGCTCCTCCTCCTTTCTCGTAGAAGTCCATCCGGATGTCGTACGTCTGCCCGGCCGCAAGGACGATCGTCCCCCGGTCTTCGGTCGACGCGTGGTCCGTCCAGTTGTCGATCAGGAGCTGCCCGTTCACCCAGAGTCGCACGCCGTCGTCGCTGACCGTGTAGAAGGCGTACGTTTCGGAGAACTCTGGCTCCACCTGCCCGGTCCAGCGCACGCTGAAGGTGTCCTTGCCCACACCTGAGGCAGGCGACCCCGACCCCCACGAAAAGTTCACGGTCGGATCCACGCGGGTCACTTTGAGAGAAGTGAAGTCCTGGTTGTCGAAGTATTCGCCCGTCAATCCCGTTCCGGTACCGCCTGGAGGCGGGGGCGGAGGTTGGGACACATCGTAGAGTCGGCTCGTCGGTACGACGGACTTCGGCGTCGAAGCGCTCGACCAGAGCAGC
>JBHENW010000010.1:0-2933 GCA_046261875.1 Thermoanaerobaculia bacterium | reverse complement strand
CCTCCGGAGGAGCCGAGGTTCCCGGGCCGGGGGCGCCGCCGCCGCCGGTGAGTCGGGAGGCGGCCCGCTACTTTCCGGCGGAGCCGCCGTAGACCGGAAGGCTCGCCGCGGGTGTCGAGGCGGCGGGGACCGACGCCATCGCGGCCAGCGGCGGGACGGTCTGGCCCGGCAGTGCGGGCAGCGGGACGCTGCGCCCCCGGGCGAAGACCTCGTGGCGGCCTCTGGTCTTGTACCACTCCGCGAGGGACGCGGTCTGGAACATCTCCTCGATGATCTTCCGCCAGCCGACGCCGGTGTTGTAGGCGCAGAAGGAGATCTCGCCCATCTGGGTCGCGTAGGGAATGATGCACATCTCGGTGCGGCGGAAGTCGTAGTTGAAGAGGTCCTGGAACCACATTCCGCCGATGAAGAAGACGCGCCATGAATAGCGGTTCTCCTTCGCGAAGCCGAGCTTCCCGCCCGTGTGGCCGTCCATGATCTTGATGACCTTCCAGGGCGAGAGGCTGGCGGGGATCTCATCGGGTCGGAGGTTCCGCAAGACCGACAGGCCGACCTGGAGGGCCGTCCACGCCTTCTTGCGTCCCGAGTCGGTGATGCCCTTGATGTCCGAGAGCAGCCCGTCGACGTTCAGGATCGAGGGAACCGTCACGGCCCGGCGCGTCTTCTCCTCGACGAGAAGCATCGTGCCGATGCCGCAGTTGGGGTGGCACCCGCACTTGAAGGAGCCCCATTCCGTCTGGAGTCCCCCGAGCAGGTCCTTCAAGTCCGAGAAGGGCCCCGAGGCCGAGAGGGGATACCAGTCGCGCATTGGCTCGCCGATGCCCGCCTGCGCCTTCACGTCGTGGGCGAGGTGCGAGAGGGTGTAGCGCTGCTTTCGGCGCGTCTCGTCGTCGATGTCCTCGTCCCGCCCGGTGAAGGAAACCGGCTGGAAGGCAACGGCCGTCACCTTGTCGATGTTCGCGAGGCCGAACCGGATGATGTCTCCGACCTGGCCGTTGTTGATCCCATTGATGATCGTCACGACGAGCGTGACGTCTACGCCGTGCCGGTGGAGGTTCTCGATCGCGCGGAGCTTGACGTCGTAGAGGTTGCCGACCTTCCGGTGCTGGTTGTTCTCGTTGCCGACGCCGTCGAACTGGAGATACGCGAAGCGCAGGCCGGCTTCCGCGGCGGCCTTGGCGAACTCCGGATCCTGCGCGAAGCGGATGCCGTTGGTGGCGCACTGCACGGAGAAGTACCCGAGCTCGCGGGCGTACCGGACTGCCGCGACGAAGTGGGGCGAGATCGTCGGCTCCCCTCCGGAGAACTGAACGGAAAGCTGGCGGCGCGGCTTGATGGAGGCCGCGTCGTCGAGCAGCTTCTTGACGTCCTCCCACTCGAGCTCGTGGACGTAGCCGACCTGGTTGGCGTCCATGAAACACGGGTTGCACATCATGTTGCAGCGATTCGTCAGGTCGATGGTGAGGACCGCACCCCGCCCGTACTTGATCGAGGACGTGCCGTGCTCGTGCAGGCCGTCCTTGGGAATTACGAAGTCGCGGCCGGGGTACATCGATTCGAGCCGCTGGAAGAACGCGGAGTCCGTCGACATGAGGTCTTCGAATTCGCCGTGCTTCGGGCAAGTCTTCCGCATGAGAATCCGGCCGTTCTCCTCGACGATCTCGGCCGGGATCTCTCCGGGTTTGCCCTCGATCAAGACCTTCCAATCGGCCTCACCCGAGAGGATCTCCGCGCGAACCTCGGAGACGCAGCGCGGACAGAGGGAATCGGTCTTGCGGGGGAAGCCGAGGGGCGGGAAGGTTCGGTCCTTCTGCTTGAGCAGCGGGGCAGGCGCCCATTTCGGCTGAAAGCTCCTCTGGGGGAACCGCCGGTCGATGGCTCGCGCCGCGTTCCAGAAGGAATTCGCCGTGCGTTGCACGGCGCCGTAGATCACCTTTCGCATCATTCGTGCACCCGAATCGCCGCCAGGCGTCGGGGAAACATCCCTCCACTGCGCGCGGGGAGAAACCCCGACGACGATTCAAATTATTCTATCCGAAAAACGTCGCCTCGCTCGAAAGCACGAGCATCAAACCCTCACCGAGCGCCTCGGGTCCCGGTGGCTGGCCCGCGGCCGGCAGGCGCCCCGGCGAGAACGCGGGGGGCGCGCCGCGGGAGACTCCGGTGATCTGGTCCGCGAGCACGCGCGCGGTCCAGGGGGCCAGCAGGATGCCGCTGCGGAAGTGTCCGGCGGCGACGTATAACCCGCTCAGCCCCGATTCCCCCAGAAACGGGAGACCATCGGGCGTCCCGGGCCGCAGCCCCGCCCACGCGCGGTCGAAGCGCGCCGAGGCGAGCGACGGGAGGAGCCGGCGAGCAGCCGCCAGAAGGCCGTCCACCCCCTCGCGGGTGACGCTCCTGTCGAAGCCGGCCTCCTCCACCGTGGCGCCAATGAGCAGCGCGCCGTCAGACCGCGGCACGGCATAAACCTCCTCCGACTGCACCACCGTCGCCAGGGAGCGCTCGGGAGCGAGCGCGGCGATCTGGCCCCGGACAGGGCGGACCGGCAAAGAAAGTGGGAGCGCCGGCTCCGCGCCCGTCCAGGCGCCCGTCGCGAGCACGACGGCCCCGGCCTCCACCGGTCCCGCGGGCGTGTCGACGCCTTGGCAGACGCCGCGCGACATGCGAAGCCGCGACACCGGGGTGCGCGTCCTCACGGCAATGCCGCGCGCGGCGAGGGACTTCTCGAGGGCCGCCATGAGGGCGGGACAGTGCACCACGCCTTCGTCGGGAAAGAATACCGAGCGCCTGACGTCGGGGGAGATCGGGGCGCCGGCCGCGCGTTCGGCCTCGGCGCCGGAGAGGATCTCGAGAGTCAGGCCGGCCTCGCGCTGCCACGCCGCCGCCGACGATGATCACGTCGGCGCCCGGCTTCATCCTCGGGCGGCCTTGCG
>JBHENW010000009.1:0-4697 GCA_046261875.1 Thermoanaerobaculia bacterium | reverse complement strand
ACGTTGGAGGCGGCGTGGCGTCGATAGAGCAGCCGCGTGATCTCCGGAAGGCCGCGATTGAGCGTGGGCTCCCCCCCGGTCAGCACCACCGAATAGAGGGACGGGAGGTCCGCCAGCGCCCGGCCGTACTCCTCGAGGGAGAGCTCCAGGTGCCGGTTGACGTTCAGGTGGTCCCAGTAGAAGCAGGTCACGCACCGGGAGTTGCACAGGTTCGTCATGCCGAGGATCAGGTACCGGGGCAGGGCCTCCCGCCCCCTCAGCCACTGGCCGGCCAGCCCGAGCGTCGTCACCGCGCGGCCTCCGTCAGGGCTCCGCGCGCCATGCCCACGAGCAGACCGCCCAGATAAGCGGCGTGGTGGAGCGCGAACGCCGCCGGCACCGCCGGGAAGAGCGCCGGGTCGCGGCTCCAGATCGGAGCCGAGAGGATCCAGGTGGCCAGCGCATAGGCGCCGGCTCCACCGAGAAGGAACGGGGCGCCAAAGCCGAGAAGACCCGCGGAGGCGAGAAACGCCGCCGCGAGGAAGGCGGCGATCTTTCCCCTCGCATGAAGGCCGGGACGCCGGATGAGCAGCCGGCCGGTCTTCACGCGATAGCGCCAGCGCTGCGCGAGGTACTTGCGCGGGAACGCCCGCCGGCGATGCCGCACACGCACCGCCGGATCCAGCTCGGCGCGAAGGCCGACGTCGAGCGCCCGCCGGACGAAGTCCGTGTCTTCTCCGATGTATCCGAGGGTCTCGTCGAAACCGCCCAAGGCCTCGAAGACGTCTCGTCGGACGAAGAGGTTGCAGAGCGCCAGGTCGTGGGCAAACCGGACCGGTCCCCCTCGCGGCCGGTGCTCGTGAGCGGGGATGCCGCTACCGATCCACGGGGTGGCCAGGAGCAGGTCCGCCAGCCGCTCGCCGTAGGGCGCCTCCGGGGGCCCCGGGTCGGGGCCGCCGGCAATCTCGCAGCGCGCGAGCGCCGCGACCCCGCGCGCCAGCCAGGGCGGCTCAGCGACCGCGTCGTCGTCGAGGAAAGCGAGCGCTTCGCCCTGGGCCGCGGCTGCAGCCCGATTGCGGCGGGCGGCGGGATTCGCGGAGGGGACGTCGACCCAGCGCATGGGGAACGGAAGGCCCGCGATCTCGGGCCGCCGGCTCGAAGCGACCAGGACCTCGAACACCGGCGCGCCTTCCTGCGAGGCGAGGGAGGCGAGCGTGTCCCGCAGCGAACCATCGACGCGCTCGGAAGCGATGATGACGGAGGCGCGGGGCGTCACGGCGCCATGTTACGCCCCGCTCCCCTTCGCGCGGAGGAAGCCAGCGGGAGCGGACCGCTCCGTATAATTCGCACGCGGAGGCGGTCTTGCAGGAGCTCCCCCTCGAGCGTCGCATCGAGATGTATCGCTATCTGCGCACGACGCGCGTGCTCGAGGAACGTCTCGTCCACCTCTACCGGCAGGGACGCGTCGTGGGCGGGCTCTACCGGTCGCTCGGGCAGGAGGCGACGTCGGTGGGCAGCGCCTGCGCGCTCGCTCCAGGCGACATCCTGGGTCCGCTCATCCGCAACCTCGGCGCCGTGCTGGTCATGGGCTACTCCCCCCGCGAGGTGCTCCTGCAGCACCTCGCGCGCGCTGCCTCGCCGACCGGCGGAAAGGACGGCAACCTGCATTTCGGACAGCCGGATCGCGGCGTCGTCCCGGCGATCGCGATGCTCGGCGAGCTCGTGCCGGTCATGGCCGGGATCGCGCTCGCCGCCCGGATGCAGAGACGGAACCTCGTCGCGATGACCTACATCGGGGACGGAGGTACCTCGACCGGACCGTTCCACGAGGGGCTCAACTTCGCGGCCGTCCAGAAGCTCCCACTCGTCGTCATCGCCGAGAACAACGGCTGGGCCTACTCGACCCCCTTCCGCAAGCAGACGGCGGCCCGCTGCCTCGCCGACCGGGCGGTCGCCTACGGCGTTCCGGCCGAGACGGTGGACGGCAACGACGTGCTCGCCGTTTATGCCGCGGCCCTGCGCGCGGTCACGCGGGCGCGGGCGGGAGGCGGGCCGAGCCTCGTGGAAGCCACGACGTACCGGATGAAGGGCCATGCGGAGCACGACGGTCAGACCTACGTCCCGCGGGAGGAGCTCGAGGCGTGGGACCGCCGGGACCCGATCGCGAGGTTCAAGACCGTTCTCGCCCAATCGGGGGCCGCGGACACGCAGCGCCTGGACGCCATCGACCGGGAGGTGGAGGAAGAGATCCTCCGGGAAGCGGAGCTGGCGCTCGCCGCGCCGCTTCCGGACCCCAAGGACGCGTTGAAGAACGTCTATGCCGCCGGCGTGCCGGAGGCCGAGCCCGCGTTCGTCCGGAGGCGCTGGTGACATCTCCTGTGGATACGGCTCCGCGGCGGGAAACGTCCTACGTCGAGGCGATCCGGGAGGGGATCCGCGAGGAGATGCAGCGCGATGAGCGCGTCTTCGTGCTCGGGGAGGACATCGGCGTGTACGGCGGGGCCTTCCAGGTCACGGAGGGGCTGCTCGACTCGTTCGGCGAGCAGCGGGTCATCGACACGCCCCTCTCGGAGACGGCGATCGTCGGCGCCGCAGTCGGGGCCGCGCTCATGGGCATGCGGCCGGTCGCCGAGATGCAGTTCGCGGACTTCATCTCCTGCGCCTTCGACGTCATCACGAACTTCGCGGCGAAGTCGCGCTACCGCACGGGACTCGGCGTCCCGCTCGTCGTGCGCGGTCCCTCGGGGGGAGGCGTTCACGGCGGACCCTTCCATTCCCAGAACCCGGAGGCCTATTTCGCGCACACGCCCGGGCTCAAGATCGTGCAACCGGCGACGGCGCACGATGCGAAGGGGCTCATCAAGGCCGCGATCCGGGACGAAGATCCCGTCCTCTACTTCGAGCACAAATACCTGTACCGTCGGATCAAGGAGCAGCTGCCGGCGGAGGATTACATCGTGCCCATCGGGAAGGCCGCGGTCCGCCGGCCGGGCCGCGACCTCTCGATCCTGACTTACGGCGCGATGCTCTGGACGGCCCTCGAGGCGGCGGCCGCGTTGGAAACCGAGGGGATCGACGCCGAGGTCGTGGACCTGCGCACCCTGCTCCCGCTCGACCAGGAGACGATCTTCGACTCCGTGGAACGCACCGGGCGGGCGATCATCCTGCACGAGGCGACCCGTACCGGCGGCATCGGAGCGGAAGTGGCTGCCGTTCTGGCCGAGCGCTGCTTCGAGCACCTCGACGCCCCGCCGGTCCGCGTGACCGCGCCGGACACCCCGGTCCCCTTCGCGCCCGGCCTGGAGGAGTACTTCCTCCCCAACGCCGAGAAGGTCTGCCGGGCGGCGCGCGCCCTCGTCAGCTATTGACATCGCGCCTCCCCCCGAAACGACCCGCGAATCCGGGCTTGACAGGCTCTCCCGCACTTATATAACCTAACGGTTATGCAACTGCCGAGGCGCCTGGAGATGGGCCCGGGGCGGCTGGATGCGACGTTCGCGGCCCTGGCGGATCCCACCCGGCGCGCCATCCTCGCCCGGCTCGCGTCGGGCGAAGCGTCGGTAACGGAGCTGGCGGAGCCATTCGAGATGAGCCAGCCCGCGATCTCGAAGCACCTCAAGGTGCTGGAGCGGGCCGGGCTGGTCTCCCGCGGCCGCGAGGCGCAGCGGCGGCCCCGCCGGCTGGAGGCCGTTCCTCTCGCCGAAGCGACCGAATGGCTGGAGAACTACCGCCGGTTCTGGGAAGGCACGTACCAGCGCCTCGACGCGCTGCTCGAAGAGTTGAAGGGTCCGAAGAAGAGGAAGAAGAGACGTAGGCACCACGACTGATAGAGGAGATCGTGATGAAAAACACCGGCAACCTGAAGGTCACGACGCCCTCCGACCGGGAGATCGCGATGACGCGCGTGTTCGACGCGCCGCGCAACCTCGTCTACGAACGCGCACACCCGGCCCGAGCTGGTCAAGCCGTGGCTCGGCGTATTCGGCGGGTGGAGTCTCGACATTTGCGAGATCAACCTCCGGGTCGGCGGGACCTTCCGCTACGTCTGGCGCGGGACCGACGGCAAGGAAATGGGGATGCGCGGCGTCTATCGCGAGATCGTGCCTTCCGAGAAGATCGTGGCCACGGAACAGTTCGACGATCCCTGGTACGAAGGCGAGGCCGTCGGGACGACGACGTTCGTCGAGCAGGGGGGCAAGACGACGTTGACGACCACCGTGCGTTACGCGTCGAAAGAAGTCCGCGACGCGGTCCTCAAGACCCCGATGGAGCACGGACTCGCTGCGAGCTACGACAAGCTGGCGGACGTGCTGACAGCGCGCGGGGCTGTCTAGCTGTGATTTCTCAAGACGTTGTTCCCATAGGGTAGTTGCCCATCTGGGCCCAGATCGATGAGGCTGGAGGTGTCTAACGCCACCGTCTCAACGAAGGAGCCCAGATGGAGCTTCACAAGAATGCCCGAACTTGCCCGGCCATCGACTTCTGATGATCCAGCGGATCCGAGCAGGTATGCCCGTGACCAGCGCCGCGGAGGCGGCCGGAGTTAACCGACGTACGGCTTCTAAGTGGAAGAATCGTTATCGGGAGGCCGGCGAGGCGGCGCTGGTCGATCGCAGCTGCCGGCCTCACCGATTGCCTCGTCAGACCCATCCCGTAGTGGTCCAGGAGATCCTGCGGTTGCGGCGAGCTCGCAAGACTGGGCAAGAGATCGCCTCTCG
>JBHENW010000008.1:0-35917 GCA_046261875.1 Thermoanaerobaculia bacterium | reverse complement strand
ACGTCCGCGACGACGGGATTACCGAGGTTCGGCGTCACGGCGAAGAAGCTGCGCGGCCGCATCTGCCAGAGGGGCGTCCCGGTGCTCGCGAAGGCGTAGAGGTACGGCTCCTGGCCGCCGTTCGGCTCGTCGCTCACGATCACGTCCGGCCGTCCGTCGAGATCGAGGTCGGCGAGCGCCGGCGAGTTGAAGACCTGGCCGACCGTGCTGACGGGCCATCCCGGGAGGAACGCGCCGTTGCGGTTCCAGGCGTACACCTTTCGCCCGACGGCTCCGGGCCAGAAGACGCCTCCCCCGACGACGATGTCGAGGAACCCGTCCCCGTCGAGGTCCCCGATCGCCGGGGAGGACATGATGGTCTGGTCCACGAACTGCGGCCATCCCGGAAAGAGCGTGCCGTTCCAGCGAAAGACGTAGAGGCCGCCGCCGTTGGGCGTGTTGACGGGCGGCCCCTCCGCATGCGTGTCCACACCGATGATGATCTCGAGCTTCCCGTCGCGGTCGAGATCGGCGAGGGCGGGCGAGGACCAGATGGAGTCGCGCATGCCCATCCCGAGGCCGGAAGGATTCGGGGGAAAGCCGGGCATGACCGTCCCGTTGCTCCCCCGCAGGAGGTAGATGTTGAAGTCCCAGGACCCGAACGCGACTTCCGGCGCGCCGTCGCCGTCCACGTCCCCGATCGCGGGAGTGGAGACGACGCCGTCGGGCCGGGAGTCGCCGTTCGTGTCGAGCGGCGAGAAGCTCCAGATGACGGTGCCGTCTCTCCGGTACGCGCGGACGGCCCCCGCGCTCGTCGGGTCCGAGCTCGAGCCGCTCGCGACGACGACGTCGAGGAAGCCGTCGCGGTCCACGTCCCCGAGCGATGGCGCGGCGCCGATCTCGCCCGGCATCGTGACCGGCCAGCCCGCCCGCACTGTTCCGTTGGCGTTCAAGACGTAGACGCGGCGGTTCGCGGTCCCCACCACGATCTCCTGGACGCCGTCGTTGTCGAGGTCCCCCACGGCGGGGCTGCTCGCCTTGACTGCGCCCGCCCCCGCGAGGATCACGGGGAAGCCGGGACGCGCCGGCGGCTGATTCATCTGGGCCGGCGCCGCGGCGGCAGCGAGAAAGAGGAGGAGCGGGGAGATCCGGAGCGGGAGTTTCACGGGGTTCCTCCGGGCGTGTCAGGCAACTCCCACCGCATCGCCGTGGTTTGCTTCTCCTCCGTTCGGATCTCGAGGCGGAGCGCCCGCGCCGTCGGAGGCGCCGCGGCCGTGAAGATGCGCGCGAGGCGCGGTTCGGCCGGGTAGACGAGGCGTGTCGTGCTTCGGATCTCGCCCCGGCCGTCCACCGCTTCGAAGAGGACTTCGGTCCGCGGCGGCGGGTAGAGCAGATCCGGCAACGCGGGATCCCAGGAGAGCGCCACGCGTAGCGGCCGGCCGCGCGCGGGCTCCTCGAGCACCTCGACGCGAGGCGCGCGCCGCTCCGGAGGGGGGGCCGGGCGCGGCTCGACTTCCACCACGAGATCGTCCGGGCAGTCGTGCACCACGCGGAAGCCGTCGCGCCGGAAGAGCGCCGCGGGCGCCGGCTCCGCGAGGAGGGTCCGATCCACGACGACCCGATCGATCGGGAGCGCCCGCAAATCTTCAAGGGCATCGGCCGACGGAAAGCGGGCGGTCCGCGCCTCGAGCTCGTCGAAGCCCGGCGGCCTGTACCCGCTCGAGCCGTTGAGCATGCGCTTCCAGTGGACGGTCGAGAAATAGACGTGTTTGTAGGGGACGACGTCCCACGGCTCGCGCTCGCGGCGCGCGCCCGTCATCGGCAGCAGGAGGACCCGGACCGGACGCTTCTCATCGGCGAGGAGGCGGTAGACGTGCGGGATCTGGTCTCCCACCTCGATGCTCTCGAGCGGCCGCATCGGCAGCGGGGGCGTTCTCTCCGCGAAAGCCAGGCCGCCGATCGCGAGCGCGAAAAATCCGGACGGCACGGCGCCGACGCGCAGCGAAAGGGCCCGGCGCAGCCGGGCCAGACCGAGCGCGGCGAGGGCCACGACGGCGAGGTCGGCCAAGATCCCGAACCGGATCGGAGCGCGGATCCCGGAAAAGCCGGGCAGCTGGTGCAGATAATAGAAGGGAAGCAGCAGCCGGTCCCCGCCGATCCAGCGCCAGCCTCCGAGGGAGACGAGAAACGCGGCCAAAGCCAGGGCCCCCAGCAGGACGGCGGCGGCGCGGTGGCGGCCGGAGCGCTCTTCGCGCCGCGAGAAGAGGAGAAGCATCGCACCGGCCGCGAGCGCCACCGTCACGAGCCCGAGGTAGAGGCACCGGCCGCGCGGAGTGGCGTAGGCCGGGAAGAGCTTCGCCGCGAGACTGCCGGCGAGCGGCCGCATGTAGTCCTTGTGCGATGCCCAGTTGATCCAGTTGCGCTCGAGGTCCCGCACGAATCCCATTTCGCGCGCGAGCCGCCAGTACGGAATCGCGAAAGGGATGGCGGCGGCGCACGCGCCGAGAATCCAGGGGGCGATCCGCAGCGCCGAGTTCGAGGCGCGGCGCAGCCCGAAAGGCAACGGCGCCACGAGGACGAGGACCGCCACGGTCACCAGGGCCATCGCTGCCAGGTAGAAGCTCGACAGCATCAGGAAGAGCAGGCTTCCGGCGGCGATCCAGGCGGAGGAACGGCGGTTGCGCTCGTACCAGCTCCACAGCCCGTACAGCAGCAGGAGGAAAACGGCCGTGTGGAGAAGCTGAATGTGGGCGAGCTGCCCCCATCGAACCGGAGCGAAGGCGGCCAGAGCGCCCGCGGTGGCGGCCGCCACCGAATCTCCGGTGATCCACCGCAGGAAGAGAAACGCGGCGACCCCGAGGGAGACGAAAGCCGTTACGAAGGAGACGTTCTGGACCGCCACGGCATTCGAGGTGAAGAGGCGCGCGGGGGCCGCGAGCAGGGCCGGCCCGAGGATGTGCTCGGAGTAGGCGAAGGTGTCCCGGTAGGGGTGGAAGATGTTCGCCTGGAAGAGCTCGGCGGGATCCCGGACGAGCTGGCGCGGTCCCCAGGCGAGGATCCAGGCTGTCAGCAGCGGATCGCCGCGATCGGTCAGGACATTGTTCATTCCCGCGACATATCCCCAGACACCCCACAAAACGAAGGCGCCGACAGCCAGCGCCGGGGCGAGAGTGCGAAAGACCCCCGAAGCATGACGGCCCGGAAGATCCGGGCCGTCTGAGAATCCGGTGCCCCGCAGGGTTTACTGGAAGTAGCCGGTGACGTCGATGATGAGGTGGACGGATCCGGTGCCGCCGCCGATGGCCGGTGAGACGGACACGTTGAAGCTCGGGTCGTTGGTCAGAGGCACGATCGCCCCGTTGGCCAGCGCCGCTTCACCCGCCGAGAAGTTGATCGTCGAGACCAGGGGAACCGGCGTGTTGAAGGGCCAGATCGTCAGATGTCCGAAATTCGACGGGCCGACGATTGTCACGTTCAGGACCGCCGCCTTGGCTCCCGTCGGCCCTCCCGGCACGCCACACTGGTTGTGGATGGGGAAGTTGCGCACCGCGCCGTGGGAGAGAGCGGGACCGCCCGTGACGCCAATCTGATTACGGGTATCCACGATCCGGCAGGGAGTCACCGAGTAGAACTGGAAGGGGCCGTCCGCCGCCGCGACCGCGGAGAACAGAGACATTGCCCCGACGCCGAGGAGCGCGAGACGAAACACGGACACCGTTCGCATAACCGTCTCCTATTCGAAATAGCCGGTAACGTCGATTATAGCGTGAACCGTCCCTGTTGCTTGATCGCATCTTACCCCGAGCGTCCCGGAGGGGCTCAAGGCCATGATCGAGTTGTTGGCGCGGGTTTGACCGGGCCGGAAGTTGATGGCCGAGGCGCTCGAAGCGACGGCGTCCCCGGGGTAGAGCCGAAGATTCCCCAGATCAGAAGGTTGCGTCACGGTGACATTCAGTGCCAGTGCCCGAGCGCTCGCGGGGATCCCACACCTTCCGGCCATGACGAAAATTCGATCCGAAAAAGCGGCCAGCGCCGGTCCTCCCCACGCTCCGTTGGGGTTGCGCGTGTCCGCGACGCGACATGGGGGGAGCGTATAGAACCGGGTGCCCGTGTTGTAAGTGAACCCGTTCGAAAGCGTTCCCGACTGCAAGTCGGGATTCGTGTCCACGACGTTCTTCGCGCCCGGCGTGTGCGGGGGCGTGCGTGCGGTCAACGTTTGCGAATCGACGAACGTGACGGACGTCGCGGGCAGCCCGCCGATCGTCACCTCCGTGCCCGCCTGGAAGTTCGTTCCGCGGATCGTGACGAGCGAGTTGCCGGCCAGGGGGCCGAAGGATGGCGTCACGGACGTGATGGTCGGAGGAGGCTGGACGGGCGCGCAGGAGTTCCTGCCGTCGCCGTAGAGCCAGCGGATGGCGTCGGTGTCGTCGGTGCCGAGCGACCTCCGATTCTGGACGGTCGCGCGCATCGTCGCGGCGCTCTCGTCGCCGCGGCAGACGTCGTGCGACGACACGTCCTGATCGGAGTGTCCCAGCCCGAGGGCGTGGCCCACTTCGTGCGCCAGGATCGACTCCGTCAGCACGGAGCTGAACCCGTTGAAGCTGCAATACGCGCGGAGCCAGACCTCGCCCCAGGTGATCGTCGCGTAGGTCTCCCCCCGCCAGGTGTGGTTGCCGCCGCCCCGCGGCCCTCCGCAGCCGACCACGCCGGAGCCCGAAACGCAGGTGCTCCAGCCGCACGGCGAGCTCATCGCGTTCATGTAGATCTGGCTCGTGCCCGTACCCGTGCTGAACGCGATCGAGGAATTCGGCTCGTTGCTCCAGCTCGCGAGCGCGCCGTTGGCTTCCGCGATCCCGCCGCCGGTCATGTTCGCCGTTCCGTTCACCGTCCACACCGCGGTGGCCGGATTCCAGCGCCAGAGGTTGCCGCCAATGTTTCCCCAGAGGGGCACGAAGCGGTCCCGGACGATGTGCTTGTGAACGACGGGCGACAGCTCGCCGACGGGCGCCGGCCACGCGGGCATCCGCCGGGTGGCGCCCGAGCGCAGGTAGGAGCTGAACTCGCGCAGCTCGCGGGGAGCGGCGCTGTACCGGCCCTCGCGCTCCTGAGCCTCGCCGCGGGCGCGCGGTTCCGGATGCTGCACCGACACACCCGGGTGGTGCCCGTTCTCGAGCTCGGGCAGAGCGAAGGAGCGGCCCGCCGCGTCCTGCCAGACCTGGAACTTGCCGAGCAGGAGCTCCGCGGTCTGGAAGCCCCCTTCCGGACGCGCGATCGCGAAGACGACGACCTCGGTTCCGACCACGTACTCCGGCCGCCCCCAGAGCTGGAAGAAGCGGCCATCCGGCAGGTGGGCGCCGACCTGATGGATCACGAGCTCGCCCGAGAGACCACCCTTCATCGTCTCGAGCGGCTGGATGCGGGTCACCGTTTCCGGCCTGCCCCAGTCGTCCTCGCCGACCGAGTTGGAAAGGACGACACCGCGAACGATGACGTCGGCGCGCTGATACAGCTCCGCGTCGGAGATCGGAATCAGGCTCGTCGCGGCGGCGAGCGCGGAAACTCCGAGCGCGAGCGCCGCCAGAATGGCGCAGCGGAAGGGGCGGCGGGCGGATGCAGACGCCGCCGTCCCGCCCCTGGCGAGCGTTCGATTCCTGGACAATCGAACCGGATTCAAGGCAATTACCGTACCCCTGCTCTCCCTTTAACAAAAGCGTTTTTCCGGAGTCACTTGGACCGCCGGCTCTCCAGCCGCCTGACATCCCGCGGCGAACTTCGGGCGGGTGCGCTGACAGCTTTTGGTCGTGCCGGTTCTTTCGGGGCGTGTTAGTCCATGTATCCGTTGACGTCCAGGATCAGGTGCACGCTGCCCAACGGCATGACGCACCGCACGGCGAGAGCGCCCCCGGCGCTGAGCGGCAGGAGGGCGTTGTTCGCGCGGGTGCGGCCGGAGTGGAAGTTGATCGTACTCGCTCCCGGCAGCTGCGCGCCCGCCGGGAAGAAACGCAGGTCGCCCAGGACGGTCGCCTGCGTGACCGTGACGTTCACCGAGACGGCGCGCGCGGTGGGCGGGATGCCGCACCGCCCCGTCATCGTGAAGGTGCGGTCCGTGTTGGCGATCAGTGCCGGTCCGCCGTAGGGGCCCACGGCGAATCGCGTATCCGCGACGCGGCAGGGAGTCACGGTGTGGAATCGCGACGCCGGCGGAGGGTTGATCCGGTAGATCTGCCCGGGGAAGTACGCCGTGTAGTAGAGGAACCCGTCCGGTCCCATCTTGAAAGACACGGGCGCGCCGGCGCTCGTTGCCAGGTCCTGGATCGTGCCCACGAGCGCGTTGTTGGCGTCGATGTGCGCATAGCGGATGACGCTCTGGACCCAGTCCCCGAAAACGTACGCGCCCGAAAGGCCCGGGTAAGTCGAGCCGGTCACGAAGACGCCGCCGGAGATGCTCGCGCCGCCGCCCGGCGGGTGCGGGTAGTCCAGGACGGGGGGCCGGCAGGCCGGGGGATTGCACGGCGGCCCCTGGAAAACGATCGTGCCTTCCATCATCGGCCAGCCGTAGTTGCCCCCGGGCACCGTCACCGCATCCAACTCCTCGCGCGCGACGTTGCCGACGTCCCCCGCGAAGAGGGCCCCGTTGGAGGGGCGAAACGAAAACCGGAAGGGGTTGCGAAAACCGTATGCCCAGATGCGCTGCTCTTTGGTCGAATCGCCCAGGAACGGGTTCCCGGCGGCCGGCGAGCCGTTCAGCTCCATGCGCAGGATCTTGCCGCTGAAGGTCCCCTCCTCGCCGGGATCGAGGTCCTGCGCTTTCGAGCCCCCGGTGCCCGAGTCGCCCGGGGCGATCCAGAGCTTCCCGTCCGGGCCGATGAGGACCGTGCCGCCGTTGTGGTTCCCGCTGGCGGCCGAGATGTTGTCGAGAATCAGGACCTCGCTGGCCGCCGAGATCGTGTTCCCACTCATCGTGAATTTCGAGAGGCGGTTGCAGCGGGGGGGGAATCCCGAGATCGGGCATGGGCTGGAGCGCGTGTAATAGATGTACAGCTCGCCCGTCGTCGCGAAGTTGGGATGGAGCGCGATTCCCAGAAAGCCCGTCTCGTACTGCGTATCGTCGGTCACGCCCGTGTGGTCGAGCGCGGCCGCCCTCTGGAGCACGCCGCCGACGACGATCCGTACCCGCCCGGAGCGCTCGAGGATCAGCATCCGGCCGTCGGGTGTCCAGGTGAAATCCGTCGGCTGGACCAGGCCGAGGACCACGGGGGTGTCCGTATAGCCCGGAACGGAATAGGTGGCGGCCCGGGCGTGCTCGGGCGCCCACATCAGCAGCGAAGCGAGAAGGAAAGAGCTCCGGAGAGCTCCGGCGCTCTTTCTTCCCGGTCTGTTCTCGGCCGGGGATCGCATGGGCCTCCAGGAAAAGTGCACCCGGCCGCGCTCGAATTCCACGAAATTCAGAAATGCCAAAGAAAAGGCCGCGGCGGGGCCGCGGCCTCGTGAAAAATCGAGCCAACGGATCAGTCGACCGGCGGCTGCGGGTCCTGAGCCCCGGTCTGGGCTTTCGAGACGTCGTTCATGGCCGCTCGGACTTCTCCCCCCAAACCTTGTCCCAGCCCAAGGCCTTCGCGATATCGGTGTGGACGGTGCCGTCCGGGTTATAGGTCCCATTCGAGATCAGCATCCGCTTCTGCGGGAGACGAGAAGGCCGATGGCGCGTCTTCTCCGGAGACCGGTTGTGGAGTCTTTAGAAGCCTCGGAGAACGAAGCGACGACTCGGGCGACCGCATCCGAAGGACCTTAATCGGGAGCTCGGATCGCGAAGGAGCCGCTGTCGCGGCGCCGGTCGTTCTCGCTCTGCACCAGCTCGACGTCCGCGTCGACCATCATCCGCACGAGCTCCCGGAAGCTGACTTTGGGAGTCCAGCCGAGCTGCTCCCGCGCCCGGCGCGGGTTGGAGATCAGGAGATCGACCTCGGCGGGGCGGACCAGGCGGGGATCGATCACGACGTACTGGCGCCAGTCGAGGCCGACGTGCGCGAAGGCGAGCTCGACGAACTCCTGCACGGTGTGGGTCTCGCCGGTACCGATGACGTAGTCCCGCGGCTCGTCCTGCTGGAGCATCAGGCGCATCGCTTCGACGTAGTCGCCCGTGAAGCCCCAGTCCCGTCGGGCGTCGAGGTTGCCGAGCCGCAAATCCTTCTGCCGCCCGGCCGCGATCCGCGCGGCGCCGACCGTGATCTTGCGCGTGACGAACTCGGAGCCCCTGCGGGGGCTTTCGTGGTTGAAGAGGATCCCGGACACCGCGTACATGCCGTAGGACTCGCGGAAGTTCACCGTGATCCAGTGGCCGTAGAGCTTCGCGACGCCGTACGGGCTGCGCGGGTGGAACTTCGTGTCCTCGTCCTGCGGGACGGACTGCACCTTGCCGAACATCTCGGAAGAGGACGCCTGATAGAAACGGATCTTCGGGTTGACGATCCGGATCGCCTCGAGCATCCGCGTCACCCCGAGCGCGGTGAACTCTCCGGTGAGCACCGGCTGGGAAAACGATGCGGGCACGAACGACTGGGCGGCGAGGTTGTAGATCTCGTCGGGGCGGGCCTCGGCGACGGCGTTGATCAGCGAGTTCTGGTCCAGGAGGTCGCCGTTCAAGATCTCGACCTGCTCGCCCAGGTGCGCGATCCGGTCGAGGTTGCGCAGGCTCGTGCGGCGAACCAGCCCGAAGACGCGATATCCCTTCTCGAGCAGGTGCTCGGCCAGGTACGAGCCGTCCTGGCCGTTGATGCCGGTGATCAGAGCGCTCTTCATGCGTTGCTCCCCTGCAGAGAGGGCCGCCGGCAGTATACGGGGCGCTGCGACGGCAAACCGCAGCGATGCGTCAGCGCGCCACGGGCGGCTGCTTGTAGATCTTCCCGCCCTTCATCACGAAGAGCACCCTCTCGGTCGCGCGGATCTCCCGGAGCGGGTCGCCGGGCACGGCCACGATGTCCGCCTCCTTGCCCTTCTCGAGCGTCCCGATCGTCCCGGAAAGGCCCAGCAGATCGGCAGCCGCCGGTCCGGCGGAGCGCAACGCCGCGGCGGGCGTCATCCCGAGGCCGACCATCAGCCCGAACTCCCGCGCGGAGAGGCCGTGTGGAGAGACCGCCGCGTCGCTGCCGAAGGCGATGCGGATTCCCGCCTTGAGCGCCCGGCGGAACATGTCGGTGCGGGCCTCGAGCGCCGCCCTGGCCTTACGCGCGATCATCGGCGGAAATTTTTCGGTCTTGCCACCCGTCCACTCCCCCGCGAGGAGTGTCGGCACGAGGTAAGTCCCCTTCGCCTTCATCAAGGCGAAGGTCTCGTCCGTCAGGAAGGAGCCGTGCTCGACCGAGTCGATTCCCGCCCGGACGGCGGCGCGGGCGGCGAGGTCGCCGTGCGAATGGGCGGCCGCCTTGCGGCCGCGGCGGTGGGCCTCGTCCACGAGGGCCGCGAGCTCCTCTTCCGTGAGCTGCGGGGAAGAGACGTCGTCGTTCAACGACAGCACGCCCCCCGACGCGCACGTCTTGATGACGTCCGCGCCGTACTTGATGTTGAGCCGCACGGCCTGCCGCGCCTGCTCCGGCCCGCTGATGATCCCGCGGCTCGGGCCCGGCTCCTCCCCGAAAGTGGCCGGAGGGAAGCCCACGCGGTCGCAATGGCCGCCCGTCGCGCCGATCGCGTCGCGCGCGACGAGCAGGCGCGGCCCGGGCGTGAGCCCCTCGTTGATCGCGTTGCGCAGGCCGACGTCGATCGAGTCGCTCGCGCCGAGGTCTCTCACGGTCGTGAAACCGGACTCGAGCGTCTTGCGCGCGTAGAGCGCGCCGAAGAAGGCCTGCTCGGCGACCGGGCGCCGCAGGCTCTCGTAGAAGTCGGTCAGCCAGCTTTCCGAAGATTCCTGCGTGATGTGCGTGTGGCAGTCGATGAATCCCGGGAGCAGGGTCGCGTCTCCCAGATCGATGACGGTCGCGCCCGCCGGAAGGGGAAGCCCGGTTCCGACTTCGCGGATCTTCGTTCCCTCCACGATCAGGACGGCCTCGGAGACGACGCGATCCGAGCGGCCGTCGAACATCCGAGCCGCTTTCAGGACCGTCACCGGGGAAGGCGCAGCGGCCGCAGGCGGCGCGGTCTGCGCCGGAAGGCTCCCGGCGGCGAATACCGAGACGGCCAGGAAGAAAGTCGCCCTCATGCGACGGCGGCCGCCCGGCGGCGCTGCATCAGGCTCCCGATCCCGTAGATGACGGCCCCGACGGTCAGCGCAATCCCCCCCGCGATCCAGTTCTCCCGCTTCGCCGCAGTGAGGAACAGAACACAGATCGCCAGCGCGGCGATCGGGATCAGCGGGCCGCCGGGCAGCCGGATCGTTCGATCCGTCGCCGGCATCTTCCTCCGCAGGACGGGGACGGCGAGCGCGGTCCCGATGTACGTGGCGAGCCGCGCGATCGCCGAGAGCACGGCGAGCTCCTCCGCCGTGCCCGTCAGCATGAAGAGGATCGCGATCCCGGTCTGGGTGAGGATCGCGACGTGCGGCGTCCGGTAACGCGGATGGATTCTCCCGAAGACGGGCGGCAGCTTACCGGTCTCGGCGAGCGCGTACAGGTAGCGCGGCCCCGCGAGGACCGTGTTGTTGTTCGTGCCGAGCACGGAGAGCACCGCACCGAGTGTCAGGACGAAGCCGCCGACCGGGCCCATGAGGAGGCGTCCGGCATCGGCGAGCGGCGTCGGGGACTCGCCGAGGTTCGGGATCGTGCCGATGGCGACGAGCTGGACCAGGGTGTAGATGGCGGTCACGATGCCGATCTGGATGAGCAGGGCGAACGGGACGTCGCGTCTGGGGTTCTTGAACTCCCCCGCGGGCGCCGTGGTGTTCTCGAAGCCCGCATAGGCGAAGAGCACGAGCAGCGCCGCCTCGAGGAGCTTGTCCCGTGGCGGAGACGGCATGTCGGCGAAGCGGCTCCAGTCGATCGCAAAGATCCCGACGGCGATCAGGAGAAGCAGCGGGAGGACCTTGCCGAACGCCAGGAAGACGGCGGTCCGCGCCCCCGCTTTCACGCCCACGACATTGATCCACGTCAGGAGGAGGAGGGGAAGGATGATCGTGACCCAGCGTCCTGTCCCCTGCTGCGCGCCGGGCCAGAGGTAACCCACGGCGCGCGCGAAAAAGACGGAAAGCGCTGCGATCGAGGAGATGCGCGCAATCCAGGTCATCCAGCCCACCTCGAAACCGACGAAATCGCCGAACGCGGCCCGTGTGTAGACGACGGCGCCTCCGGCCCGGTCGAAGAGGCTCGCCGCCTCGGCGAAGCACAGGACGAGCAGGAGGACCGCGAAGCCCGCGAGCAGGATGGCCCAGACGCTGGCGGGGCCGAGGAGGCTGGCGGCGGCGACCGGCAGGATGAGGTACACGCCGCTGCCGATGACGTCGTTGATGGAGAGCGCGACGATCTCCCAGCGGGAGACCACGCGGCGGAAGCCGGGGCTCTTCTCCGGTTCGGGGCTCAGAATGCGCCGGATTCTACCGGCAGCCGCGGGCTTTCCGGGCGGGGGCGGTAGGTTTCGGGAGGAGCGGAGAGTCTAGGAGCCGTAGACCCAGCGGGCGCGCTTGCCGCGGGCGTCGATGTGCACCATCGGCCCGTGCGCGCTGTTGGCCGGGTAGAGACCCACGCCGCCGGAGAGCGCCGGGTTGCTTCGCTCCACCGCGTCGGCCGCAGCCGCCAGGATCCGGGCGTCGCCCATGTCCACCCGGCCGTCGCGATTGAGGTCGTCCATGCGGCCGTCGCGGTCGTCATCGGGGTAGACGTCCGCGGCATCGCCGTACTGGTGACGCGAGACGGCGGAGCGCCCGCCGGCGCCGACTCCCCGCACGTTGTACTGCGGGGTGCGGAACCCGCTCATCACGTGCAGGTCCCGAACCGGGTAACCCTTCCGATTGAGCTCGGCAATCGTCAGCTCGAGCTTGTCTAGCAGGCGCTGTTCGAGGACGACGTACTTGGGCCAGACGTTGCGCTGGTCCTTCGTCACGAACTCGCCCAGGGTGAAGTGCTCCGACACCTTGAAGGCGAAGTTCTCCTGGGTGACCTCGATGAATCCGCGGGGGCTGGCATACATGGGGTTTTCGGGCGTCCGGTTCTCGTACGGCCAGTGGCCCATGCGGTACGGGCCGATGCGGCCGTTGACCTTCGCGGAAAACGGAGTCAGCACGACGAGGCTCAGATGCTCCAGAGCGGGCAGGACCGAAGAGAGGGAGTAAACGCCGGGGACGCGAGGAATCACCGGAAGGTCCGCCAGCGCTTTTTCGGTCGGCAGCGCGAAGACCGCCCGCAGCTTCCCCGAGAGCCCCTGGAGCGCGTGGAACGAGGTGAGGCCGGAGGGGTTCCCGCTGACCGGAAGGAGGCTGACGCCAAAAAGCAGGAGCAGGGCGAGCGCAGAGACCCGGAACTTCCGAAGCATGGTAAGTCTCCTCAATGTACCTCCTGCCGCGGGGCAGATAAAGGGCCGGGACGGGGATTTCCCAGGAGGAGACTCTCGAAGCCTGCCCAGGCCTTGTTGGGAACCAATGCCTTAACCCAATGGAGGCGAGCGGTATTCCCGGATAGCGGCCTCAGCCGGAGCCGGATTTCGCTCTCTGTTTTGACCGTGGAAAGGGCGCCCGCGGCCTCGAGGGCGGCCGGGAGGTCCCAGACGGGGAAGCCCCGGCCGAAGTGTCGCCAGCGCGTCCGTTTCAGCCACCTCGAGGACTCCCGGGCCAGGTAGGACCCCAGGCTCGACAGCGCCGCGAGCCGCCTCAGCCGTTCTTCGTCCGCGCGCAACGCGGACACGACGTCGAGCGGGTAGAGCACGATCTCGCGCCAGGGGGCCGCCAGGACCCGCCGGGCGGCGCCCGCATCCACGGCCAGGTTGAACTCGAAGGGCCAGAGAGGCGCGAGAAACCCCCGGGAGGAGACGTTGCCGCCGACGAGCCGGAGGCTCACCCGAAGCGGGAGCGCCGGATCCTTCTCGACCGCGGCCGCCACGTTGGTCAGCGGCCCCAGCGCCACGATCTCGGCCCCCCCGGCCAGGGCGGCAATTCCCTCCGCCGCTGAGCTCGGTGCGCCGCGCCTCGGCGCGCCCCGGACGATCTCGACCGCGGCGCCCGCAGCCTCCGCGATCCTTCGCGCGCAGATCTCCGCGCGGGCCGCCGTCGTGTTCCCGAAGACCGTCGAAACGCCCGCGAGCCGGATCGCGCCGGCGCGGTGCGCGCGGAAGAGCGCGGCCAGGGCGAACCCGTCGTCCACGTCGCCCCGGGCCGCGCCAAGAGCGACGTCGGTGTCCACCCAGAGGACACGGCGGGGGCGATCCGCGCCCAGGGTCTATCCCGGCAGGAAGAAGAAGGACACCCCGGCGATGAGATAGAGGGCCAGAAGCTGTACGCCCTCCAGCCAGTTCGTCTCGCCGTCGAGGCTGATGTACGCGAAGATCGAAGTGGACGCGAAGAGCGTAATGAGCTCGATCGGCTGGAAGATCAGGTCCATCGGGTGGAAGAGGAGGCTGATGAGGACCAGCAGCGGCGCCACGAAGACCGCGATCTGCGTCGAGGAGTTGGCGGCGATCGAAAGGGCCAGCTCCATCCGGTTGCGCGCGGCGAACTCGATGGCGCTGTAGTGCTCGGCGACGTTGCCCACGAGCGGCACGACGATCAAACCGAGGAAGAAGTGGGAGAGGCCGAGCGTGGTCGAGACCGACTCGATCCCGTGGACGAGCATCTCGCTCGCCACCGCCGTCCCGACGACGGCCCCGCCGAGCACGAGGAGCGCTTTGCGCAGGCTCCATGGCTTTCCTGGCGGATGGTGGACCTCCTCTTCCCCGCCTTCGGTTTCCCGCACCCGCTTCGAGAAATACGAATACATGATGTACGCCGCATACGTCCCGAGCAGTAGGATCGATACCCCGACGGAGACTTCCTCCCGCACGAACGCGTCCTTCTCGACGGTCGCGAAGACGGCCGGCAGCGCCATCGCGGCGACGGCGAGGATCATCATCGCGGCATGCCGTCCGGCGGGCTTGACCTGAAAACGCTGCGTGCCGTGCTTGCGGCCGCCGATGAAGGCGGAGAGCCCGAGGATGAGCAGCGTGTTGCCGATGATGGACCCGGTGATCGAGGCCTTCACGAGGTCCACGAGACCCCGCCTCAGCGCGAAGATCGTGATGATCAGCTCCGCCGCATTGCCGAACGTCGCGTTCAGCAGGCCCCCGACAGAGCTCCCGACCCGCACGGCCGCGTGCTCCGTGCCGAGCCCGATCCACGAGGCGAGCGGCAAGAGCGCCACTGCCGACCCCGCGAAGATGATCCACTCCGGGCCGTCCAGCAGGCGGGCCGCGATCGCGATCGGAAGACCGACGATGAGCAGGTTGACGAAACGTCTCAAGGTGTGAAGCGCGGCCCCCGTTGCCCGCTCGTAAGGCCAGCCGCTCTCATGCTGGGACGATTCTAATGAGAGACTTCCTCCCGAGAAGCTGGCCGATGAAACATCCGCCGACGAGGCCCGCGGCATGGCAGGTCTGCGCTCTGAGCGTGGCGTTCGCGATCGCCCTCCACCCGGGGAGGGCGCAGGCGCAGACGGTCACGGTATTTCCGGCCGGCCCCCCCACGAGCTTTCCCTGGCTGATCACCGCGGGCGCCGACGGGAATCTGTGGTTCACCGGCGTCCTGCCCTACGTTGGTCGGATGACCACCGCCGGGGCGGTGACGCTCTTCCCGACGCAGCAGCAGTTCGGCAATCCGCACGGAATCACGGCGGGTCCGGACGGCAACGTGTGGTTCACCATCAGCTCGGGGAATCGCATCGGGCGTGTCACCCCCGAGGGCGTCATCACCGAGTTTCCCCTGCCGACGCCCGACTCGAGGCCCTACGGGATCGCGACCGGCGCCGACGGCGCGCTCTGGTTTACCGAGAGCCTCGTAAACCGGATCGGCCGAATGACGACGTCCGGAGTCGTCACGGAGTTCGAGTCGGATGGGAATCCGGCGTACATCACGATGGGGCCCGATGGCGCTCTCTGGTTCACGGCTCCCCCCGGCAACAAGATCGGTCGCATCCTGCCTTCGGGAGTGGTCACCGAGTTTCCCCTCCCGACGGCGGGCAGCTCGCCCTTCGGAATCGTCGCGGGACCCGATGGCGCCCTCTGGTTCGCGGAGTACTCGGGCAACCGGATCGGCCGGATCACGACCGCAGGAACGATCACCGAGTTCAACATTCCGACGCCGCATAGCCGCCCACATCAGATCGCCGTCGGGCCGGACGGGCGCTTTGGTTCACGGAGAACGCGGGCAGAAAGATCGGACGGATCACGACATCCGGCGTGATCTCCGAGATCCCGCTCGCCAATCGGATGTCGGACCCGGTCGGGGTGACGGCGGGGCCGGACGGCGACGTGTGGTTCACGGACTCCCTGCAGAACGCCATCGGACGTGTCACGGCCGGTACGCCGGCGGGCTCGTACTTCACGATCCCGCCCTGCCGCCTGGCGGACACGCGGGCTCCGGACGGCCACCGGGGGGGCCCGCCCCTCGCCGCCGGGTTCGAGCGTCTCTTCCCCGCCGCGGGAACGTGCGGCATCCCGGCGACCGCCACGGCCGTATCGGTCAACGTGACCGTGACGCAGCCGGGCTCCGACGGCCACGTCACGATCTATCCGGGCGGCATGCCGCTGCCCGGAACGCCGACCGTGCATTTTCGAAGCGGCCAGACGCGCGCGGGCAACGGCGTCGTGGCCATCGTGGGAACCGGAGCGCTCGCGGTGACGGCCGGTCACTCGACCGGCACGGTTCATCTCGTCATCGACACCGCCGGCTACTTTCACTAACGACTCCCCTCGGAGCGCCGAGAGCGGGCCGGCGCGGGCGGGATACTCTCCTCGCCCGATGCTGCGCACCGGAATCGTCGGACTGCCCAACGTCGGCAAATCCACGCTGTTCAACGCGCTCACGCGCACGCGCAAGGCGGACGCCGCGAACTATCCGTTCTGCACGATCGAGCCCAACGTCGGCGTCGTCACGGTCCCCGACGCGCGGCTCGAGCCGCTCGCGCGCATCGCGAAGTCCGCCCGGATGGTGCCCGCCACGATCGAGATCGTGGACATCGCGGGCCTCGTCCAGGGCGCTTCGAAGGGGGAGGGTCTGGGCAACAAGTTCCTCCAGCACATCCGGGAAGTCGACGCGATCGTGGAGGTCGTTCGCTGCTTCGAAGACCGCGACGTCACCCACGTCGCCGCAACGCTCGATCCGGTCGAGGACATGGAGACGATCAAGACGGAGCTCGTTCTGGCGGATCTCGAGTCCCTCACCCGCGCGCGCGAAAAGCTCGAGAAGTCCGCGCGCGGAGGCGAAAAGGAGTCGCGGCAGGCGCTCGAGTTCGCGGACCGGCTCCTCGCGCACCTGGACTCCGGGCGCCGGGCCCTCACGCTGCCGATGACGCCGGAGGAGACGGCGATGTCGCGCCGCTTCGCGCTCCTGACGATGCGCCCGATGCTCTTTGCCGCCAACGTCGCCGAAGAGGAGCTCGCGCGCGCCGACGAGCTTCCGCGGGTCCGGGCCGTCCGGCATTACGCGGAGACCCACCTCGGCACGGAAGCGGTTCCCGTCTCCGCCCGGATCGAGGCGGAGCTGGCGGAACTGCCCGAGGAGGACGCGCGCGAGTACCTGGCGCATCTGGGCGTCTCGGAATCCGGCGTGGGCAACCTCATCCGCGCCGCCTACCACCTCCTCGGCCTGCGGACCTTCTTCACCGCGGGGGACAAGGAAGCCCGCGCGTGGACGATCCACGCCGGCGAGACCGCGCCCGCCGCGGCCGGCGTGATCCACTCGGACTTCGAGCGCGGCTTCATCAAGGCCGAAACCGTGGCGATCGACGACCTCGTGGCCGCCGGCTCCATGGCCGCCGCCCGAGAAAAGGGGGTACTGCGCCAGGAGGGGAAGGATTACGTCGTCGCGGACGGCGACGTCATCCTCTTCAAGTTCAACGTGTGAGAGGGGTCAATCGTGCATTCCTGCATTTTCTGCGGGCAAATATGCAATATGCACGATTGACCCCTAACTAGCTCACGAGGAACGCCGCTGTTCCCGCGGGCTGGCCGTTGATCAGGATCTCCACCCGGTAGTTTCCGGCGGCCCAGCCGTTGCGGTTGCGCGCGTAGAAGCTCGTGTAACCGTCGCCCGCCTTGTTGGTGACGATGCGGTCCTCGTTGAACTGCTTGCCATCCGGCCCGATCCAGCGTGCCCGGATCTCCGTTCCCACCGGCGCGTTGGCGGTCCACATCGAGAGGTACACCGTGTCGGCCTTGCCGAAAGCGGCGGTCGTCTCTCCCGGACTGTCGTCCGCGTTGACGGCCTTCGCCGTCGTGATCCGCTCGACGCGCGCGCCGCCCTGCATGCCCGCTGGAGGCGCGGTCACTTCCATCGCTGGGGGCGGTGATGCGACGGCGGTCTCCTCCTTCTTCCGGCACCCGAATGCCGCGATGCTGGCGGCGAACAGCAGCAGCAAGGCGTGAACGCTCGCTCTCTTCATCTCTCTTTCCTCCCTCTCTCGACGGTTCGGTCAGATTTTCGGGATCCGAAGCACCTGGCCGGGATAGATCAAATCGGGGTTCTCGATCTTGTCGCGGTTCGCCTCGTAGATGAGCTTCCACATGCTGCCCTTGCCGTACCGACGCTTGGCAATCCGTGAGAGTGAATCGCCGGCGACGACCGTGTAGGTCTCGGCGGCGTGCTCGTCTTCCGATGTCAACTGGCTGGAGGCACCCGAGACGACTCCCGAGTCGAAAGGCTCGACTTTCCTGACGTCGTCTCTTCCCACGGAGGTGTGTCCCCCCGACTCGATGCCGGGCTTCTTATCAGGCATGGCTTCCCTCCTGAAAACATGGTTGCAGGACTCGTGCCGGATCGTCGGCTATTCCGGCTTCTCGCCGCGGTGGAACCTCTCGTACCAGCGCACCTCCGTCCGGCTGCCGATGAAAAAAGGGATGCGCGCATGGAGCGATTCCGGCGTGACCTCCTGGACGCGCTCTTCGCCCGTCGAGGCGGCGCCCCCTGCCTGCTCCATGACGAAGGCCATCGGCTGGCATTCGTAGAGGACCCGCAGCTTGCCCTTGGGCTTGCCGCCGCCGGAAGCGTCGGCCGGATAGAAATAGATCCCTCCCTCAAGCAGGATCCGGTGCACGTCGGCGACCATGGACCCGGAGTAGCGCGTCGCGTACGGCCGCCCGGTCGCGGGGTCTTCCTCCTTGAGGTAGTCGACGAAGGCGCGCACCGGTTCGGGCCACGCGCGCGAGCGACCTTCGTTGGCGGCGTACCCCTTTCCCCGAGCCGGGGTCCGGACCTGGCGGGTCGTCAGGAGGAACTCCCCGATCGCGGGATCGAGCGTAAACAGGTGGACTCCTTCGCCGGAGGTGTACACGAGGAGCACAGCGGGGCCGAAGAGGACGTAGCCCGCGACGATCTGCTCCGTCCCCGGTCCGAGCAAGTCCCGGACGGAGCCATCCCGCCGCCGCCGGACCGAGAAAATCGTGCCGAGCGCCCCGTTGACGTCGATGTTCGAGGAGCCGTCCATCGGATCGAAGAGAACGGCGTAGCGCCCGTCGGCGCCCGACTTCCCGTAGGAGAAAGGCTCGTCGAGCTCTTCGGAGGCGGCGACGCTCACGAGGCCCCCATAGTCGAAGGTCTCGAGCAGGATGTCGTTGGCGAGAACGTCGAGCTTCTTCTGTTCCTCCCCCTGGACATTGGAGGAGCCGGCGGCTCCGTGGGTCTGCTTCAAGCCGGCGACGGCGAGCTCGCGGGCGATACGTTTGCCCGCGACGCCGAATCGCATGAGCAGCAGGGAGAGCTCGCCCGTCGCCTCCGGGTGAGCGTGCTGCGCCTCCAGGATGAAGCGATCCAGCGTCGCCCGGCGGGTCACCGGGGGATCTTATCCGCCGCGAGCGCCGCGGCCGACCGAAGCCACTCGCGCCAGGCCGGCTTCGCGCGGCCGTCCACGAGCTGCAGGCCCCGATTGGCGAGGAAGATCGTCCGCCGCCTGGCGCTTTCCGAAAAGCCCGCGGTGGGCGGGACGTCGGCCGGAGCCGGGTCGCGCAGAGGAACGTATCGGGCGAAGAGAAGCCGGTCTCCGTCCGCGGAGGCGACCGCCCGGCGCAGGCGCCGGATGAAGGCGGCCTGCCGCGCGGGATCGGACCCGTTCTCGCCGGCGGAGGAGTAGCTGACCTCCGGAAACGCGATCGGCCGGCCCTGGGAGGTCTGGAGCAGGAGCTTCCAATCGCGTTCCAGATCCGCCGGGGGCCGATGCTGGAAAGGACTTCCCGGCGCGAGCGGCGCGTAGATGTAGAAGAGAACCTGGCTCGCCGCGTGGAGCGAGGCGGCGATCTCCGGGGCGCGGCTCTCGGCCGGCGCGAGCGTCGTCACGCCGACGCGCAGATGAGGCACCCGCTTGCCGAGGAAGATCGTCGCGCCCTCGACCAGGCGGCGATAGGCGCGCAGCTCTCCGGGCTTTTCTGAGAAGTAGGAGTCGGCTTCGTGGCCGAGGGAAACGGTCGCGAAGTCGAGAAGGGCCGGCTCGAGCGCCTCCAGGAAACGCCCGAGGCGGATCGTCAGCCGGGGGTCGTCGAAGGCGCGCTCGCGCAGATCCGCCGGCACGTCGCGGGACGCGGCGGTCACGAGCGGCACGTCGAGATGGAGCACCGCGCCGGACTGTCGCAGGAGGCGCGCCGTGCGCGTCACTTCCTCGATCCGGTACTGACGCGGCGCGGGCTCCCCCTCCGACCAGGAGATGGACAGGCCGAACATCGTCACGCCGGTCCGGCGCGCATCCTCGACCGCGCGGCTGCGCGCGGAGGGCGAGACGTCGGCGGGAAGGTTCAGCGCCAGTCCGAGCGCGGCGCGGCGACGCTCCTGCGCCGGCGCGCCGGGGGCGCAGGCGGCCAGGAGACAAAACGCGAGGAGGACCCGCGCCCGCACGACGACCATTATCGGGGCGCGTCCGAACTAGAATCCGCGCGGAGGTATCGCATGAAATCTCGGCCGCTCGCCGCCGCCATCGCCGGCTTTCTCGTCCTGTCTCTCTCGACCGCGTGCAGCACCGCGCCGAGCCCGCCGCCCGACGCGGCGCCCCAGACGCCCGAGGCGACGACGACCACCGCGGCACCGGCTCCGGCGGCCGTCCCGGCGCCCGCACACGCCGCCTCGACCGCCCCCGAGCCGGAGCGCATCAAGCTCCAGCACATCCTGATCTCTTTCACCGGCAAGGTCCCGGGCAAGAACATCACGCGAAGCGAGGCGGAAGCCAGAGCCCTCGCGGCCCGGCTGCTGGAGCGTGCGCGCGGAGGCGAGGACTTCGACGCCCTCGTCAAGCAGTACACCGACGACCGTCATCCGGGCATCTACAGCCTTTCCAACCGGGGCGTCGCCGCGGCCCAGGGAGAGTTCCGGCGAGAGCGAATGGTCCCGGCCTTCGGGGATGTCGGTTTCACCCTCCAGCCCGGCGAGACTGGCATGGCCCCGTACGACCCGTCGAAGAGCCCGTACGGGTGGCACATCATCCGGCGGCTCGAGTAGATGCGGCCGGGCGTGCGCCAGGGGGCCGCCGCGGCGCTCGTCGCGGCGGCCCTGGTCTTCCTGCTGCCGGCCCCTCTCGGCGCGCAGAGGAAAAAACTCTCGATCGAAGATCTGACCGCCGAGCCGCCGATTGCCGGACGCCCCGTCTCGGCCCTCGCATGGCTCCCCGATGGCCGGCGTTTTTCCTACATCGTCCGGCGCGGCGAGGGGATCGATTCCTTCGCGGAGCTCTGGCTGGAGGAAGCGGCTTCCGGCCGCAAGAACCTGGTCCTCTCGAGCACCGGACTCTCCGAAGCGCCGGCGGAGACCGAGCAGACGCCCCCCGACGTGCGGAAAGCGCCTCCTCCTCCCCGGAAGCTGTCGCTCGAGCGTCACGGCTGGGCGCCGGATGGGTCCTCCCTCGTCGTCGTGGCGGACGAGGAGCTGTGGCTCTACCGTGTAGCGACCAAGCACCTCGAGCGGATCACGAGCGCCCCCGGCGCCGAGGAGCACCCGTCCTTCTCCCCCGACGGCGGACGCATCGCCTTCGTGCGGAAGAACGATCTGTACGTCCTGGACGTCGCCTCGCGCCGCGAGACGCGCCTGACCCGCGACGGTTCGGACAGCGTGCACAACGGCAAGCTGGACTGGGTCTACGAGGAGGAGCTCGCGGGGCGCGACAGCCGGGCGTACCACTGGTCGCCCGACGGCAAACGCATCGCCTATCTGCGCCTCGACGACGCGCCGGTCACGCGCTACCCGCTCACCGATTTCCTCGAGATACCGCCGGCCGTGGAGTGGCAGTTCTACCCGAAGGCCGGGACGCCCAACCCGATCCCGGCGCTGCACGTCATCTCGGTGGAAGGGCGCGCGCTCGGTTCACAGGCCCTGGCGATGGACGGGTACATCGTGCCGGGGTTCTCCTGGACGCGCGACTCGCGCTCGGTGGCCTACCGGACGCTGAACCGGGACCAGAACCGGCTGGAGCTTCGGCTCTTCACGCCGGGCGGAGGCGCTCCGACCGTCCTCCTGGTCGAAGAGGATCCCTACTGGATCAACGTCTTCGATCCGCCGCGCTTTCTCGCGGACGGCCGGTACCTCTGGCGCTCGGAGCGTTCGGGCTGGGCGCACCTCTACCTCGTCCGGCCGGGCGGCGCCCCGCAGCCGATCACGAGCGGAGAGTGGATGGTGGATCGGGTCATCGGCGTGGACGAGAAGACGGGCCTCGTGTACTTCACGGCCAACGAAGAAGACGTCCGCCGGCGCGGGATCTACCGCGTCGAGCTCGGCGGACGCAGCTTCACGCGGATCGCCGGGGGAGAGGGAACACACGCCGCCGAGCTGTCGCCGGACGGCCAATCCCTCCTCGCGACGCGTTCGACCGTCCGGGAGCCGCCCGTCGTTTCGCTGCTCTCCTCCCAGGGACGCAGCGTGCGCGTGGTCATCCGTCCCGAATCGCGCCTGGGAGAGTACGCCCTCGCGACGACCGAGGAGGTCGAGCTGCCGGGCGACGACGGAGCGCGGCTCGAGGCCCGGCTCGTCAAGCCGGCCGACTTCGACCCCGCGCGGCGGTATCCGGTCGTCGTGTTCATGTATGGCGGGCCGCACAGCCAGGTCGTGCGGGACAACTGGGGCGCGACGTCTCTTCTCGACCATCTCCTGGCGAGCCGGGGCTTCCTCGTGTGGAGCCTCGACAACCGCGGATCGTGGGGGCGCGGGCACGCGTGGGAATCCGCGATCTTCCGATCCATGGGGAAACGGGAGCTCGCCGACCAGCTTGCGGGGATCCGATACCTCAAGTCGCTTCCCTTCGTGGATCCCGCGCGGATCGGCGTCTGGGGATGGTCCTACGGCGGCTACATGACGCTCTTCGCGATGACCAACGCGCCGGAGGTCTGGAAGTGCGGCTTCGCCGGCGCCCCGGTGACGCACTGGAAGTTCTACGACACGATCTACACGGAACGCTACATGCGCACGCCCCGGTCCAACCCGGAGGGCTACGCCGCATCCGCCCCGCTCACCCGGGCGGCTGACCTGCGCGCCCCGCTCCTCCTGATGCACGGGACGGCGGACGACAACGTCCACATGCAGAACACCGTCGCCTTCGTGGATGCGCTGACCAAGGCGGGTCGAGAGCACGCGGTTCACCTCCTCCCCGGCCAGAAGCACGGTCTGCGCGGGCGGGCGGCGGTGAACTTCCGCAACGCGTCCATCGTCCGTTTCTTCGAGGAGAACCTTTGACGCGGGCTCACGCGGGAGGCGTCGGCCATGAGTCGGCACGAGAGTTGCTGATCTTCGGCGCAGGGTCGCGGCGCCTTTCGCACAAGGGGCTTCGGACCTGAACGAAAGCCTCCCGAGAGATCGGGAGGCTTTCCTGTCGCTAGCCCGAGGAGGGGCTGCCGAGCAGCACGATCGGGCCGGAGGGTTGCGGAAGCCCTCCCCGGGGTTCGATGGTGACCGCGAAGTTCTCGGCGCCGGAGATTCCGGAGAGATCCTTCGACTCGAAGAGCGCCCGCCCCTCGGCGTCCACGTCGAAGACTCCCGCATCCACGGGCTTGCCTCGCTCGAAGACCCAGAGCTGGTACTGCCGATCGGCCGGGAGGGGCTGCAGGTTGCCGACGACGACGAAACCGCGGCGGGCGGTGTCGCTCCAGAAGACCTTGCCTTGCGCTCGGGGCTGGGGATCCCGGCCGCCGAGGAACAGCATGCGCACGTCGTCGCTTTCGAGGACGCGGGCGCGCAGGTCCCGCCGCGCGAGCTCGGCCTCGGCAGACCGCAGCCGCGAAGCCAGTTCGGCCGCCGTGGCGCCCGTCTGCGCGCCACGCGCCGCTTCCCTCTCCGCGATCACCAGGCGTGCTCGCGCCGCCGCGAGCTCCTCCTGGAGTGAGTCGCGCTGCACGGACAACCGCGTGCGATCGGCGATGAAGAAGAGCAGGAGCGCCGCCGCCGCGGCGAGCAGCCACCACTGCCGTGTCCTGGCCGGCCGCGTGATCTCTCGGACGGACGGGGCGGGAGCCGGACCCAGGGACGCGAGAACGCGGTCGCGCACTGCCCGCGAGGGACGGCGCGTCGGGGCGGCGAAGGCGAGCACGGAGGCAGCCTGGCGCAGCTCGTGGAGGTGCTCCTCGCAGATCGGGCATCCCTCCCCCAGGTGCCGTTCGAGCTCCGGGTCGGCGCCCAACGACCCGAGGGCGTGCAGCGCCACCAGCTCCTCGTGCCGTTCGTTATGAGCCATCAGGTTGTCCCTTCAGATACGGGCGGACACGCTCCCGGAGTTTCATCAAGCCCAGCCGCACGCGGGTCTTGACCGTGCCGAGCGGCGAGGAGGTTCGCTCGGCGATCTCCTGCTGTGTCAGACCTTCGAAGTACGCGAGCTCGAGCGCGCGGCGCTGGTCCTCGGGAAGCTCCCGGATCGCCGCCCGGCAAAGGCTTTCCCACTGCCGTCCCGCGATGTCGCCCTCGACGTCGTGCGCCGAGGTCGGCTCGGGAGACTCTTCCAGGCTCCGGACACCGGCCCGGGTCGCGGGCCGGCGGGCCCGCAGCCGGTCGATCGCCCGGCTCCGCGTGACGACGAGCAGCCAGGCGAGCACGGTCCCCCGGCCGCCGTCGAAAGTGGAGATCGCCTTCCAGACGTAGAGGAAGACTTCCTGGAGGACCTCTTCGGCTTCTCCCGTCTCACCGAGGATCCGGTAGGCAAGGCCCATGAGCCGCGCGCTGTAGCGATCGTACAGGTCGGCCAGAGCATCCGCGTCGCGCCGTTCGATGCGGGCGACGAGGCCCCGGTCCGGATCGGCTTGGGCCGCCATGCGACGTAACGAAGGATATCGGAACGAAAGTGAGACGCCTACGAATCCAAGAGGCGTCCGGCATTCGTAAGGAACGGTGTGGCAGCTGACTTGCTAAGCCTGCCCGCCCGGACCCGAATAGTTCTGGTCCGACTTAACGCTTCGGAGGAGGAATCATGGATTCTCATCGCCATCCCCGGCCGCGGATGGCATGGCTGCTCGGGATCCTCGCGGTCCTGTCCGGCCTGCTCGCTGCCACCCCTGCGGAGGCATCGAGCCACCGCGAAGCCCCGTCGATCCGCGACGACCCGAGTGCCGACAACACGGATGTCTATCTTTTCCGGGACCCCCAGGACCCCAGCCGGGTCGTGATGATCGCCAACTGGATACCGCTCCAGGAGCCGGCCGGCGTCCCGAACTTCTACAACTTCAACCCGATGGTCCGCTACGAGCTGAAGTTTGACAACAATGGCGACGCGGTCGAGGACATCACGTACCGTTTCACGTTCACGCGCAACGTCCGGACCCCCAACTCGTTCCTCTACAACACGGGCCCGGTTACTACGATCAACGACCCGGACCTCAACGTCTTCTACACCTACAAGGTCGAAAAGATCCTCGGGCCGTCTCCGAACGCTTCCGGCTCCAACCTCACGACGATCGGAAACAACCTCCTGGAAGCGCCCTACAACGTCGGACCGAAGTCATACCCCAACGGGTACGAGACCGTCTCCCACGGTGCCCTGCTTTCGGGATTATCCATCGACGGCGGGGTCCGCGTTTTCGCAGGGCCGCGCGGCGAACAGTTCTACATCGACCTGGGGATGATCTTCGACCTGATCAACCTCGAGGGCCGGTCGCAGGCGCCGTTCGGCTACGGCGTCAACGGCACCGCTGGTTTCAACGTCCAGAGCATCGCACTCTCGGTTCCGATCAACCAGCTCACCGCCAACGGCTCGACCCCGACCGCGACGACCGACCCAAACGCGATCATCAGTTCCTGGGCGGCCACCTACCGGCAGGCGACGACTGTGATTTCCTCGACCGGGACTCCCGTGACCAGCGGCAACTGGGTCCAGGTCTCGCGTCTGGCCAACCCTCTCGTCAACGAGGTGGTCGTCCCCCTCGGCTTGAAAGATCAGTTCAATCGCACCGAGCCGAAGGACGATGCGCAGTACGCCTCGGCCATCCTCGATCCGGAGGTGCCCCGCCTTCTGACGGCGCTCTTCGGCATCGCCGTGCCGCCGCCGCCGCGCAATGACCTGCTCGCCCTGGTGCAGGGCGTCGAGGGCCTGACTCGCCGGCCCGGGGAAGTCATCTCCGACCAGCTTCGCTTGAACGTGGCCGTTCCGGTGACGCCGATCGCGTCGGTCAACCGCCTGGGCTTCATCGCTGGCGACAACGCCGGGTTCCCAAACGGCCGGCGGATCTACGACGACGTCTTCGACATCGAGCTGCGCGTCCTCGCCGGCGTTCTGGTCCCGGCCTTCAACATCGCGCCCAACAACACGCTGGGCGACAACGTCGACGGCCCCGACCTGCCGTTCCTCCAGTCTTTCCCGTGGCTGGCCACGCCGCACATCGGGTTCGACCACAAACACGATCACCCCGGTGACCCGAGGTTGCGCGCGTTTTTCCCCGCCTCCGCGCAGCGAGCGGCCCAGTACGGCCCGAATGGCAAGGCGCTGCCGGACAGGCCCTTCGAAGCGCCGGCATCGCTTCCCGTCCCCGACCGCGCCGAGTAGATCTCCTCTCCGCCCGGCTCGGGGTCTTCCCGGGCCGGGCGCTTTTCCTCGCGACGCGATTCCCGGCTACAATCTCGCGAAGTTTTCGCCCGGACATCCCAGAGGAGGCCTCCGCATGTGGCAACCCCGCCGGGACTTCTTCCGCAACGCGGGCAAGGTCGGACTGGCCCTCGGTCTCGCGGCGGCGGGCCGTCCCGCCCTCGCGCTGCCGCGCAAAGGTCAGTCCGCGATCTACGACGACATCACGCTGATGAACACGGCGCTCGCTCTCGAGCACGAGGCGATCTGGGCGTACGGGCTGGCGGGCAAGAGCGGCCTGCTCTCCGCGAAGGCCAAGGAGGTCGGCCTGCAGTTCCAGGGCAGCCACGAGATCCACCGGGACCTGCTGTCCGACGCGATCAGGAACAAGAACGGGCAGCCCGTCGAGCCCAAGAGCGAATACGTTTTCGGGGTGCCACTCGCCAACGAAAAGGATGTCCTCGAGCTGGCGTTCAAGCTGGAGATCGGGGCCGCGCGCGTGTACCTCTACGTCGTGGATCGGTTCGCCGACCGGGCGCTCTCCTCCGCCGCCGGCCGGATCCTCTCCGACGAGGTCCTCCACGCGACGATCCTGCGTTCCGTCCTGGGACGCGAGCCCGTGCCGACGTTCAAATTGATCGAAAGCTGACTGCTGCTGGCCGGTGCTTAAGCGGGCTCCGAGCGAGCGGAAGGGACGGGTTCCGGAATCGCGACCGGCCCGCGCTTGAGGTCTTCCTTGATGATCAGGTCGAGGAAGAGCTCACGGACCCCCTCCTGGCCGCCCGAGTCGAAAGCCTTGCGGACCTCCCGGGGTCGCAGCGACACGCCGGTCATCGCCTTGAGGTACTGGCAGAAAACATAGGAACGCGAGCGGAAAGACACCACGAGAAGGAGGAGCAGCAGGGCAGCCGCTCCCAGGGTGACCCACAGGGTCGGGGAGACCTCCAAAAGGTCCTTCATTCGCTCGTTTTCTT
This sequence comes from Thermoanaerobaculia bacterium, assembly GCA_046261875.1. Classification (GTDB taxonomy): domain Bacteria; phylum Acidobacteriota; class Thermoanaerobaculia; order UBA5066; family Gp7-AA6; genus JBHENW01. The sequence continues at coordinate 8,853 of JBHENW010000008.1, read as the reverse complement.
GTCGGTGCGGTCTGCCCAACAGCTTAGCAGAAACGCGCCGCCGGCCGGGGTCCGTCCCGGCCGCGGGGGCACCCCCCGGGGTGCTCGACGACGCTGCCGGCTTAGTCCTTGACCTCGAATCTGCGGACCGGAGACCACGAGCCGGGCGCGCCGGAGGCGCTATGAGCCCGCACGCGGAACCACATCGTCCGGGTCGGAAGGGCGGCGCTGGAGTACTGCGAGGCGGTCAGCGTCTGCGAAACGAGCAGCGGGGACGAGAAAGAATCCGAATCGTCGATCTGCAAGGTGTAGCTCGCCGCCCCCGCCACGTCGCTCCAGTCGAAAAGAATGGTCTGCCCCGGCGAGAACCGAGCGTCGCTGCCCGGGGAGGCGAGCGAAGGAGCCGGCAGGGGCGCCGGGGTCGGCGTCCGCGTCGGAGACTGGGCCGGAGTCGGGGTCCGCGTCGGAGACTGGGCCGTGGTCGGGGTCCGCGTCGGCGTCGGGGTCGGACCCGACTGCGGCTCGACGCGGCGGGTGGCGGACCACGCGCCGGCGGTCCCGCCGGAATTGATTCCGCGCACACGCCACCAGAGGCGACGCGCCGGCAGTCCTCCGATCGAGGCTTGGGAGACGGTCGTCGTGCGGCTCGCGACGAGGGGCGCGGGGAAGGTGCTCGAATCGTCAAGCTGGATCAAGTACGAGGCCGCCCCGCTGACGTTCGTCCAGTCGAAGAGAATCGGCTGAGCCGGCCGCGCGTCGTTTACGGGACTGATGAGCGAAGGGGCCGCGGGAGGAGCGGGGGGGAGACGGTCAGAGTCGCCGCGGTGTTGCTGCCGCCGTATGCGGCGCCGATCGTCACCGGCGTCGAGGTGGAAACCGCTTGCGTCGCGATGGAGAAGCTCGCGCTCATCAGCCCGGCCGGAATCGCCACGCTCGCCGGCACGCTCGCAACGGTCGGGTTGCCGCTGGACAGCGTGACGACGGCGCCTCCGGAAGGAGCCGCCGCGTTCAGGGCCACGGTCCCCTGCGAAGAGCCGCCGCCGGCGACCGTCGTCGGGCTCAAAGTGAGTGATGACACCATGACGACGCCCGGCGGCGCGGGATCGACCCACAACACCGGGTGGTCGCCGTTGCCTTCGGCCCAGACCGTCAGCTGGACAGGCGTCGATTTCGACACCGTCCGGGCGGTGACGGTGAAGGTCGCGCTGTTCGCGCCGGCCGGGACGGTCACGGTCGACGGCACGGTCGCGGCGGAGGTGTTGCTGCTCGTGAGCGTGTAGACCTTTCCTCCGGCGGGCGCGAAGTTCTGGACGAAGATCTTCCCCTGCGCCGTGCTGCCGCTGACGATTCCGTTCGGGGTCAGGACGACGGCCGCGAAGTTCGTCCAACTCGCGTCTCCAACGACGAAGCGGCGCGTGGCGGACCACGGGCTGAAGTTGTTGGCCCCGTCGAGAGTCCGGACCCTCCAGTAATACACGCCCGAGTTGCTCGCGGGGAACGTGAGCCGCGATTCCGTGAAGAACCCGCCGTTGGGGAGCCAGAAGAAGCCGAAGCCGGGCAGGAAATCGGGGTTCGACGTCACGGCGAGCTCGTAAGCCTGCACCCCGGACGGATCGGCGACGTCGGTCCAGTCGAAGGTGACGTCCCCACCGGTCGGGTGAGCCGCCCCCTCGGCGGGGCTGACGAGCGCCGGCGCTGCGGCCGTCGTGTCGGCCGTCGCCTGAGGGTCCAGCGTCAGCTTGGCGACGAAAGCATCGAACCGGTGGAAGTTGTCGCTCGTTCCGTCGCTGCCGAAGACGCGGTCGAAGGCGCCGGCGGTCGTGGGAAAGTCCGGCTTCAGCGTTCCGCCCGCGACGATGACCGCGCGCGGCCCGGTCGAGGCGACATGTACGAAGTCGTGAAAGGTCGTCGACGGAGAGTGCAGGAACGTCCCGTAGAGCAGGCTGCGACCGTCACCGCTCAGGCGATAGACGTAGACGCCGGCCGAAGGGGCGCGCTTGTACGACCGTTCCGTCGTCGGAAGGCCGCCCGAGTCCGTCCCGACCACGATGACGTCGCCCGAGGGGTCGATCGCGATGCGCTCGGCGATCTGAGCGCCGATCGAGCCCTCGATGAGCGTGGACCACACGAGCGATCCGCCCCCCGCCGCTGGAAAGCGGAAGCGCGAAACGAACCCGGAGTAGTACGGATGGCGTCCGAGAGAAAAATGGGGGTGCGGCGCCACGCTCCGGGCGTCGTCGGAAAGTCCCAGGAGCGGTTCCAGCCGCAGATCGTTACGTGCTCGCGGTTGTTCGAGTCGAGCGCGATCCCGGACCCCTCGTCGATGTAGAAGCCGCCGAAGATCGTCGAGTACTTCAGGTCCCCGGCGCCGCCTCCATCGAGCTTCAGTCGCGCGACGAACGCGTCGGATGCCCCCAGGTACGTCCGCGCGAGAGCGTCCGGCGTCGTCGGGAAGGGCGTGCCGTGGTCCGTGCGGTTGCCCGCGCCGTCGAAGGTCTCGATCGGCGCCTGGACGCCGACGACGGTGACGAATCCCAGGGAGTCGACGACCAGGTCCCGGACGAGGTCGTCGGCCTGTTCGCCCAGGAACGTCGAGTAGGTCAGTTGCGAGCCCGTCGGGTCGAGGCGCGCGATGAACGAGTCCGTGTCCGCGATGGCCGTGCCCACGTTCTCACCGACGCTCACCGGAACTTCCAGGTACTCGTGCGTCCTGTCGTAAGCGCCTGAGGTCGTCGGGAAGTCGTCCGAGTCGGTTGCCCCCGAAACGATGATGGCTCCGGATGCGTCCACGGCCACCGCCCGCGCGCTCTCATCCCCGCCGCGCTTGGAGCCGACCTGGCCGGGATCGAACGTGGGTGGCGCTCCGCTCCGAGAAACGTCGAAAAGACCATGCGGCCGCCCGAAGCATCGAACCGGGTCACGAAAGCATCCCACCCCCGGTTGATCTGCGCGGACGGCTCGTTGAAGGTCGGGTCGTAGGCGCCGGGAGTCGTCGGAAAAGTCGCCGAGTTCGTCTCTCCGACCAGGACCGGCGCGCTCGATGCGTCGAGGGCCAGGTCCAGGCCGAAGGAGACGTTGCCGTCGGTACCGCCGAAGAGGGTCGCGTAAACGAGCGCCGATCCGTTCGAGGTCACCCGCGCGACGAACGGCACGAGCGGACTCGCCCCGCGGGACCCGCTCGAGGCCGGAAAGTCCGACGACCACGTCGATCCCGCGACGATGACGTCGCCGGATCCGTCGGCCGCCACCGCCATGCCGTGGATCTCCTCGCGGTCGAAACCTCCGAGGAACGTGGACCACTCGAGGCCCGGGTCGACCACGAGGGCCAGCTTCTGGTCGCGCCCGGGAACCTCGAACCCGTACCGTTCGTCGCCGAGGATCCGGAATCGCGATTCGATCGGCCGCCTCCGGCCGTCGCGGAGGACTTCCCACGTCCGCGGCGGCGTCTGCCGAAGAGTCCCGCTGTCCGTACGTATCGAGAGCGAGCCGTCGGACTCGAGGCCAAGACCGCAGGCGGTCTCGGTCCGGATCGCGACCTGCGCAAGGTCCCTTCCCGGCGCGAGCATCAGGTCGTATTCGAGGCGCCCGGCTTCCTCCCGGATCCGCAGATCGACGCCGGGATAGAGACCCCGATAGAGGACGCTCCCCCACGCGGGCACCTCCGAGCGCCACTGCCGCGGGTCGTTTCCGAAGAAGAAGTTGTATCGGCCGGGCCGCCGCTCTTCGCCGACGAGCGCGACGTTCTCCGAGGCCGCCATGAACCGCAGGGTGAGAGGGGTTTCATCGCCCTGGTGAATCCGTACCGAGTCGGGGTGGAAGGCGGCGAGGAGGGAGCCTCTCCTGGCCACGAACCTCGCCGAGCCGCCCCACTGGCCCCGGTTCTCGACGAAGTCGGCCGGGAGCCCGGCGAGCGTGACTCGATCGGCAACCCGCCGCTCCGGCGCGACGCGGGAGCCGGTACTGGCGAGCAGGAGAAGGGCGAGCGCCGCGGCGCCGCAAGCGATCCGCCGACCGGTCGAGAGTTTCATGGCCACCCCCGCCCGGAGTAGAGATCAGCTCCCGCCGCGAGGACGAATTTCTTAAGTTCGGCTTAGGTAAGGACATGAGCCCGCCGATCGGCTCAATCGCTCAGCGAATGAAGCTGCGGGCTCTCAGGAAGTCGCGGGCGACGTTCTCCGGCCGCAGCTTGTCCCGGTCGATCCGCGCGTTCAGGCGGCGCATCTCGTCGGCCCCGAGGAGCCCGCCGAGACTCTCGACCACCCCTCGGACGCCCTTTCTCTCCCGCCAGATCTGCCCGCGCACGACGAACGCCGCCTCGTAAGGAGGAAAGTAGCGCCTGTCGTCTTCCAAAACGACGAACCCGAGGGCGGCAATCAGACCGTCCGTGGAGTTGCCGGCGACGACGTCCACGGTGCCGCTCTGGAGCGCCGGATAGAGCAGCCCGAGGTCCATCTGGGCGGGACGCTGCGCGAAATCGAGACCGTAGGCGCGCGCGAGCCCGGGGTACCCGTCTTCGCGCTCGAGGAACTCGTAGCCGAAGCCGGGCCGAAACGCCTTGCCGCGCGCCGCGAGGTCGGAGATCCGCCGCAGCCCCAGGCGCCGCGCGTCGTCGCCGCGGACCACGATCGCAAACGTGTTCTCGAATCCGAGCGGCGGCCCCCAGACGGCGTCCCACCGCTTCGCGTATTCCTCCGCGACGACCCGGCGAACGGCGGCCGGATCCGAGACCGGTTTCTGCGTGAGGATCGCGGTGAAGGCCGTCCCCGTATATTCCGGGTAGGCGTCGAGCTCTCCCGCCGTGAGCGCGCGGTGACACACGAAGGTCCCCCCGAGGTTGAGGCGCCGGTCCACGGCGAGGCCGCGTGCCTCCAGCGCCTGCGCCAGGATCTCTCCGAGGAGCACCTGCTCGGAAAAGTTCTTCGACCCGATCCGGATCGGCCGCTCGCCTTCGCGGCATGCGGACAGCAGCAGGAACGCCGCGAGCAGCACGGCGCCCCTCCTCACGCGCTCCTCCGCGAGCGCCCCGCGGCGGACCGCCGCTCCACCCCGCTCAGAGCGAGATCGGCCGCGACGGCGAGGAGCGCCGCCGGGAGCGCCCCGGCGAGGATCAGGCGGTTGTCCACGACCGCGATGCCCCGGTAGATCAGGACCCCGAGTCCGCCGGCCCCGATCGCGGCGGCGATCGTCGCCAGCCCGATCGACACGACGGTCGCGATGCGCACGCCGGCGAGCACGACGGGAAAGGCGAGGGGGAGCTCCACCAGCCGGAGACGCTGGCCGGGGCTCATGCCCAGGCCCGTCGCCGCCTCGACGACCGCGGGATCCACGGAAACGATGCCGGCGTGCGTGTTGCGCAGGATCGGAAGCAGCGCATAGACGATCAAAGCGACGATCGCCGTGCGCGCCCCGATCCCCCCGATGAGCGGCAGCGGGATGAGCAGGCCGAACAGCGCGAGGCTCGGGATCGTCTGCACGACGTTGGCGAAACCGAGAATCGGGGGGGCTAGGCGCGGCCGGCGCGCGAGCAGCACCCCCGTCGGGATCCCGACCGCCGCCGCCAGGAGCGTCGAGACGGCGACGAGGACGAGGTGCTCTCCGGTCAGCGCCGCGATCTCGGCCCGGCGCTCCCAGAGGAAGCTTCCGAGCCCGCTCAATCCTCGTCCTCCGCCAGGAACTCCCGGACGAACGCGCTTCCCGGGCTCGCGCGGAGCTCCGCCGGGGAGCCGACCTGCCGGATCTTTCCCTCTTCCATCACGGCGACGCGGTCGGCGAGGCGAAACGCCTCGCGCACGTCGTGGGTCACGAGCAGGACCGCCTTGCCGAGGCGCCGCTTCCATTGCATGAACTCGCGCTGCAGCGCGCGCCGCGCGATGGGATCGAGCGCTCCGAAAGGCTCGTCCATGAGGACGAGCGGCGGATCCGCGGCCAGGGCGCGCGCCACGCCGACGCGCTGCTTTTGCCCGCCGGAGAGCTCCCGCGGGCGCCGGAAGCCGAACTCGCGCGGCGGCAGCCCGACCATCGCGAGGAGCTCCTCGGCGCGGCCGCGCCGGCGGGCCTCGGTCCATCCGAGCAGCGCCGGCACGGTCTCGACGTTTCGGAGCACGTCCCAATGCGGAAAGAGACCCGAGTCCTGGATCACGTAGCCGATCGCGCGGCGCAGCCGGACCGGGTCTTCCCCCTTCACTTCCCGGCCGTCCACCCGGACCTCGCCGGCGTCCGCGTCGAGCAACCGGTTCCCGAGCTTCAGCGCGGTGGTCTTCCCGCAGCCGGAAGGGCCCAGCAGGGCCACGGTCTCCCCGGCGGCGACCGAAAGCGTGAAGTCCTCGAGGACCGGCTGGCCGGGAGCGAAGCTCTTGCGCACGCCTCGATACTCCAGCGCCGGCGCCGGGGGGCGCTCGTCCTCTCGTTCTGAGAAAATGCCCGCGATGCCGGAATCTTACGACGCGGTCGTCATCGGCGGCGGGCCTGCGGGCTCGACCGTCGCGACGACCCTCGCCCGGCGCGGACGCCGCGTCGTATTGTTCGAGAAGGAACAGTTCCCCCGCTTCCACGTGGGGGAATCGCTTCTCCCCTTCAACCTCCCGATCCTCGAGCGGCTCGGCGTGGCGGAGAAGGTCGCGGCCGCCGGCTATCAGAAGAAGTTCGGCGCGTACTTCTGGAACGAGATGACCGGCGGGACCCGACCCGTCGTCTTCCGGCACGGGCTCGACGACCGGCACCCGATGGCGTACCACGTCAAGCGCGCCGAGTTCGACGAGCTGCTCCTGGAGCATTCCCGCGAGTCGGGAGTGGAAGTCCACGACGGGACGCCGGTGGCCCGTGTCCTCTTCGAGGAAGGCGCCGCGAAGGGGGTCCTCGTCGAGACCTCCCGGGGCCCGCGGGAGATCGAGGCGCGCGCCGTCGTGGACGCCTCCGGTCAGGAGGCGATCCTCTCCCGGACGCTCGGCACGCGCCGCTTCGACTCGAAGCTCAAGCGCGCCGGGCTCTTCGCGCACTACGAGGGGATGCGGTGGCCCGAGGGGCACGAGCCGGGGGACATCCTCCTTCCGATCGACGACGGGGTCTGGTACTGGATCATTCCCTTCTCCGACGGCACCTGCAGCGTCGGAGCCGTCTTCGAGCCGGCGCTGACGAAACGCGAGGGTCTGCCGGTCGGCCTCGAGGAGCGCTTCGAAGCCCTGGTCGCCCGTTCGGCGCGGATGCCCGAGCTCCTCGGGGGAGCCCGGCGCACGAGCCGGGTGGTCGGGATCTCCGACTACTCCGCCGCTTCCGCCCGGCTCGTCGGGGACGGCTACGTCCTGGTGGGCGATGCGGCGACGTTCCTCGATCCCGTCTTCTCGACCGGGGTGTTCCTCGCGATGGCGACGGGAGAGCGCGCGGGTGTCGCTCTCGACCGCGCGCTGGCATCCCCGGGGCCGGTCCGCGCGTCGGCGCTGGCGGACTACGAGCGGCAGGCGAACCGGCTCTTTCGGCGCTTCCGCCGGTTCGTGTACGCGTTTTACGACCCCGTCTTTTTCGAGGCCTTCTGCGCGAAGGCCCCCTTCGACGTCATCCGCGCGGTCGTCACGACGACCCTGGCGGGTGGCGTCGAGAAGGTTTCCCTCACCTCGCGTTTCTGGATGGAGCTGATGTTCCTCGGCTCCGCTGTCGACCGGTTCCGGCGCCGCTTCCTCAGGACACAGGAGAACGCCGCGGCCTAGGAGACGGAACCTCGGGGCGGACGGGACCGTTAGCCTCCCAGCAACGCCTTCTTCAGATCCTCCTGGACGGGGTTGGGTCCGAGCCAGACCGAAAAGAGCGCGTCGGCGAAGTCCTTCCCTTCGATCGTGCCTTTCGCGGCGCCTTTCGCGGCGACCTCCGTCCCCTTGCCGGGGGCGTACGTCAGAACGATCTGGTCGCCTTTCTCGAGGTCGGGGATCATCGCGTTGAAACGGTCGAGCCGCGCCTTCAGCGCCGGCATCTGCGCCTTCGAGTTCTTCTCGAAGCCTTCCATGATGGCCTCGGTGATCTTTCCCTTGTCGAGGCCGCGGAGAAGGACGAGCTGCATCCGCTTCACCTGATCGGAGGAAGCCACGGCTGCCGCGTCCCCGGCGGGCGTTTCCAGGTAGAGGCCGGCCACGTAGACCTTGAAGATCGCTCGAGTCCGGATCCCGCCGCCGCTCAGCTTGAGCGTCTTCCCCTCGACGGTCACGGTGTCGGCCAGCTCCACGCCTCCGATCTGCCGCCCGCCGGCTTCCGCGGCGAGCCCGAGGCAGAGAAGAGCCGCCAGGACGCTTTTCATGGGGTCAGTCGTGCATTCTTGCATTTTTTGAGGACCAACAATGCAGGATGCACGATTGACCCCTCATCCGCCGGTGTAGCGGGCGCGCGCGAGATCCACGATCTCGCCGACGAGCTGGGAGTAGGAGCGCCCCGACTTGCGGCCGGCCATCGCGAACTCGGCCGAGGACGCCAGCCAGGGGTTCGGGTTGGCCTCGATGACGAAGACCTCGCCCTTCTCGGTCAGACGCATGTCGATGCGGCCGTAGTCCCGCAGCTTCAGAGCCTGGTACGCGGCCAGGGCGGTGTCGGAGAGGCGTCGAGTCGTCTCCTCGTCCAGATCCTCGACCGGAGCGGACTTGGTGACCTTGTACGCCTCCGTCTCCTTCTCCCACTTCACTTCCTTCCCGGCGATCCGCGGGGTTCCCTGAGGGAGCTTGGAGAGGTCGAGCTCGACCAGAGGGAGCGCCTCGGGGTTCTCGTTGCCGAGGATGCCCGCATAGATCTCGCGTCCCTCGATGTACTCCTCGATCAACGCCGGCGAGTCGAACTCCTCGTGGATGTAGTGGATTCGCTCCATCAACTCCTTGACGCTATCAACCAACGACCCGGCGT
>JBHENW010000007.1:0-8855 GCA_046261875.1 Thermoanaerobaculia bacterium | reverse complement strand
ACGTTCTCGCGGGCCGTGAGGTTCGGCAGGAGGTTCGATCGCTGAAAGACGAACCCGAGACGGGCCGCGCGCAGCCGGCGGCGCCCCGCCGGATCCTCGCCCCCGAGCGGGCGGCCTTCCACGAGGACCTCTCCCCAGTCCGGCTCGAGCAGTCCCCCGGCCACGGCCAGAAGTGTCGTCTTTCCCGACCCGCTGGGGCCCTGCAGGAGCACGAACTCCCCGGGCTCGACGGCCAGAGAGACGTCGATGAGCGCACGGACCGCGTGGCGATGGGCGCCGCGTGTCTTGGACACGTTGTGAAGCTCGAGCGCGCTCATGAGCGGAAGGCCTCCAGGGGATCGGTGTTGCGAAGCCGCATCACCGGCAGCAACGCCGCCAGCGCGCTCGAGAACGCAAACAGGAGGAAGACGACCATGACGTCGGCTGCGCGATAGTTCAGCTCGACGGTCGGGATGAGGCGGTCCAGGATCGCACGGAGCCCGTAGGCCGCCGACGTGCCCAGGGCCCCCCCGAGAAGGACGAGCAGCTCGACGTGGGCGAGAAACCCCCGCGACAGGGCCGCGGGGGATGCCCCGAGGGCAAAGAGCACCGCCACGTCGGCGCGCCGATCCTCCGCGAGGCCCTGCGCGAGCAGACCGACGAGCGCCGCTCCCACCGCGAGCCCGACGGCCGTCAGCAGCGCGACGAGGGGAAGGAAACCGGAGGTGACCTCGCGCAGGTTGTTCTCCACGAATTCGGCCCGAGAAAACAGCGCGGCATCCGGCAGGGCCTCCCGGCCCCGAAGCAGAAAGCCGCGGAGATCCGGCGGGGGGAGAAGGCGAACGATGAAGAAAGAGGCCCGGTCGGCGACCCCGAGGGCCCTTTGCGCCGTCGTGAAGTCGACGAACAGAAACTGGGTGGCAAGCAGATTCGTGCCGCGCGTGAGCCCGACGACCCGTACCGTTCTCCCGTTGACCAGGACGCGATCGTCGAGCTCCACCCCGAGGCGAAAGGCCGCGGCGCGATCGAGCAGGATCTCCGGGCCGCCTTGGGCCCGGCGTCCGGAGGAGACCGCGGAGGGGCCTCCCATCCCCTGCGGGGTCCGGTAACCGATCGCCAGAACGGTCAGGCGCGTGCGAGCTCCGTCCCGGTCGGCCTCGACGGTGACGAAGGTCCGCAGGATCGGATCCACCGCCGCGACATGCGGCAGGGAACGAATCGTCCCCTCCAGAGAACCGGGAAGGAAGCCGCCGGAACGGATGAGATTGTCGGTCCCCGGCGGCGCGACCCAGACATCCCCTCCCGCCCCTCCGAGGTAGACCACGACGCTCTCTTTCAGGCTCCCATGCGCCGCGAGGAGGACCAGGACGAGCAACGTGCTCCCCGCGATGCCCGCAACGGCCATCGCGGCGCGCGGAAACCGGCTCGAAAGGGCCCCGCGCAGAAGGCCGGAAAGCGATGTTCTCGTCATGACGGCTCGCCGGCGTGGTTGAGGGCCTTCACGTACGCCTCGACGTTGCCGCCCGTCTCCTCCCAGAGGTTCCGCCATCTCGCGCCATCCAGGGCCCGGTCCCCGGCGAAGACACCGCGACCCGGCTCGACGACGCCGATCGGAAGTGGGGACCAGCCCATCGCGCCCGAGACGCGGCGGAGCTCGCCGACGCGGTCGGGTGGAACGCTGAACACCAGCTCGAACTCGCCGTGCTGCCCGGCGAGGAACGCCAGGGCGGAGAAATCGAGCCGGGCGCGGACCGCTTCCGCGCGCGGATGGAGGAGATCCACGAGGGGCCGGTCGATCCGGATGGCGGCGCGGTTCAAGCGCGACAGCTGATCGAGTGCGGCCACGAGACCGTCGCTCGTGTCGATGCAGCCGCTCGCGATTCCCCGAAGGGCCCGGCCCTCTGCGAGCCGCGCCTCGGGGCGATAGTCCGCTTCGTCGAAGAGGTTCGGAGAGATGCTCCAGCGGGCCGCCGCGAGGGCGGAGCCGAGGCCAAAAGGCGCCGTTGCGAAGAGGAGATCGCCCGGACGCATTCCGGTGCGCATCCGCACGGTCTCTCTGGGAAGGACTCCCGCGGCGACGCAGCTGATCGAGAGCGTCTCGCCTTCGCTCGTATCGCCTCCCAGAACGCAGGTCCCCGCCCTGGCGCAGACCTCGGAGACCCCGAGAGAAACCTCCTCCTGAATCTCCGAGCGTCCTTCGCGCGGCAGGGTGACGGAAAGGAGAAGGCCCACCGGGTCCGCTCCGATCGCGGCCAGGTCCGAGAGCGCCGCGACCGCCGCCGTCCGACCCGCCGTGAACGGCTCGCGGTAGAGACCCAGCCGGATTTCCTCGGCAACCGTGTCCACCGTGAGGGCGAGCACCGGTCCGCCCGGAAGCGGAATGAGCTCGGCGTCGGCTTCGTGGACGGCGCCCAACTGATCGGGCGAGCGCGGGAGCAGAGCGGCCCAGCGAGAGAGCAACCGGTTTTCGGCGATCTCTTCCATCAAGCGCATACCGACATCCGTTCCGGGATCACCTCGAACAGGACCTTCCGCGCCAGGCAGATCTCTCCGTCCAGCTCCACCACCGCAGGCTCCCGGGTCTCCACTCCCATCCGGGCCGTCTTCCAATGTCGCGTGCCGGGACGTCCGAGAAAGCGGCCGCGGGAAAGCCGCGCGAGCGTCGCGAGAAGCCGCCAGCGGCTCATGCCGTGACACAGGTTCACAGCGAGGAGGCCGGAATCGGCGGCGATCGCTCCCTCGAATCGCAGGCCGGCCGCGAGGTGCGGGGTCTTGGAGATGCTCAGGTTGGAGATCTCGATCGTCTCGATCGATTCCGGCGTGCGGAGAACGGCGGCGATGCCGTCGTGGCGGAAAATCGCGCGGATCCCCGCGAACAGGACGGCGAGGTGGACGGATCTTCGCTGGACGGCCCGGCCGATGCGGCCCGGCGCGTTGAAAAGGGCGTTGGCGGCGGCCGCGACCCCCATCGACGCGCTGACGAGGAAGACCCGTTCCGTGACGAGCCCGTGCGCGTCCTCGCAACTCGCGCGCACCAGGTCTCGCGGCGCCCCCCGTTCCATGTCGATGCGGAGGGGAATGCCACCCAGGACCGTGCCAAACGGTTTGTGAAAATCGTTGCTCGAGCCCAGCCCGACCGCCCCGAGGGTGACTCGGGAGAGAGGGATGCGTTGGCGCCGGGCGAACAGCGCGGAAGCGACCGCGTTGACGGTGCCGTCGCCCCCCGCCGCGAGAAAAACCCGGATCCCCGACCGGAGCGCGCCATCGAGATCGCCCTGCCACGCTCCCGCGCGGTCCATCTCGGCCTCATCCAGCGCAAAACGCGCAGCCAGCGCCGCCCGGACGCGCTCGTACCGGCGCGGCGCCCTTCCCAGCCCGGCGGAGCGATTGATCAGCACGAAGGCGCGCGGGGTGGCAGTCATACCTGGGCGCGGAATGGACGGCTTGCCAGGGCGTACTCGAAGAGCGCGATGATGGGGATCACCAGCCAGACGAACCGCGGGGCGAGAAGAGACGCCTCGCCCAGGTGGAGCGCGACGTAGCCGCGGACCGCGAGCAGAATCGGAACGTACGCTGCGTCGTCGCGCGTGACGCGGAGCATCCGCAGGTGGGCCGCGGTCATCAGACCGATTCCCGAGAACCAGACCGCCGCCGCGAGCCACGCGCGCGGAGAGCCCGGCAGCTCCGTGACGAGGCTGTGGCGGACGAGGATCCACGAAGCCACCGCCGCCGCGGAGAGAAAGAGAGCGGAGACCCGCACCGACACCCGCCGGCCGAACCGAACGGGAAGAGTTTCGTAGCCCGTGCCCCGGTCGGCCTCGATGTCCTTGAAGTAGCCCAGGAGCACGAAGACCGCGTAGGAGAAGAAGACGCTCGCCGTCGCCGGCAGCAGCAGCGGGTGCGCGAGGGCGGAGACGGGAGAGGCCACTCCGCAGAGCAGCCCGATCGCGGGGAGGAGGGCCACGACTCCGGCGTTCCAGGGCGGGCCGCCCCAGAAGCGCCTCTTCAGCGGCGTGTAGAGAACCAGACCAACCACCCCCGCGGCCGTCAGGGGAAGCGTCCAGGGATTCAGGACCGTCAGAACGGCCGCGCAGACGGCGAGACCGGCCAGGCTGACGCCGAGCACGGCGCCGCGCCGGATCTGCCCACGGACGAGCGGGCGATACGGGGAAGAGAGTGAGTCCGTGTCCACCTGGAAGACGTCCGTGAGCGCCTGGCCCAGGCCGTAAGACAGAAAGAACACGGCCGAAGCGGCGAGGAACGTCGAACCGCCCATCGGTCCGGCGAGAGCCAGTCCGAGAAGCCCACTCGCGCCGGAGACGAAGAAGAGGTACGGGCGCAGCGTCACCCAGTAGCCTTTCCAGAAAGGCGAGGACTCTCTGACCGTCACCGGGATCGGGGCGCTCATGAGATGCGCCCATCGGCCGGAAGCGAGCGGCCGATCGCCTGGATCTCCTCGCGGCCACGTCCGAGGATTCCGTAGCGGCTCCCGATTTTCGTCAGCGCTTCGACGGCTGAATCGAGGTCGTCGTCGGTGTGGCGGGAGCTGACGCTCAACCGAATGATGCATTCCCCGCGCGGCACCGCCGGAAAACCGACGTTGCCGCACTTGAAGCCGGCCAGGAAAAGGTCGCGGCTGGCGGCCCAGAGCAGCCGTTCGTGACCCAGGAAGACGGGAAGGATGGGGGACTCCAGTTCCGGAAGAAGGAGGCCGGCCTGCCTCAGGCCCCCCCACAACCTCTGCGCGTTGTGCCACACGCGCTCCCGGTGTTCGGGCTCCTCCACCATGACGCGGAACGACTCCGTGACGCCGGCGCAGATCGCGGCGGGGAGGGAAGCGGTGAACATGCCGGAACGGGCGAAGACCCGCAGGTACTCGATGAGATCGGTGGAGCCGCAGACGTATCCGCCCACCGACCCCGACGCTTTGCTGAAGGTCCCGGTCAGGACGTCCGCCGACCCGGGCAGGCCGGCGTGCTCCTCGATCCCGCGGCCCGTGGCGCCGAGGACACCGAGACCATGGGCGTCATCCACGAGGAGGCGGGCTCCGTGGCGGTCGGCGGTCTCCCGCAGCGCTTTCAATGGCGCGATCCGACCGTGCATGCTGAAGACGCCATCCGTGACCACGAGCCTCGAGCCGCCGCGGCCCGCCTCTGTCCGGAAGAGTCGGTCGAGGTCCCCCGTGTCCCGGTGCTGGTAGCTCCCCCCGAAACGCGAGCCGGACCATCGGCATCCATCCTGGAGGCTCGCGTGGGAGAAGCGATCGCGCGCCACGAAGTCTCCGCGCGAGAGAAGGCCGGTCAGCGTACCGATGTTGGCCCCGTAGCCCGAGGGGAAGATGAGGGCGTCTTCCCGCCCGTGAAAGCCGGCGACCGTTTCCTCGAGCTCGCGCAGGTAACGATTCGTGCCTCCGAGAAGTTGCGCGCTCGGCGTTCCGTATCCCACCTCCGCCAGGGCGGCGGAGACGGCGGAAACCACCCTGGGATGGAGGTGAAGGCCCAGATAGCTGTTCGAATCGAAACAGACCATCTCCTCGACGAGGCCGGAGAACGGATTGCGGACCCGGATGCGATGGTCGAGCGGGCCCTCGAGCGTGACGCGATACTGGGCCTGGTACAGCTGGCGGCGCTTGAGGTCGTCGACGACCCTGCGGAACCGCCGGCACTTCTCGAAGAGATCCCGGGGTTCGGGACGCGGGAATGAAAGAACGCGCCCGCTCGTCTCGGCTCCCGGCTGCTCCGCGAGAAACTCGGTGAATTCCTCGTTCTCCGTGGGCTCGAATCGCTCGACCGCGTTGGCCGTGTCCGTTTCGCGAGGTCTCATGACTCCTCCCCGGGAACCGCCCATGGCGCTCCATCGGCGCTTTCCCGACATGACTGAGGATCCTGCTTGCGGAGGCGGCGAGTCTTGGGGAACTGATCGGGTTCTTATGCCTCTCTTCTGAGAGGGGGAGGTGATCCCGAACCGGCGGCCGGGCGGCGCTCAGCGCCGTTCGTATATTCGGATGAAGAAAGGGCCTTCGCCCGGCGGCGCGTCGGGGCGCGGGTCCCCGAACGCGGCGGCGACGCGGTAGTTCCTTTCGACGGCATCCCAGACGCCGACGCCGTAATCCTTCCCGAATGCCCGCGGCCCGAAGCCGGGCGGCACCTGGTTGACCAGCAGGACGAACCGCGGGCCGGCGGCTTCGATGCGTTCCGCCAGGCGCGCTTCCGCAGCGGCATCGAGATGCCCGGGATACACGGCGTCCTGCCGCAGGGGATTGCGTGCGCCGAGGACGAAGTCGAAGAACCCGCCTTCCGGGAATCCGGCAAGGTCGTCTCCCGGCCGAAGACGCGTTCCCAGGTAATCCAGGGCTCCGGACAACGCGAAGGCGCGGTCGGAAGGCAGACGGACGGCTCCGGCCGACGTCGCGACCCGCTCCGAAGCGGACCTGGGAAAGAAACGGGCGAGCCGGGCGACGCCGAGGAGAGCCAGGGCGAAGAACACCGCCGCCATCGCCCTGCGGAAAGGAGCGGGCCGAGGGAGCCGGGCGGCGAGGAGGTCGAGCACGAGGACGGCGGAGGCGGAGGTCAGCGCCGGCAGGGCGAGGATCGCGTAGGGTGTGGTGTAGGCACCGTACGTCAGACCGAGCAGCACGCGGGATCCCATCGCGGCGGCGAAGCCGAACAGAAGAAAACGGGCCCGGCCGGTCTCGTCGAGCGAGCGCCGGAGGAGAAGGAGAGACGCGACGATGGCCGCCGCGGGGGCCGGCATGAGGAGCGGCGGGAGCCGGTCGTCCACGGCCGCGCCGGAGGGCAACATGAGGAGGACGGCCGCGACGGCCAGGACCGCGAGCCAGAGCCACTCGGGAACGCTCCACCGCCCAGCCCGCCGCGACCCGGCGGCGACCCCCGCCGCCGCGCCGAGGATCGCGAGGTCGAGGAAGAGCGCCGTCGCGAGCGAGGCGAGGGAGCCCGCCGGGTCGGCGAGACCGGAGACGAGCCGGTAGACGTTGCGCCACTCCTCCGGGGGGGAGATGAGAGCGAGCGGACCTTCGGGCGAGGCGAGCTCCCAGGTCAGGCCCGCGAACGCGATGGCGTAGGCCACGAGCGACACGAGCAGGGCGGGGAGAAGCAGGCGAAGCGCCCGGAGCGTTTCGTTCTTTCGGTCGGCGGCGCGGACCGCCGCGACCAGCAGCACGACGGCGGCCGCCGCGCCGATCTCGGGCTTCGCGGTGAGAGCGAGCCACAGTCCCGCCGACGCGAGCGGATCGAAGCGCCGCTTCGCCGGGAAGGCGGCGCGAGAGAGAGCCACGAACGCTCCGGTCACGGCGAAGAGGGCGCCGAAGGAGTACGGGAAGAGGAAGGCGCCCCCGTTGGGGGCGCCAAGGCAGAGGGCCACCGCGAGGGCGGTTCCCGCAGTCGCCGAGAGAAAGCTCCCAGCTCTCCGCGTCAGCCGGAAAAGGGAGAAGAACAGGAGCCCGGAGAAGGCGACGCCCATCGCGTGGAGCACGGCCAGATGCCGGCCGAAGAGCGCGATGGCGGCCGCGTTGATCCACGGGGCGGCCGGTCCGTAGTGGTATGCCACGTCGGCGTACAGCCGTTCGCCGTCCGCGAGCCTCGCCGGCACGATCATCTCCCTTCCGCCGTCGACGAAGGGGTGAATCCATCGCTCCCAGGAAAAGAGCAGAGATGCCGCGCCGGCGACGCTCAGGACGGCCGCCGCGATCGCGGCATGCCGCCGGGAGTTCATGTCCGGCGAGCTTCCGATTGCACGCCGCTCATTGTCGCAGATCGGTACGGCCCGCAAGCTCCGGACGAATCTTGTTGAATCCGGTGCGCCAGCGACCTACCCTACCAACCCTCCGAGATGAGAACCACCCTGCTCACGCTCCTCGAGGGCCTGACTCGCTCCGTCGCTTTTCCCGAGCCGATCTACGAGTTCGGAGCGTACAGGGTGGCCGGGCAGGAGCACCTGCCGCAGGTCCGCGATTTCTTTCCGGGGAAAACGTTCGTCGGCTGCGATCTGCGCGCCGGAGTGGGCGTCGACGAGCTCCAGGATCTGCATTCCCTCTCGCTCCCAGACAACTCCTTGGGGACCGCCCTTCTCTTCGACACGATCGAGCACGTCAGCGCGCCGTGGCGCGCGCTGGAAGAGGTGCGGCGGTGCCTGGCCCCGGGCGGCATCCTCCTCATGACGTCGGTGTGGTACTTCCCGGTACACGCGTACCCGGACGACTATTTCCGCTTCACCTCGAGCGGGTTCCGCAGCCTGCTCCATTCGTACGACAGTGTCGTCGTGGCTTCGTGCGGTCTCGAGCGTCTTCCTCACACGGTCGTGGGCGTGGGCTCGAAGGGCGCGCTACCCGACCGGGAGGAAGCGGTGATCCGGCGCGAAGTCGAGGCGTGGAAGCGGAAGGGATCCAGGACCTGGAAGGAAACGGTGCTGGACGTCTGTCCGCCGTTTCTGCTGATCCCGGGCTATACCGCCTTCCTCAGGACGATGGGGGTCATCAACCACTTCGTGCTGCGACGGCCGCGAATCCCGGCCCACGACGCCGAGCACATTTCCGGGTCGCCCGAGGGCGCAATCACCGCCGATCGGCGCTGAGCCTCACATCCATCCGACCGTCCGGATCAGCAGGACGATCACGACGACGGGGAGCGCGAGAAGCAGCAGGAAGACGATCGCGACCCCGGCCGTGAACGAGGAATCCTTCACCGGCTCGTAGCGCCCGCGGACGGCTTCTCGAAAGATCTGCACGTTCCGGGTGTTCGCCTTGAAGACCATGTCGAACGCGTCGCCGAGAAACGGGATGACGCCGATCAGCCCGTCCAGCGCCACATTGGAGACCATCCGGGCGATCGCCGAGCGGGGCAGGCGCGCTTTGATCGCCG
>JBHENW010000006.1:0-31559 GCA_046261875.1 Thermoanaerobaculia bacterium | reverse complement strand
ATCCTGCCGCATGCCGTGCCGCTCGTGGACGAAGCAGCCGCCCACCGAGCCCGGGCCCGAGTTCAGGTACTTGTACGTGCACCAGACGGCGAAGTCCACGTTCCAGTCGCGGAGGCGCAGGACCAGGTTTCCCGCCGCGTGAGCCAGATCGAAGCCGACGACGCACCCCTTCTCGTGCACGAGCCGCGTGATCTCCTCGATCTCGAATGCCTGGCCCGTGTAGTACTGGACTCCCGGAAGCAGGACCAGGGCGATCGAGTCGCCCTCGCGTTCGAGGACTTCGGCGACCTCCGCGGTATCGATCGAGTGCTTTCCCTTCCCGGGCCGCAGCCGCACGAGTGCTTCGGCCGGATCGAAGCCGTGGAGGATCGCCTGAGACTCGAGCGCGTAGTCGTCCGAAGGGAACGCACGATCCTCGAGGAGAATCCGATGCCGCTCGCGGGTGGGCCGGTAGAAGCTCGCCATCATCAGGTGGAGGTTGACGGTGAGGGAGTTCATCGTCACGACTTCCGTCGGGGCGGCCCCCACCAGGCGGGCCGTCGGCTCGGCGAGGAGCTCGTGGTAGGGCATCCATGGGTTCTCCCCCGAGAAATGCGCCTTGACGGCCAGCCGCTTCCACTTCTCCAGCTCCTCCTCGACGTACTCCGGAGCTCTTTTCGGAAGGAGCCCGAGCGAATTGCCGGCGAAATAGATTTCTTCCTCGCCGTTGCCGCTCCTGGGAACGTGGAATTCGTCTCGAAACCGCCCGAGGGGGTCGCCTCGATCCAGGGCGGCCGCAAAGTCGCGGCCGGACTGGAAAGCCTCGCTCACCGCCCGAGCCACTCGAGCGCCGTGCCGTGCAACAGCCGCGCCCGGGTCTCCTCCGGGAATCCGCACGAATCGATCAACGCTCCCGGGCGAGCCTCGCCGAGCGGAAAGGGATAGTCGCTGCCGAGGGCGATCCGATCGGGGCCCATCAGGTCCACGAGATAGCGCAGCATCAGCGGATCGTGCACGAGCGAGTCGACGTAGATCCGCCGCAGGTATTCACGCGGTGAAACGCCGTTGGAAACGGCGCACAGGTCCGGCCGCGCTTCGAAGCTGCGGGCGATTCGGCCGATCGTCGCCGGAAAAGCGCCGCCGCCGTGCGCGAACCCGATCCGCAGGGCCGGCAGCCTCTCGAGCACTCCGCCGAAGATGAGCGAGCAGATCGCGAGCGAAACTTCCCCAGGCATCCCGACGAGCCAGGGGAGCCAGTAGCGCGTCATCCGATCCCTGCCGGCCATCTCCCACGGATGGACGAAAACGGCGGCACCGAGGGATGCGGCGGCCTCGAAGATCGGAAAGAGCTCCGGGCTGTCGAGGTTCGCTCCATTGACGTTCGAGCCGATCTCGACACCCGCGAGCCCGAGTTCCCGCACGCAGCGCTCGAGCTCGGCAATCGCCAGCTCGGGGCTCTGCATCGGGATGGTACCCAGACCCGCGAAGCGTGCAGGATGTCCGGCTACGACCCCGGCGATGTGGTCGTTCAGACGCATCGCGAGGTCGAGCGCGACAGCCGGCTCCGCCCAGTAGCTGAACAGGACCGGCACCGTCGAGAGAACCTGCATGTCAACGCCCTCGGCGTCGCATTCGACCAGCCGCGCCTCGACGTTCCAGCTATTGCTCTCGATCTCGCGGAAGACAGAACCATCGACGATCATTCGCGCGCGGCCGGGCGCGTGATGCTCGATCTGAACGAATCGTTCGCCGCCCGGCGCTTTCCGGAAGTCGGGCAGCCTCTCGGGAAGGATGTGTGTGTGGACGTCGACCGTCAGCAAGTCACCGGGCCGGCGCGGCCATCACCGTGCCGCACTTCTTGCAGGTGCGGTTCTTCTCGTCGCCGAAGAATCGGTCGAAGACGGGCGGAAAATCCTTTTCGATGTTCTGGAGAGTGAAGAACTCTTCGAAAAGCAGCGCATTGCAGTTGTCGCAATAGAACTGAACTCCGTCCTTCTCGTTGGGGAGACGCTTGCGCTCGACGACGAGGCCCACGGAATTTGGCATCCGCTGGGGTGAATGGGGGGTGCGCGGCGGAAGGAGGAAGACCTCGCCGGCGCGGATCGGTACGTCGACGACCTTCCCGCCCTGGATGGTTTTCAGGACCATCTCGCCTTCGAGCTGATGGAAGAACTCGGGTCCCTCGTCGACGTGAAAGTCCTTGCGGTTGTTCGGTCCGCCGACGACCATGACGATGAAATCGTCTCCCTCGAAGACCTTCTTGTTGCCAACCGGGGGCTTCAGAAGGCTCCGGTGCTCGTCGATCCACCGCTGCAGATTCAGCGCTTTCGCTTCCATGGCATACCCCCTGGGTCGCGGCGTCGACGCCGCGCAGGCCTCGGTAGTATATCGACGTGAATTCCACCGAGAGGAACCCGGCTGTCGTCTCCTCCCGCGCGCCGCGGCCTCTCGGGCCCTATCCGCACGCTCGCCGGGTCGGGAATCTGCTCTTCCTGTCCGGGATCGGCCCACGGCATCGAGAGACCGAGCAGATTCCCGAAGGCATCGAGGCGCAGACGCGCGCGTGCATCGAGAACGTCAAGGCGATTCTCGAGGACGCCGGGAGCTCGCTCGAAAAGGTGGTCGACGTCACGGTCTTTCTGACGAGCATCGACCGCGACTTCGCGGCGTTCAACCGGGTTTACGGAGAGTTCTTCGAGGCGATCCGGCCGACGCGAACGACCGTCGGCGTCGTCGCGCTCCCGGTCCCGATCTCGGTCGAGCTGAAGGTCATCGCCGAGAGCTGACGATCATCGAGGAGTCTGGAACCGGAATCCCATCCGGCTCCTCACTTCGGGAGGAAGCTTCGGAAGCGCCGACCGGGGAATGAAGAAGCTCGAGAGAGCCGAGAGGTCGGCGAAGACCTTGTGACGCTCGGCCGCCTGGTCGAGATACTCGTGGCCCGACGAGCCGCCGGTACCGATACGGGTGCCGATCATCCGCATCGCCATCTGGGCGTGGCGCTGACGCCAGGTCGTGAAGTTCCTTTCGATATCCGTCAGGAGCGTCAGCAACCGGAAGGGCAGGTGCAGAATCGGCTCGTCCCGATAGAGATTGATCAGGAGCGCCGCTTCGAGCGCTCGCCGGGAAAAGTGGCGTCCCGGCGCCGCCACGGGCTCGCCGGCGTCCTGTGCGAACAGGTCGGCAAAACGCCGTGCCGTGGCCTCGACTCCCGCCAGCTGTATGGCTTTCACGTCTTCCGTCAGGGTGGGGTTGCTCCGGATCGATGCGCGGTCGGCGGCGAGCATGGCGTCGACCGCCTGACGATATTCCCGCCAGAAGTCGAAATCGCCGAAGTGGAGGAAGGGCGTGCGCTCGAGCCAACCCTCGATCACATCGAAGAGAGAAGGCTCTTTCTCCGAAGCCTCGACACGCGCCACGTCTTCTTCGCTGAAGCGCGACGTGTAGGGAGCGCCGTGAAGCTGGAGGCGGTCCCCGCGCCGCATTCCCAGCTTGTTCTCGAACAAGCGAAATTGAACGCTCTGAATGCCGGAGGCCGGAATCAGGACGTCGCGGAAATCGAGGAAGTCGAGCGGGGTCATGGTCTCCAGAACGTCGACCTGTTGAAGCAGGACGCGCTGGATCTCGACGATGCGCCCGCAGTGCAGGACCACGCGACCGACTTCCTCCTCCGGAACGGAAGAGCCTCGGAAGGCCGCCAGCACCGCGTCGAGCTCCCACAGGATCTGTTTGAACCACAGCTCGTAGGTCTGGTGAACGATGATGAAGAGCATCTCGTCGTGGGCAGGCCGGCCATGGAGGGCGCTCTGCAGCTGCTGGCTTCCGAGCAGCCGATCGAGCTGGATGTAGTCGGCGTAGTAGAGAGGGCGGGGCTTTTCGTTTTCCATCTGGGCTCGCTTCGTACCACGTGAGCCGTCCGGTCAGCCGGGCGTCTTCCTGACGCCGGCCGCTCCCTCGCGAGCCCGAGACGGCGCATTTATCGACTATCAATACCTTACTTGACGATATTCGATAAATGATATATTGATATTCAATAAACGAGAGGTATTGAGTTATGTCAACGCCACCTCCTTCCGCCGCCCTTCCGATCGCACATGTCGTCCTGCGGATTCTCATCGTCGTCAACTGGCTGTCGGGCGCCGCGATCGCCGTGCTGCTCTTCGCCATGCCAACCAGGCAATGGATCATGCGCTCGTTGGATCTGTCTCCTTCGCCTGAGGCAGACCAGATCATCATGGGCTTGCGCGCGATCGCGGCGATCGGCCTCGTCGCGGTCCCGCTGCACTACGTCGTCCTCAAACGGCTGCTCTCGATCGTCGAGACGGTTCGCGCGGGCGACCCTTTCGTGGCCGCGAACGCGTTGCGTTTGCAGGCGATTGCCTGGACGCTGTTCGCGCTGCAGCTTCTCAGCCTCGTCATCGGCGCGATCGCCAAGGCTGTTTCGACGCCGGCGCATCCGCTCCATCTCCAGGCGGGCTTTTCGATCAGCGGATGGCTCGCTGTGCTCCTCACGTTCCTGCTGGCCCGCGTGTTCGCCAAAGGCGCCCTCATGCGCGAAGAGCTCGAAGGGACGATCTGACGTGGCGATCGCCGTCAAGCTGGACGACCTCCTTCACGATCGGCGGATGACGCTGACCGAGCTCGCGGATCGGATCGGAATGACGCTGGCCAACCTCTCGATCCTCAAGACCGGCAAGGCGCGGGCGATTCGCTTCTCGACGCTCGAGGCGATCTGCGGCGCGCTCTCGTGCCAGCCTGGCGACCTTCTCCGATTCGAGTCGGAGCAGGCAGAATCCGAGCGCATGTCTATGGGGGGGTAGGATCTCCTGGCAGTGAAACGCGTCCTCAATTTCATCGATGGCCAGTTCCGGCCGCCCTGCTCGGGGCGGTACCTTCCCGACGTCAACCCGGCGACGGGTCAGGTCATCGCCGAAACGGCAGAAAGCGGCCCCGAGGACGTCGATGCGGCAGTCGCCGCGGCGTCGCGCGCATTCGCGACGTGGCACAAGACACCCGCTGAAGAACGATCCCGGCTCTTGATCCGGGTCGCCGAGCTCATCGAGGAGAACTTCGACGAGCTGGCGCGGCTCGAATCGGAAGACAGCGGCAAGACGATCACGCTTGCCCGCCGGATGGACGTCCCGCGAGCCATCCTGAACTTCCGTTTCTTCGCGACGGCGATCCTGCACGCCGAAACGCGCGCCCACGTCACCGACGATCGGGCGCTCAACTACACCATCCGGCAGCCCCTCGGCGTCGCCGGGCTGATCTCACCCTGGAACCTGCCGCTGTACCTTCTGACCTGGAAGATCGCTCCGGCCATCGCCGCGGGGAATTGCTGTGTGGCGAAGCCTTCGGAGCTCACGCCGTTGACCGCCGCCCGGTTGGCCGAGCTGACCCTGGAGGCCGGCATTCCGCCCGGCGTCGTCAACATCGTGCACGGCCCCGGAGGGAGCGCCGGCCGCGCCCTCACGTCGCATCCGAACGTCCCGCTCATCTCCTTCACCGGGGGGACCAAGACGGGCATGGACGTGATAGCTCGCGCGGGACCGCTCTTCAAGAAAGTCTCCCTGGAGCTCGGAGGGAAGAACCCGAACATCGTGTTCGCGGACGCCGATCTCGAGCAGGCCGTCGCCACGTCGATCCAGTCGAGCTTCGCCAACCAGGGGGAGATCTGCCTCTGCGGGTCGCGTCTGTTCGTCGAGAAAACCATCTACGACGAGTTCCTCGATCGCTTTCTGGAAGGAACGAAGAAGCTACGGATCGGAGACCCCCAGGACGCATCGACCGACGTCGGCGCGCTCGTGAGCGAGCCCCACCTTCGCAAAGTGGAAGGCTACGTCGACCTCGCGAAAGACGAAGGGGGCCGCATTCTCGCCGGCGGAAAGCGTCCCGGGAATCTCCCGGAGAGCATCCGGGACGGCTACTTTCTGGAGCCGACGGTGATCACCGGCCTCGACTGCCAGAGGCGCGTCATGCAGGAGGAGATCTTCGGGCCCGTCGTCACCGTCACGCCCTTCGATTCTCCCGACGAGGCGATTGCCTTCGCCAACAGCACGCGCTATGGACTTTCGGCGAGCGTCTGGACCCGGGACCTCCAGAAGGCCCATCGGGTCGCCGCGGCGATCGAGACGGGGACGGTGTGGGTCAACACGTGGCTGCTGCGGGATCTTCGCGTTCCCTTCGGCGGAATGAAGGAAAGCGGCCTCGGGCGCGAGGGCGGGTTCGACTCGCTCGATTTCTTCACCGAAGCGAAGAACATCTGCGTCAAGTTGTGAGAATTGGGGACAGGTATTCTTGCCGGCCGTGCCGGAGAGCATCGAGGCGCTCCTAGCCGACCGCTTTCGGATCGAGCGAGAGCTCGGGCGCGGCGGTATGGCCACCGTTTACCTCGCCGAGGACCTGAAGCACGGTCGCCGGGTGGCGATCAAGCTGTTGATCCCGGAGATTGCTGCCGCGATCGGGCCGGAGCGGTTCCGGCGGGAAATCGAGATCGCCGCGCGGCTGACGCACCCGAACATCCTGCCTCTGCACGACTCGGGTGTGGTCGACGGCCGCCTCTACTACGTCATGCCGTACATCGAGGGGGAGTCTCTGAAGGCGAGGATCGTCCGGGAGGGGCCCCTCGCCGTCGCGGACGCCCTCCGGCTGGCTCGTGAGATCGCCGCCGCGCTCGCGTACGCGCACCATCGGGGACTGATCCACCGCGACATCAAGCCGGAGAACGTGCTGCTGTCGGACGGGATCGCGCTCGTCGCGGACTTCGGCATCGCCCACGTCATGGACTCCGGCGACGCGACGGCGCTGACGGCCGCGGGGACGAGCCTGGGAACGCCCTCCTACATGGCGCCGGAACAGATCTCGGGAAGCGCGGAGATCGACGGCCGCGCGGACGTCTACAGCCTGGGATGCGTCGCGTACGAGATGCTGGCCGGCAATCCCCCCTTCGTCGGCCCCATCCCGTTCCTCGTGCACCAGCACTTGAACGCCCCGCCCCGCCCCCTGCGCGAGCTGCGGCCGGAAGTGCCGCCGAACGTGGCCGACGCCATCGCGAAAGCGCTGGCGAAGAAGCCCGAAGATCGCTACGAGACCGCCGCGCGGTTCGCGGAGGCGCTGGCGGCCGACCGGGCCCTGGAACCGACTCTGGTGGCCGAGGCATCCGCTGTCTCGGGGATCCCGAACAATCTGCCGGCCGAGCGGACCCGTTTCATCGGCCGGGAAAAGGAGCTGGCGGAATGCCGGCGCCTCCTGGAAGACACGCGGCTGCTGACCCTGACCGGCATCGGCGGCGGCGGGAAGACCCGCCTCGCGCTCAAGGTCGCTCAGGCCCTGCTCGAGATTTTTCCCGACGGCGTCTGGTTCGTGGATCTCGCGCCGCTGACCGATCCGAGCCGCGTCGCGGAGACGGTCGGAGCCGCGCTCGGGGTCCGCGAAGTGGCGGGCCAGGACCTTCTGGACGTCCCGCAGCGGCACGTCCGCGGAAAGGGAGTGCTGCTCCTCCTGGACAATTGCGAGCATCTGCTCACCGCGACCGCGGAGCTGGCCGACGCGCTGCTGCGGAGCGGTGAGGCCCTGCGCATCCTCGCGACGAGCCGGGAAGGCCTGGGGATCGAGGGAGAGCGGCTGTACGGCTTGCGGTCGCTCGCCGTGCCTCCACAGGCGGCCGGAGCGGACAGCCGGGCGGTAGCCGCCGTGGACGCCGTCAAGCTGTTCCTCGACAGAGCGCAGGGGGCGCTCGACGGCTTCGCGCTGTCGGACGAGAACGCGGCGGCGATCGCGGAGATCTGCCGGCGGCTGGACGGCATCCCCCTCGCGATCGAGCTCGCGGCGGCGCGGGTCCGGCTGCTGTCGCCCGATCAGATTCGCGACAAGCTGGACGACCGGTTCCGCCTCCTGACCGGAACGAGCAAGACCGGTCTGCCGAGGCACCAGACCCTCCGCGCGACGATCCAATGGAGCTACGAGCAGCTCTCCCCCGCGGAGCAGCGGCTCTTCCGTCTCCTGTCGGTCTTTGCCGGCGGCTGGACGCTGGAGTCTGCCGCGCGCGTTTCGGGGGAGGATGCCGACGAGCTCGAGGCGCTCGACCTGCTATCGCACCTCGTGGACAAGTCGCTCGTCCTCGTGGATCGCGATCGGCGCGGCGAGGCGCGGTATCGGTTCCTCGAAACGGTCCGGCAGTATGCGCAGGAGCGCCTCGCAGAAGCGGGCGAGGGCGAGGCCGCGCGAGACCGGCACTTCCAGGAATTCCGCGACCTCGCGGAGCGCGCCTACGGGGAACGCCTCATCCGGGAGCAGAAGTGGGCCGCGCTGCTCGAGGCCGAGCACGACAACCTGCGCGCCGCCCTCGAGTTCGCCCGAGGCTCGGACAGCGAGCGCTACCTCGAGCTCGCTGGGACGCTCGCCTGGTTCTGGCAGGCGCGCTCCCATCTGCTCGAAGGTCGGGAGCACTTGACCTCCGCGCTCGCGGGCGCCGCCGCCGGCGAGCCCGGGCCGGTCCGCGCGAGGGCCCTCTGGGGGCTGGCGAACACGATGACGTGGCAGGGAGACGCGGCGGCCGCGCGTCCACGGATGGAGGAGGCGCTGCGCCTCTGGCGGCAGATCGGAGATCTCAAGGAAGTCGCGCTCGCACTCGAAGGGATCGGATGGGCGCAGTTCCTCGGAGGAGAGGATGAAGCCGCACGCGCCACCTTCGAGGAGTGCCTCGCGCTTCAGCGGAAGGAAGGCGATCCCGTCCTCATCAACCGGGCGATGGTCGCCCTGGCCCAGGTGCTCGTCGCGCTGCACCGCGTCGCGGAGGCGCGCTCCATGGCCTCGGAGATCATCGCGTACTCGAAGGCGCACGACGATCGCCGCAGCCTGCATTCCGGCTGGCACTTCCTCGCCGACTGCGCGCTCATCGAGGGCGACTGCGCCGAGAGCCTGAGGCTTTACTCGACCAGTCTCGAGCACGCGCAAGCGCTCGGCGACCGGCTCGAGACCAGCTTCGAAGTCCAGGGCGTCGCGATGTCTCTGGCGGGCCTGGGAGATTCCGAAAAGGCCCTGGCGTTGGCCGCTTCCGCGAAGGCGGAATGGGAACGGATCGGCGTGGATCTCCACATGCGGTTCTGGGACGCGCTGCTCGACCGCTACCTCGGCGCGGCCCGCCAAGCCCTCGGCGCGGATGCGTCGGAGCGCTCCTGGCAGGAGGGGAGGCTCCTGCCGTTCGACACAGCGGTGGAGCGCGCGCTGCATGTCACGCCCGCAGACCGCACTGACGCCTCGGGCTAGAGTATCGGGATGTGCCGCAACATTCGTACGCTCGCCAACTTCTCTCCGCCGGCGACCGAGGCGGAGATCCGTGCCTCGTCGCTTCAGTTCGTGCGCAAGCTGAGCGGCGCCAACAAGCCGTCGAAAGCGACGAGGCGCTGTTCAACCGCGCCGTGGACGAGGTGACCGCGGCCGCGGAGCGCCTGGTCCATGGCTGGGTGACCAGCGCGCCCCCGAAGGATCGCAACGTCGAGATCAAGAAGATGATGGAGCGGTCGCGGTTGCGATTCGGCAAGGAGCCCAGGCGCACGCCCATCGATCCTCTACCGTAGGGGACCGATCCGCCGTCAGGCGGTTCTCCGCCCCCTCCACCACCCCCTCGCCTCGTCGGCCGCCCACGGCTCGACGTCGTCCAGGGATGAAAGGCGATCCAACAGGTCCTTCGCGCTGGCCGGCCTGCGGTCGGGGTTCTTCTCGAGACACTCGAGGACGAGGAGTTCGAGCTTCCGCGGTACGGGGCGCCCGAGGCGTACCGACGGCGCCTCGGGAATCGCGTTGAGCTGGCTCTGGATGACCTGGACCGGCCGCCCCTCGAACACGGGCTTGCCGGTCAAGAGAAAGTAGGCCACGGCGCCCAGGGCGTACAAGTCGCTTCGCGGATCCGATGAGATCCCGTCCCGGATGGTTTCCGGCGCGAGGTACTGGGGAGTGCCTGCAATGACGTCCTCGCGCGTCAGCTTCGCGTCCTCCGGCCCGGTGACGTCCTTGACGAGCCCGAAATCCACGACCTTGGCGAAGTCGGAGACACCTCCCATCTCGTTCAGCAGGATGTTCGCGGGCTTGATGTCGCGATGGACGAGGCCGACGCCATGCGCCTCGGCGAGGGACTCGCAGACCTGCTGCAAGACGTGCACGACTCGGCCGGCGGGGAGCGGCCCGGTTTCCTGGACGAGCCGGTCGAGGTCGAGGCCGTCCAGGTACTCCATCACGTAATAGAAGGACCCCTCCGGGGTGCGGCCGTAGTCGAAGATCGTGACGGTGTGCGGGTTGGCGAGCCGGGCCGTGAGCTGCGCCTCGCGCTCGAAGCGCCGCAGGCTCATCTCTCCGGCGCTGTGCGGCGGGAGCAGCTTGATCGCCGTCGGGCGCTTCAACATCTCGTGCTCGCCGCGATAGACGACGCCCATCCCGCCTTCCCCGATCTTGTCGAGCAGCGTGTACTGGCCGAGGCGCCGCGCCCGGACGATCGAGCGCCGCAGGTGGAACGTCACGTTGGAGATGAGCGTCGCGACGATCACAGTGAATGCCGCCCAGAGCAGGACCTGGACCACGATCGCGCCGGCGGAAAGCTCCTGCGTCGTGTCCCGCGAGAAGGCCAGATAGGTCGCGAAGGGCAACGTGGCGACCGAGACCGTCGAGATCCAGAGGGTCCGGCGCGGCTCGCTCGGAACCAGAGCGGCCCGCCCCAAAAGCACCGCGTTCAGGATCAGGAGGACGAGCTGGTCGGGCCGCCACGAGCCCGGCATGGTCAGCACCATTCCGACATAGCCAAGGCAGGCGGCGATCGTTCCGATGGCGTCCAATCGGCGCAGCCCCCTGTCAGAGAACGCGCGGCGCCGGGCCAGGACCCAGACGAAGAAGAGCGCGACCGTCCCCGCGAAGTGCGGATAGTGAAAGTCCTGGAGCCCGACGCGGCGAAGGAAGACATCTATGAGGAGCCGCATCGTGAGGAAGCCGGTGGACGCGAGGGTCGCGATCTTGGCGAAGAAGGCGAGCCGCTCGGCGAGGAAGTCCCGCTCGGCGGAAGGACCGACGGGCGCGAAGCCGGCCGACGGATCCGAGCCTCCCGCCCGCGCCGGCTCGATGCGCGTTTCCGCGGCCAGGTCGGCGAGCGGGATCGTCGCGGAAAGACTTCGATCCTGAGCCTGCGAGTCGTTCATGGCGTAGGTCAACCGCGATTCTTACCGATTCGGCCGCGCACTGGCTGGCCCGCGATTTGCGAACCTGAAGGGGCAGGAGGACTCATGGCTTCGAATGACCGGAAGGAAGAGACGAAGAAGAGAGGCAGCCGGGAGGAGCTCTGGGAGCTCGTGGACGGGATCGAGACGGCGATGATGACCACGGTCGGACGCGACGGGATGCTCGTCTCCCGCCCGATGGCGACTCAGAAGCGCGCGGGCGGAGCGGACTTCTGGTTCGCCACGCTGAGGAGCCCGAAGGTCGAGGAGCTGGAGGCCGACCCGCGCGTCAACCTGTCCTATTACCGAGACCGGACGCGCGAGTGGGTCTCGGTCTCGGGCACCGCCGAGATATCGAAGGACCGCGCGAAGATCCGGGAGCTCTACGCTCCGGACTGGAAGGTCTGGTTTCCCGACGAGGGCGGGAAGAAGGACGGCGGACCGGACGATCCCCGGATCGTACTGATCGGCATCCACGCGCGATCCGCTCAGTACATGACGGTGGACAAGCCGCAGCCGGTCGTTTTCTTCGAGTTCCTCAAGGGAATGGTGACCGGGAAGGCGCCGGACTTCGGGGAGGTCAAGGAGATCGCGATCCGCAGGAGCGGGACCAGGACCGCGGCGACGGCCTCCCGCCGGAGCTCCTCGCCCCGGCGGGGAAGCGCCGGGGCGAGAAGGGCAGCGACGAGCCGGCGAAAGAAACGCTAGCCGCTGGCCGCCCTCAGGCGGCCCGCGGGCTCTATTTCGCCGCGGGAGGCGCCCTCGGCCGGTGTGAGGGTGAACGCCGAGTCGCCGGTCGCGAAGATGACGCATCCCGAGGCGCCCTCGCAGCGGGTCGTGTGGCGGTAGTCCCCGCCGGGCTGCATCAGGTACGAACCGGGCCCGAGCCGGACCTCCGGCTTCCGTTCCGGTCCCTGGATGAACGTGCCCGACACGACCACGATCTTGGCGTCGGCGGAGTGCGTGTGGAGCGGGGCGGCGAAGCCCGAGGGGAACTTGAAGAAGGCGCCGTATGCGCCCGTCCTCAGATCACCCCAGGCATTTGCGACCTTCACTCCCGGAGTGGCCTCATCGAGCACGATCCATTTCAGCTCCGCGGCCGGTACGAAAACGGGCGCGCCGGGTCCCATTTTCGGGGCCTCCGCCGATTGCGCCAGGGCCGCCGCGGCCAGGAGAAACGACACACCAAACGCCAGGACGTTTTTCTTCCTCATCCAGGTCCTCCTCTTTTTTCGATCGGATCGAGTCCGCGGAGCCTATCAGCGGCCCCGGCCGGCGCTGGGTACACTCGTCCCGCGATGCTCCACGTGACGCCGGACATCACGATCCGCGAGCACGAGCTCGCCGAACGCTTCGTGCGCGCCTCGGGGCCCGGCGGACAGAACGTCAACAAGGTGGCGACTGCGGTGGAGCTGCGGTTCGACGTCGAAGCGTCGTCTCTCGACGAGAACGTGAAGGCGCGGTTGATCGCGCTGGCCGGCAGGCGTATGACGGCCGGCGGCGTGCTCGTCATCGACAGCCGCGAGCATCGCACGCAGGCGCAAAACCGCTCAGCCGCGAGAGAGCGCCTCGTGGAGCTGGTGCGGCGGGCGGCGGCCCGGCCCAAGAAGCGGAAGAAGACCCGCCCGTCAGGCGCCGCGAAGGAACGGCGCCTCGTCGCGAAGGCACGGAGGGCGCGCGTGAAGGCGGGGAGAGGACGGGTCGATTCCGACGAATGACCGCGGCGGGTCGCCGCCCGCATCCGCCCTACTTCAACATCCGCTCGAGCTCCGGCGACTTCTTTCCGGTCAGCTCCCAGCGCAGGAGCGACGCCGGGACGAGGCCGGCGGCGTTGAACTCGTCCATGAACTGCTTCATGCGGAAACGCTCTCCGAGCTGCCGCCTGCGCTCGCCGAGCAGCTTCTCGATCTCGATCTTTCCGACCAGGTAGCTCGTTCCGTAGCCCGGCTGCTGCAGATAGAGGTGCTGCTCGCCCCAGACGAGGCCGCCGTCCAGCTTCAGCCAGCCCCGGGGCGTATTGGCGACGGCGAAGGCGGACGCCTGCTCGAGGGTCATCCGATTGGCGATCACGTGGAGTCCGCCGAGCGCGCGGGCGGCCCTCTGCGCGACGAGGATGTACACGAGCTCGCGCGTGCGCGGCCGCGCGTCGAACATCCCGGCCTGCATCATGAGCTCTTCCCAGCCGGTCGCATGCCCCTCGGTGCGGCTGTTGTCGATGTTGTAGAGGAGCGCTCCCCGGCGGATCGGGCTCGCATGGGGCGCATGGACCATGCGGGCTTTGTCGAACCAGTGGTACCCGTGTGTGCGCATGACCTCCGGGTCGCGGTAGTCCACCTCGCCGAAGAACTCGCGGGGACCGGCCTGGAAGCTCCCGATCCGCGCGCGCAGGGCGGGATCCATCCAATCCTCGACCGTCAAGATCTCGCGGTCGCGCAGAAACGCCATGTACTCGGTCACGCCGGCGTTGAACTTCCTGTCGAACTCCTCGGCGCTCCCGACCGGCGTCTGCGGGGGCAGCTTCGCGTTCTTCAGCTCCTCCATGGCGAGGAGGGCGTGCGCGCGCGCGAGCTCGCGCTCCATGAGCGCGACCTCCTCGGCCCAGGTGTTCGGAACGAGCTGCACGTTCTTGAGGTACCAGTCGTAGTTCGCGGCCCCGACGCCCGAGGGCCCGGTTTTCGAGGCCGACCGCGCC
The DNA here is from genome assembly GCA_046261875.1 of Thermoanaerobaculia bacterium. Lineage (GTDB taxonomy): Bacteria > Acidobacteriota > Thermoanaerobaculia > UBA5066 > Gp7-AA6 > JBHENW01. Next base: position 17,687 of record JBHENW010000006.1, on the reverse strand, counting down.
TCGAGCCAGGCGGTCAGGTCGTCGGTCGCCTTCTTCGCCCGCTCGACGTCGGAGCGCAGGCTCGCCGGGGCGCCTTCGAGTTTCGAGGCGAGCGTGTCGAGGTCCGCGCTCTGCTGCCGGATGCTCTTCGTCCCGAAGACCCAGAGGTCCCGGCCGTTGCCGGTCAGGTTCGTCTTCGCCTGCGCCAGCAGGGCCGGGATCGTTCGGAGCCCCGCGCCGATGCGTTCCGCGTCTTTGGCGGAGAGCGGAAACTTGTAGCTCCAGACCTCGACGCCGCCTTCGGCGAACGGGCCTTCGCGGTTGGGCTGGTCGCTCTCCTCGAGGAAGACCGTGGCATAGAAGGCGGGGTTGTTGGCCCAGGGCTTCCGGACGCGGTGATCGAAGTCGAGGCCGTTCAGCTCGGCGCGCACGACGTGGTAGTCCACCTGCTGCGGGATTGGCCAGCCGCTCGGGTCCATCGCGTCGAACCGCTTGCGCAGGGCGGCGAGGTCCCGGTGCTGCGCGGCCATCGCCGTCGGGCTGTAGTCGGGGACGCCGTTGACGAGCTTCGGCTTCTGGAAGGCGCGCCATTCCTGGAAGAAGGAGACGAGGTCTTCGTATCGCGCGCTCCGGGATGGAGGGAACGCCTGCGGGGGGCCGGCAGCCAGCCCGAGCGCCGCGAGCAGAGAGATGCCCGTCAGAAGCAGATGCGGATCCAGGTAACTCATGCAGGGAATTCTATTTGCGCCGCCGTCGCGGCCGAGTGGCCAACCAGACTGAGGTGCCTCCCGTCATTCCAATGAGGTCTTCTCCTCATTCCCCGGGAGCTTCTCGGTGCTTCCATTCCAACCGAGAGGAGGTCTCCCATGCGTCATAAAGCAGTCGGTACGCTCATCCTTTTTTGCGGGGGCTTCCTGCTGGCCGAGGTGGCCCGCGCGAGTCACGGCAACATGCAGATCAAGATGTTCTATGACAAACGGTTTGCCCGGCCCGTGGGGGCTCGCCCGGCCGACGGAGGCGCCGGCCGTGCTCAGCCGGGAGAAGAGTGGGACGGGACGGCTGCGCTTCCCGATCCGGTCGGAGTGACCGGCTCCGCCGACGTGCGGGAGTTCCAGGTCCTCGACAACTTCCGGACCTCGAAGGTCACGGCGACCATCTCCTGGAGCGCGGGAGCGGCGCTGTCTTACGACCTCGACCTCTACATCGACAAGCAGGACGCCGCCGGCAACTGGGTCCAGGTCGGCAGCGGCACCAACGGACAGCTCGCCGGCGACGGCGAAGCGACGGAGACGGCTGAGGTGACTTTCCCGCCGGCGGGAAGGTACCGCACGCGGGTGACAAACTTCCTCAGTACGGAAACGGCGTATCACGGCACGCTGGGGTTCACGAGCGGCCGGAGCACGAAACCGTCGTCCGGTCGTGCCACCCAGGACCGCCAGGACGTCGCCGTGGGCGCGCAGGCGCACGCGATCTACTTCGTCCCGTCGGACGGTGTCGACCAGACGCTCGACACGAACGGAGTGATCGAGGACGCCGTCGAGTCCATGAACGTCTGGCTCGAAGGGCAAACCGGACGGCATATCCGGCTCGACACGTACACCGTACGCCAGACGGAGCGCCTGGACGTGTCGTTCGTGCGCGGGCTCCTGACGACCGCCGAATATGCGGCGACCGGGGACGCGTTCACTGCCGTCACCGACGAGCTCGAGGCGCGGGGCTGGACAGCCGATCCCTCGCAGAAGCGCTACTACGTTTACTACGAGGGCCCGGCGGAGGATCCCAACATCTGCGGGACGGCCTTCGTAAACACTCTCGGCACCAGCTTCGCGCAGTGGTCGGTCGTCTGGCTCGGAGCGTCACCCGGCTGCGGAGCTCGCGACTTCGGTACGCCGGAGACCGGGCCCGGAATGTCGGAGGCCATTCTCCTGCACGAGAGCACCCACAACGAGGTCTCGTCCGTCCGGAGTCCATTCACCACTGCTGGGCGTTCCAGTTCCACCTCTGCTCGGCAGGCGCGGGCGCCGTTCTCGACACGCTCGACCCCGAGGCGGTCGACCTGATGTTCCCGTTCGTCACCTATCCGCTGCGAGACAAGCTTCTCGATCCGGGCAACGACGACTACTACAACCATCCGTTTCCAACGCGCGACCTGGCGGACAGTCCCTACTGGGAGGATTAACCGGCAAACGGAGAATCCGCGGCCCTGGTGGTAGCGAACGACCAGGGCCTTTCGCTTCCGGCGAAGCTGCGCCCGTTTAGGGAGACGTCACGAGCGGCAGCTCGATGAAGCTCGACTCTGTTGGCGCGTGGTGGATGCGCTGCGTGGCTTTCTTGTAGTCCTCCGGTTTCGCCCAGAAGATGCTGGGCACGAAAGTCTGCGGGTTGCGGTCGTAGAGCGGGAACCAGCTCGACTGAACCTGCACCATGATGCGGTGGCCCGGCAGGAAGACGTGGTTCACGGTCGGTAGCTCGAACTTGTAGGTCAGCGGCTTGCCCGGCTCGAGCGCCTTGGGAGTCTCGAGGCTCTCGCGGTAGCGGCCGCGGAAGATCTCGCCGGAGACCATGAGCTGGTAACCCCCCATGGCCGGGTCGCCGGCGACCTGGTCGGGATAGACGTCGATCAACTTGACGACCCAGTCGGAGTCGGTGCCGGAAGTCGAGGCCACGAGGTTCGCGATCGGCTCGCCGGCGATCTTCACGGGCTCCTTCAGAACGTCGGACACGAAGACGGCGACGTCGGGCCGCCCGGACCACTCGCGCTGATCGGACACCAGCCACTCCTTCCAGCCCTTGGACTGATCGTGGCTCGAGGGAACGATGGGGCGCCGGATGTACGGGACTGGCCGCGCGGGGTCGGAGACATACTCGGTGAAAGCCTCGCCGCCCGCAGTGGCCGGAGTGAAGCCGACGTTTCCACCGGCACCGAGATAGAGAGGCGTCGGCTTGATCGAGCACTTCTCGTCGGCCGGGCAGCCGGCCGGCCAGCCGGGCAAACTAAGCCATCTGTTGGTACCGGTCTCGAAAGCGATCACAGGAGGTGGGATGACCAGCTCCAGGAGAACCTCTCCTGGCGTCTGACCGGGCTTTCCTTCCTGGAGATAGTTGTTCAGGAAGGGTCCCAGGAGCTCCCGAAAGTAAAGCGCCGTGTCGCTCCCGAACTTGATCGCCCCGAGAGCGCTGCCGTCCCAGATGGCCTGACCGTGGTTCCAGGGTCCGATGAATAGAAAGACGTTCTGGTTTTCGGGATCCTTCGGCTTGATCGCCTTGTACACGGCGATCGCCCCGTAGATGTCCTCCTGGTCCCAGAGGCTGTGCACGATCATCACGGGCACCTTCAGCGGCTGCTTCGCGAGGATCTTGTCTACCGCCTGGTCACGCCAGTAGGCGTCGTAAGTCGGATGCTCGAGGAGCTTGCGCCAGAAGCCGAGTTGCTCGAGGCCATAGCGCCGCCCGAGCTCTCCGGCCGAACCAGCTTCCATGAAGAGGTCGTAGTCGTCGAAGTGACTCCGCCAGAATTTCGCCTCGTTGTCGCGCGTGCCCTGCTGCTCGTAGATGAAGCCGGCCATCGTCTGGCGGAAGGCGCCGTTCTGGAACCAGTCGTCGCCGATCCATCCGTCCACCATCGGATTCATCGGCACGGCGACCTTCAGCGCGGGGTGTGGGTTGACGAGCGCCATCAGCGGAAGGAAGCCGTTGTAGGAGATCCCCATGATGCCGACCCGGCCGTTGGTCTCGGGAACGTTCTTCACGAGCCAGTCGATCGTGTCGTAGGTATCGGTCGAATGATCCACAAGCGTGGGGTTCTGCGGGCCGCTCAAGGGCCGGTTCATCACGTAGTCCCCCTCGGAGTTGTGCTTTCCCCGGATGTCCTGGACCACGCGGATGTAACCGCCCTCGACGATCACGTCGGTCGCGTTGTCGTAGCCGTACAGGTTGGGTCCGAGCCGGTTGCTCGCGGAGTGCGCCGTGAGGTTCTTCGCGTTGTACGGAGTCCGCGTCAGCAGGATCGGAGCTTTCTTCGCGCCTTTGGGCACGAGGATGACCGTATAGAGCTTGACCTTGTCGCGCATCGGAATCATGACCGTGCGCCGCTCGTGGTCGAAGCTCGCCGTCACCGGCTTGAACGTCGACGGCATCTCGCTCGGGTAGTTGGGGTATTTGGGTTTGGGCGCCTGCAGCTTGGGCGTCTGAGCGAACCCGATCGAGGCGAGGAACAGAGCGACGGACAGAACCCAAAGGGCACGAAGGCGTGGGACAAATGTCATTTTGGAAACTCTCCTCGGCGCGAAGAATATGAGATGGCGGGCGGGGACCAGCCCGCCCCTACCGATGCGGGCGAGCGCTTGGGCTCGGCTCGATCAGGCTGACGCCGGGGCCGGTGGCCGCACCCTGGCACCCTTGATGAGAAGCCGCAGCATTATCCAGACTTCCCCAAGCTGGGGGATGAACGCGATTCGGCTCACGGCAGCACATGCGCCGGTAGGAGCGGCCCCGTGAGACTGCTGACGACGTCGGGGCCAGCGGGGCGGGAGATAACTTCGGAGCGGCAGGAGCGTACCTAGCCGTATGAAGAGCGCCCCCGCGGTTGCGATCGTGGCGGGCTTTGTCGCCGGTTCGAAAAGCGCCGGCGAGCTCCGGCCGGTCGCCATGCGGTATCGCGCCGGGCTCGAGTGGAAGGGCCGGTTCGGCGAGTCCGAGAGCATCGACGCGCGCGTGCTGGATTACCTGGAACGCCACGGCGACGGCGGGCGGATCGATCCGGAGCGGCAGCGGCGGCTCGTCGCGGAAGAGTACGAGAAGCATCGCGCCCGGGAAGCCGCCCTGAAGCGGCGCAGCGCCTCGGAGCGCGTGACCCAGTGGATCTCGCTCGGTCCGACCAACGGAGCCGGCCGGATGACGGCGATGACGCCGGTTCCGGGCGCTCCCGGCGTCGCCTACGCGGGCGCGGCGGGGGGCGGGGTCTGGAAGACGACGGACGGTGGCGCGACCTGGACCTCGCTCACCGAGGGCCTGCACGACCTTTCGGCCCGCCGTGCCTGCCGGGACGGGGGCGCGCCGGCTCGACGTGGTTCGAGTTCACGCCGGCGAGCTCGGAGAGCTACGTCCTCGACTTGCACGGACGTGAATACGGCGGTGACGATCTTCACGGGAGCGGCATGCGGGCCGTACACGGCGCTGACTCTTCCCTGCCCGCGCATCGGCGGACCGGGCGGGTGCGGCCAGGGATCGACTTCGGTCACGGCTCCGGGGCAGGCGGGACAGACGCTACGCGTGATGCTCGGGGGTGTCGTCGCGAGCAACCTCGGGCCGGCTCACGGTCGCGCCATCCGGGGCTCCGGCGGAGGCGCCGCGGGTCGAGCGCGTCGGACCGTCCTTCGGGCCGGCCGGCGGCGGCACGAACGTCGTGATCATGGGGAGAGGTTTCGCCGACGGCGCCAGCGTCTCCTTCGGCGGCGTCGCCGCGACCGAGGTGGCCGTTCTCGGGACGCGCATCATTTCGGCGCGCACCCCGCCGCACGCCGCCGGCACGGTGGACGTCTCGGTGACGGTCCCGGGCGCCGGAACGGGCGCTCTGGGAAACGCCTTCCGCTACGAGCCGGCCGCGTCAGCCAGCCGCGTGCCTCCCGTCCGGCGCCGACTCGACCCCCGGCCAGGGGTGGTCACGCCGCGATAGGCTGGCGAAAATGCAAAATGCACGATTGACCCCTAAAACCGTTTGCCTCCTGTTTCTGATGGCGGGCGTCGCGTCGGGGCAGGCTCCGAAGCGACGAGAAGCGGTCCCCCCGGACGCCGCGTCGGTGGATGCCATCGTGTCGGCCCTCTACGCCTCGGTCAGTCACGGGCCCGATGCGTCGCCCGACTTCGACCGCATGCGCCGCATCTTTCTCTACGTCGGGATGCTGATCCCTCCCAAAGCGGCGGGGGAGGCGGACTTTCGCGTGATGGACGTGGACCAGTTCGAGGAGCGCGTCTTGAAATCGAGGGCCGCCCAGAAAGAGAAGGGCCCGCCGGCCGGGTTCTTCGAGCGGGAAACCGGGAGACGCACCGACTGTTTTGGGAACGTCTGCCAGGTCTTCTCGGCCTACGAGGCGCGCCGTTCCCCGTCCGATGCGGCGCCCTTCGTGCGCGGGATCAACTCGATCCAGCTCCTGCGCGACGGCCAACGCTGGTGGATCGCGTCGGTCGTCTGGGACCAGGAGCGGCCCGACAATCCGATCCCGGCGCAATATCTCACCGGGAAGTGACGCCGTTTCTTGCTCGCAGCTAATAGACTGTCTTCCCGATTCTCGACCATCTGATTCTCTTCGTCTGAAGATCATGAGACCAATAGACTCGACGGGGGATCCCAACGATCTCCCCGGCCGGGATTGACCCCTGAAAGCGACTATCGAAGGAGTTGTCGCGATTGTCGCCGAGAACGAAGTACTGGCCCTCGGGTACGCGATACGGACCGAAATTGTCGCGCTTCACCACTCCGGGAGGTTCGGTGGGCGAACCGCGCAACGTCTCCGGATCCACGTGGACCGCGAACGGCTCGGCGCCCTACTTGGTCCAGATCACCCCGGGGTAGAGGCTGAGGATGCGGTAGGAGCGGTAGGCGCCGCCGGTCGTGACCTGCATCTGCCACACGGTCGCGGGGTTCGACGGCGGGCCGGTCAGCTCGATGACCTGGGAGGGAGCGTCCTTCGCGGGAGGCGGCGTCCCGACCTTCATGGGCTCGGAGGCGCAGATCTCGGTGTCGCCGTTCTGGAGCAGCATGACGTTGCCGCCCCAGAACGAGTACGCGGGGACGGGCGGCTCTGTCCGAAGAGCGTGATCGAGTACTGCCAGACGAGGCTCGCCGTCATCGCCGTCTCGTCGATGGCGAAGATCGCGCCCCGCGTGAACGCCCCCCGGAGGCGGAATGCTGTTCCCGCACCCGGCCGGCGTGGCATAGCAGCGGTCGTTGCCGTTGTCCATGACGGACAGGCTCGTGATCTGCGAGCCCGACACGGCGAGGATGTGGGGGAAGTGCTGGGCGAAGAACCAGTCCGTATCGGCCGTGAAGTCGCCGGTCAGGGTGAAATCGCCCTGGTAGCCGAGCTTCCAGAGGATCGCCCCGTTCCCCCGCCCCCCTGGTAATCGAGCTTCAGGACCCAGTTCTGGTTGCGCGTGGAAAGGACGAGGTTGCCGTCGGGCGCGAGCTCGACGCAATTGCAGTGCGTCCAATCCCAGTCGTCGGGCGTCTTGTCGAATTCATACGGGTGCCGGTCGGGGTCGAGGTAGTCGAAGGCGGACCAGACCCAGACGGGCTTGAAATTCTCATCGAGGTCCACGAGCGCGTCGCCGAGGACATCGAACACTCCGGGACCCGGCGGCAACGTGAGGTTGACCTTCTTGCGTTGCTGCACGATCAGGATCGTGTGTCCGTTCCAGAGCGGGAGCACGTCGTGGCTGTACACCAGGGGATCGACGATCGAGCCCTTCGGGGTCTTCAGAGTGGATAGCGCCGCCTTCAAGCCCGACAGGGAGAGCTCGCGCAAGGGGTTCCCCGCCAGGTCGATCTCACGCAGGACGCTGTTGTAGGGGATCGTCTTCGGTACGCCGGACATGTAGAGGTTCGTGATGCTCGCGATCAGGTTTCCGTTCTTCAGAGGCCTGATCGGAAAGGCATAACCGCCCCAGCTCTTGTCGGCGGCGTTGTCGTAGTACCAGACGATGTTCCCCGCGAGGTCCGTCACGACGGAGAGGCCGATCGGGTCGATGACGTTGACCAGCTCCACACCCGGGCTCGGGCTCCCGCCGGGCGCCGTCGCCGCCGTGAGCGTGGGGAGGATGCCGGCCGGCAGCGGTCCCGTCGCGAACGTCAGATCCTGGGTGGACAGAAACCGGCCGTCCTGCCACTGGATGAACCCGCGCATGTGGTACGTCGTCGAGGGGAGCATCCCGGCGACGAGGATCGAAATGGCGCCCCCGCCCGGCGGCGCCGGGACGGGCGCCGTGGACCGTCCGTACGTCGTGTCGGTTCCGAAGTCCACCGTGACCTTCGTGTTCGGGGGCGGCGTGATCGTGAAGTTCGCGACCTGGGGATTGTTCGTGGGTTGGACCGACCAGGAGACATCGGGTGCGTCCGCGCTGGTGGGCATTCCCTTCCTCCTCGAAAGCGAAATGGGACCGCGAATCTCGCGCGCTATCATGCCGTACCGGCAGGTTTTCTGGACAACATACGGTGCAGCGCGGATCCGGCGGCGGCTCGGTGATCGGGCAGACGATCTCCCACTATCGCGTGCTGCGTGTCCTCGGCGAGGGCGGGATGGGCGTCGTATACGAGGCCGAGGACGTCCGCCTCGGCCGGCACGTCGCGCTCAAATTCGTCGTCCATAGAGCGCTCGACGGCAGGAGAGCGTCGAGCGGTTCGAACGGGAAGCCCACGCGGCTTCCGTCCTCAACCACCCCAACATCTGCACTATCCACGACGTCGGCGAAGCCGGCGGCCACCATTTCATCGCCATGGAGCTGCTCGAAGGCGAGACCCTCGACCTCGTCCTGGCACAGGGCCCGTTGCCGACGGAGAGACTTCTCGAAATCGCAATCCAGATCGCCGAAGGCCTCAGCGCCGCGCACAGCCGCGGCGTGATTCACCGGGACATCAAGCCGGCCAACGTCTTCGTGACCTCCGGCGGCCTGATCAAGCTGATGGACTTTGGTCTCGCGAAGATCCTCCTGACGCCCGCGGCCCAGTTCCTCATCGGTTCGGAATCGGACGTCACCGTGGCGCGCGAGCTCACGACGCCGGGGTTCACGATGGGCACGGCCTCGTTCATGTCTCCGGAGCAGGCCCGCGGCGAAGACGTGGACGCGCGAGCGGACCTTTTCGCCTTCGGGGCGCTGCTCTACGACATGGCGATCGGGGAGCCGCCCTTTCAGGGGAGCACACCGGCCGTGATCCTGAGCCGCGTCCTCGAGCGCGATCCCGTGCCGCCCCGCGAGCGCAACCCGGCGCTGCCGCCGAAACTGCAGGACATCATCCTGAAGGCGCTGGAGAAGGATCCCGAGAAACGCTACCAGTCTGCCCGCGAGATGCTCGTGGACATCCGCCGTCTGGTCCGCGAGATCGACACCGGGATCGTCGAAGTCCCGGCGCCGGCGACTCATCCCCCGCCGGCCGGAAGGCGAAAGACCGCGATCGTCGCGGCGGCGATCGGGGCCGCGCTGCTCGCCGGCGGTCTGCTGCTCTGGAAGCCGTGGGGTGCCGCGGAGAAGCCGCCCGCGGCGGCCGCGAGCGGGCCCGAGATCAAGTCCCTCGCGGTCCTCCCGCTCGAGAACCTCTCCCAGGACCCGGCGCACGATTACTTCGCCGACGGGATGACGGAGGAGCTGATCTCCAAGCTTTCGAAGATCTCCGCGCTCCGGGTCATCTCGAGGACTTCCGTCATGCGCTACAAGGAGACGACGAAGTCGCTTCCGGAGATCGCGCAGGAACTCCAGGTGGACGCCGTCGTCGAGGGATCGGTCTTCCGGTCGGGGGATCGGGTCCGCATCAATACGCGCCTGATCGGCGTCGCCGAAGACCGCCCGATCTGGGCGGAGAGCTACGAGCGCGACCTGAAGGACATCCTCTCGCTGCAGAGCGACGTCGCGAGCGCGATCGTGCGGGAGGTGCGCGTCCAGGTCGCTCCGGAGGAGAACTCGCAACTGGCCAGCCGGGGCACCGTCAACCCCGAGGCCTTCCAGCTCGCGCTGCAGGGGAGGGTTTCCTTCTCGCGCTTCACGCCGGAATCGCTGGCCCGCGCGGCCGAGTACTTCAACCTGGCGATCGCGGAGGATCCACGGTACGCGCCGGCGTACGCGGGGCTCGCCGACAGCTACATCCAGCTCGCCGCGCCCGGCCCCCGCACGAGGTCATGCCGAAGGCGAGGCTGGCGATCGAGAAAGCCCTCGAGCTCGATCCGAATCTCGGCGAAGGTTATGCGTCCCTCGGACAGGTCAAGCTGTTCTACGAGTTCGACTGGGAGGGAGCGGAAAAGGAGTTCCGGCGTGCGCTGGAGAAGAGCCCGGGCTCGGCTCTCATCCATCAGGCCTACGGCCTGTTCTTGAGCGCCCGGGGGAAAACGCAGGAGGCGCTCGCGGAATCCGCCCGCGTCCTGGATCTCGATCCGGTCAGCAGCAGCTCCGGCTGCCTGCGGGTGCGGCTTCTTTACTACGCCAGGCAGTACGACGAGGCGATCGATCAGTACCGCAAGACGCAGTCCGCGGATCCGACGGTGGCGGGCTTCTGCACGTTCGCGATCTACGCGTACGAGCAGAAGGGGCTCTTCGACGAAGCGATCACCGTCGCCCGGCGGATCAGCGGAGCCTCGCCCAACGAGATGCTGCCGCGGGCCGCGCTCGCGCGGACTTACAGCGTCATGGGCAACCGGGACGAGGCGCTGAAGACCCTCCGGGCGATGGAGGAGCTCGCGAAGCAAAGGTACATCTCCGAGTACGACATGGCTGCCGCCAACTCCGGATCGAATCGCGCGCGGGCGCTCGATTGGCTCGAGAAGGCCTATGAGGGCGGGCCTGCTCGTCTATGCGCGGGTGGATTCGGTCTTCGACGAGTTCCGGCCGGACCCCCGGTTCCAGGAGATCGTCCGGAAAATCGGGATACCGCAGTAAGTCCAAGTCGCACGTCCGGCGGCAGTTGCGGCCGCCTGAAACGCCCCGGGCCTCCGCAACGTATTAGTAGGTAGATTCGGCACTCACCTACCCGGACCTCCCAAACATCTCCGCATCAGGCGGAGCCTCGTCCGGACGGGCGCCGGAGCTTGTTTGCCAGGCCGCGCCGGTAGAGAAGACGCGTGACGCGGCGTACGAGCTTGAGGAACCCTGCGCCGTAGGGGAACGCCAGCTTTTTCGCGATGAGGGTCTCGACGGGCGCCAGGAGCGGCCGCGTCTCCGTCATCGCCTCGATGCGGGTCCACTCTCGCAGGCTCTCGACGCCGTGGCGCACGCCGAGGCCGCTGGACTTCCAGCCGCCGAGCGTCGACTCGACGACGAAGTAATTGACGAGCACGTCGTTGACCATCGCCTGCCCGGAGTGGAGACGGCGCGCGAAATCGGCGGCCTTCCGCGGCGGCCGAAGACGGACGCGTTGAGGCCCAGGTGCGAGTCGTTGGCCAAGCCGCAGGGCTTCCTCGGCGTCTTTGACCCGCGCGACGCCCACGAGCGGCCCGAAAGTCTCCTCGCGCATGACCTCCATCTCCTGCGTGGCGCCCAGGAGCAAGGTCGGCGGGAAAAATCGGCCGGTCGGCGCCGGGTTTCTTTTCCCGCCCACGGCGATGCGGGCGCCTCTCGCGGTCGCATCGGCGATCTGCCTCTCCACGACCTCGATCTGCCGCGCGGTCGTCCCCGCGCCGAGGTCGTGCGGGTTGCACGGCTGCGCACCCTCGCCGCGCGGGCGGCCTGGACCGCGGCCGCGACGCCGGCGGATTCTAGTGCGTCGGCGGACCGACTCCGCGTCGAATACGATCGCCTCCTGGCGCGCAGCTCGATGAGTGACGCCGATTCTTTCGCTCTCGTCCCGGTGACCGTCCCCATTCCGGCGGGACGCCTGGTGACCGTCGAGATCGCCGCTTTCCGGCTCGGCCGGACGGTCGTGACGAACCGGGAGTACGGGGTTTTTCTCGCGGGGGGCCGCGCCGCGCCGCCGCCCTGGTGGAACGATCCGCATTTCTCCGCGCCGCTCCAGCCGGTCGTGGGCGTCACGTGGGACGAGGCGACGGCGTACTGCGCGTGGCTGTCCGACCTGACCCGGTTGGCGTGGCGCCTGCCCACCGAGGCGGAGTGGGAGCTCGCCGCGAGCGGAGGGCTTTCCGCGCCCCGCACGCCCTGGGGCGACGCGATTCCCCGGGGCGAGATCCCGGAGGGGGCGATCTCGGGCCCCTGGGAGGCAGGGCGCGGAACGCCCAACGGGTACGGGCTGCTCGATCCCGGGACGTTCGTTCACGAGTGGTGCCTCGACTCACACGAGCCGCCGGGTGGCGGCCCGCGGCGGCGCGCCAGCCGCGGGGGCTCCTGGCGTCACGCGATCCGCTGGTCTTCCCCTTCGGCGCGGAGCAGCCTGCCGCCGGACTATCGATATTCGGACTACGGCTTCCGCGTTCTGCGCGGGTGAGTCCGGACGGGTTTTACGGCTTCTTGGGCTTGTCGCGCAGCCGCGCGAGGAGCTCGTCGTATCCCGGCACGTCTTCCGCCAGGCGAAGCCCGAAGCCCGGCGGGTTCTCCTCGGCGCTGCGAACGACCTTTCCGCGGAGCACGAGCTTGCGGCCCTCCGGGAGGTTGACCGTCAGCTGAACCATCGGCCCCGTGCCGGGGATCTGGCTCGAGCGCACGAACATACCGCGCGGGGAGACGTCGCCGGTGGTCCCGGTCCCGCGGATGGGGCCCTGGGTGAACTCGACGGTCCACTCCGCTTTGCGGCGCCGGGCCGTCCGCGTGCTGGGAGGTCCGATGCCCCGGCGGATCTCGATCGGCCGCGCGGTGAGCGGAGCGCGCTCGGGCGGTTGCGGCGCCATGCGCGGCAGCCGGTCGGGCTCGGGGAACTCCACCTCCCGCGGGGGAGACTCGACGCCGTCGATCCGGCCGGTCACCTGGCGGCCATCCACGGGGACGAGGCAACGGAACGTGACGGGGAAGATGCTGGCCGGTTCTTTGCCGAAGGCGGCCCACTGGCCCGCCAGCTCTTCTGGAGTGACCGGCTCGTCGAACCAGAAGCTGACCTGGTGCCCGGCGCTCACGATAACCGGCTGGAGGTAATCGATGCCGGAGTCGTCGGCCGGAAAGCAGAACCCGGCGTGCCGGCTCGAATCGAAGAGCTCGAAGTCCGTCGCGGCAAGGAAGATCTCGTCGTCCCCCTGCGAGAGCGTCTTGCGCTTCGTCGGCACGACGAGCGCATCGCCGCCGCTCCCGCCTTCGTAGCGCCAGACCGGGTGCGCCTCGAGGTCCTCAGCCATCAGCTCGGCGAGCCGCTTCACCGCGTCGAAGTTATCTCAAATGCCGGGCCCGTGGCGGTAGCATCGGGCCGTGGCGGGGCGGACGGTCGCCCGGGTGCACCGGGGCATGCGCGACGACATCGGTGACCTCGTCACGCGCCGGCCCCTTCCCAACGACGTGGTCGAGCAGATCGACCCGTTTCTGTTCCTCAACCACCACGGCCCCCAGGTCTATCCGCCCGGGAACCGCGGCCTGCCGTTCGGGCCGCATCCCCATCGCGGCTTCGAGACGGTGACCTTCATCGTAGAGGGTTCGCTGTTGCACAAGGACACCGGCGGCCACGAAAGTGCCATCCACGCCGGCGGCGTTTAGTGGATGATGGCGGGCCGCGGATTGGAGCATGCGGAAGTCTCTCCGCCGACTTTCTGCAAAAGGGCGGCCCGCTCGAGATCCTCCAGCTCTGGGTCAACCTGCCGTCCCGTCTGAAGATGACCGAGCCCCGCTACACCGGACTTCAGAAAGACGAGATCCCCGTGCTCTCAGTAGCCGGCGGGCGCGCGACGGTCCAGCTGATCTCCGGGCCATGGGACGGAGAGACGGGACCGGTCGAGTCGCTCACGGACGTCTTTCTGTCCACGATAGCGCTGCAGCGGGGAGCGCGGATCACACTCCGGGCCCCGCGCGAACGGAACGTCTTCTTCTACGTCGGGCACGGCGGAGTCCGCGTGGACCGCGAGCAAGCCGACGAGTTCGAGCTCGTGGAGATGAACGGCGACGACGATGAGGTCGCGGTCGAGGCGCTCGAGGACGCGCTGATCCTCTTCGGCCATGCGAAGCCGCTCGGCGAGCCCGTCGCCACCCGCGGGCCCTTCGTCATGAACACCCGCGAGGAGCTCAGCCAGGCGATGCGCGACTACCAGGAAGGGAAGTTCGCCGGAAGGGTCCGGCTGTGAATGACTCGGCTCCCTCGCGGACCCTGGCACGGGATCGGCAGTTCGTCAGGTCTTAGAAAAGGAGAACGACATGCTGGGAACCATCCTGATCATCCTCCTGGTGCTCCTTCTCCTCGGTGCGCTTCCCCGGTGGGGACACAGCCGGAACTGGGGCTATGGGCCCACGGGGATCATCGGCGTCATCCTGATCATCATCGTCATCCTTCTGCTCACCGGCCGGCTCTGACGAGCGCTCCGGATTTGAAAGCGCCCTCGAGGCGTCTCACGGCCGCTCGAGCGCGCGATCAGTCTGTGTGATGGGGGCTTGATCACCGCCGGGCATCTGCCCTTCGCCCCGCCGCGGGAACGGCAAATGGGCGGCCGCGTCATCTTTCGCGCTCGCCGACGGCCAGTGGCTTCAGGACGTCGAACGCCAGCTCGTGGAGAGCGCCTTGAAGGACGCGCAGAACAACAAGGCGCGCGCCGCCCGCCGGCTCGGCATCACACGGTCGCAGCTCTACTCTCGCCTAGCGTCTAGCGTGGATATTTCGACAGCCTGTCGAAATATTGCCGCTCATCGGGAGCGGCCGGCGCCTCCGGCCGCGGCCTCCCGTCCGCGCGCACCAGACGCTCGGCGCGCGTCACTCGCTGGCGATCCACTTCGGCACGTTCGCCCAGGCGGACGACGGCGAGCTCGAGCCGATCGTGGAGCTGAAGGCCGCGCTCGATCGCCGCGGCGAGCCGAAGCCGGGTTTTCACGTCCTCGACAACGGCCAGTCTGTCGAGATTCCGTAGATTTCCGGTTCAGAGCGGACGGCCTGGACGGGGCTCAGGCGCCCGCGACGAGTTTCTGGAAGCGGGGATTCTTGCGCAGGGGATCGAAGGTCGGGTCGATCTTCAGCCAGCCCGGCGAGAGGATGTACGGAATTTTCAGCAGCGGCTCGAGGTGGTCGAGCGCTTTCTCGGGCTCCCCCACGAGAATGTAGATCCGCGCGAGATGGTGCTGGAAGTAAGGGCCGTCGTACGCGTCCCTGGCCACGGGCACGAGCGCCGCGCCGCGCTCACCTTCTCGCACGGCCTCCGCCTTCTGTCCCAGGACGGCGAGGGCGAGGCCAAGGAGGACATGTCGGGTTGCGTCGTCGGGGGCATCCCGAAGCTGGGCCTCCGCCGCCGCACGGGCCGCCTGCGCGTACTGCCGCGCCTTCTCCGCGTCACCCCGAAGCGAGGCGGTCTGGGCGAGCGAGATGCCCCAGGCCAGGCGGTCGTCGCCGAAAGCTGCCGGAGGCAGGCTCAGGAGGAGAGTCTGCTGCTCCTCGTCCAGCACCCAGGTCAGGTGGTTGTACATCGCGAGGTATGCCACGAGAGCCTTCGGGTTCACCTCCCGCGGGGCGGACCTGAGCACCGACCGCGCACCCGCCAGGTCTCCCTGTTGCAGGAGGAGAATCACCTTGGTCTCGAGGATACCGAGTGATTGCGGCGCGAGCGCCAGGCCCCGGTCCGCGGTCTCCCGCGCTTCAGCGGAGTGCCTGAGCAGGAGCAGCGTCCGCGCCAGGCGCCGCGCCGTGAGGGCCGAGCGCGGGTCGACCACCTGCGCCTGGCGGAGGGAGGCAAGACCTTCTTCCCATTGGCCGGTGCGCTGTTGCACGAGGGCCGTTCCCACGAGCAGGTCGGCGTCCCGCGGCGCCTTTTGCCGCCCCAGAGCGTACTGCTCCGCCGCCCGGAGCCAATCCCCGCGAACGGCCTCGTGATAGTCGCCGAGGGCCTGATGGGCGGCAGGAAGGCCGGGAGCAAGCGCCAACGCGCGCTCGGCGGCCGCCCTGGCCTGCTCGCGCTCCGCAGGCGTCGGAACGCTGTTGGCATAGTGGAAGGAGTGGGCCCGCGAGAGCTGAGCCCACGCCTGCGCGAAACGGGGGTCGAGCGCCACCGCCTGGTCGTAGTGCGCGATGGCCCGCCGGAGACTGGGCGGATCGGCGGCGGCCAGACCCTTCGAGGCCTCCTCGCCCCGCAGGAAGGCGTCATAAGCGTCGAGGTTCTGCGTGGGTCTCTCGGAGAGCCGCTCCGTCTCGCCCGCTCCGAGCGCGACGCCGAGAGCCTCAGCCACGCGCGTGGCGATGTCCGACTGCACCTGAAAGACGTCGGTCAAAGCGGCGTCGAACGGCTGCTGCCATTTCGAAGTCGGGGCGTCCGGGCGCGTCACGTCCACCAGCTCGGGGGTCACGTGCACGCGGCTCCCGCCTGCAACCTTCTCCCAACGCAACGTTCCCGTAAGAAGGTAGGAGACGTTCAACTCCCTGGCGATCTGCCTGGGCGTCTTCGTCGTCTTCTTGTAGGGCGTGGAACTGCCGCGGGCGATCACCTGAAGGCCCGGGAGCGACGTCAGCTTGCCGCGCACTTCGTCCGCGATTCCGTCGGCGAAATAGTCGTCTTCAGGGGCACCCAGGTTCTCGAAGGGCAGCACGGCCAGGCGCTTCACTCCTCCGGCGTCGCTTCCGCCAGTCTGCGTCCGCCGCAGAAGTAGCGCAGCCGCGATGGCGATTACGGCGGCGACGATCGCGGAAGCGATGAGGACGCGCTTTTTTCCGGCCCGAGGGGTCGCCGCCTGCGGACCGCTGATGAAAGTCGACGTGGAGGCCACCGACAGCGCGAACACGATGTCCTTCGCCGACTGAAACCTGTCTTGCTGGCTCTTCTCCAGGCAGTGCCGGACGATGTTGGCGAGAGCCGGGGGGATGCCACTTCCCGACTCCGACAGCTCCGGCGGATCGTCTCGAAGGATCGCGGCCATCGTGTCGCTCGCCGTGTCCTTCTTGAAGGCCTTCTTGCCCGAGAGCAGCTCGTAGAGGATCGCCCCGAACGAAAAGAGATCCGAGCGGTGATCCACCGGCAGCCCGCGCGCCTGCTCGGGCGACATGTACCCTGCCGTTCCCATGACAGTCCCGCGCACGGTGGGGGCCGGGCCGATCGGGGCGCTCGTCTCCTCATCCGGGGACGTGGCTTCGATCCTCTTCACGAGGCCGAAGTCGAGTATCTTGACGTGGCCGTCTCTCGTTACAAAAAGGTTTTCGGGCTTCAAGTCCCGGTGGACGATCCCCTTCTCGTGGGCGGCGGAGAGGCCCCTGGCGATCTGAATGGCATAGTCGAGGGCCTGCGTCTGGTGGATCCGTCCGGTGTCGAGCTTGCCGCGAAGCGTCTCGCCTTCCAGGAGCTCCATGACGGCGTAAGCGATTCCGTTGTGCTCGCCGAAGTCGTGAATCGCAAGAATGTTTGGATGGGAAAGCGATGCAACGGCCTTCGCCTCTCGCTCGAACCGGCCGAGCGTCTCCGGATCGCCGGCGATCGAGCGAGGGAGAACCTTGATCGCCACGTCGCGATCGAGCTTCGAATCGCGCGCTCGGTACACCTCCCCCATCCCGCCCGCGCCCAGAGGCGCAAGGATCTCGTAGGGACCGAGACGCGTGCCCGACGCAAGGGTCATGGAGTCCAGACCCGCATGCGAATCGCGGGCCTCAATATCTCGCCTTACTTCGCCGGCTTCTTCATCTCCTCTACCAATTTGAGGCCGAACTTCCCGCTGCTTTCGATGAAGAAAACGCACTCGGACGCGCTGTCGCAGGCCGTCGAGTGTTTCTGGCCCGCCGGCTGGAACAGGTACGAGCCGGGTCCGAGCCGGACCTCGGGCTTTCCGGGCTCCCCATGAATCCAGGTGCCCGAGACGATCACGGCCTTGTGGTCGGAGGGATGGGTGTGCATCGGGGCGGAGAAACCCGCCGGGAACTTCTCGATTGCGGTATAGGCACCCTTCATCGGATCGCCCGAGATCAC
>JBHENW010000005.1:0-5342 GCA_046261875.1 Thermoanaerobaculia bacterium | reverse complement strand
GCTGGCGGACCCGCGCGGCCTCTCCGACGCGGAGGCGCAGGCCCTGACCCGCGAGGGGCGCGTGGTGCTCCTCGTGACGTGCAACATCCACTCGACGGAGATCGGCGCCTCCCAGATGGCGATGGAGTGGGCACACGCCCTCGCGACCGCGGAAGACGCGGAGACCCGCCGCCGGCTCGACAACGTCGTGCTGCTGCTGGTGCCCTCGCTGAATCCCGACGGGCAGATCCTCGAGACCGAGTGGTACCGCAAGAACCTGGGAACGCCCTACGAGGGGGGGCGCATGCCGTGGCTCTACCACCCGTACGTCGGCCACGACAACAACCGCGACTGGTACATGCTGACCCAGAAGGAGACGCGCGCGATGAGCCGCGTCATGTATCACGACTGGTTCCCCCAGGTCTTCCTCGACGAGCACCAGATGGGTTCGACGGGACCGCGCATCTTCGTCCCGCCGTTCGCCGAGCCGGTCGACCCCGACATCCACCCGCTCATCTGGCGCGAGGTGAACCTGATCGGCGCCCGAATGGCGCTGCGCCTCGAGCAGGCGGGAAAAGCGGGTGTCATCTACGGCTACTCCTACGACGCGTACTGGCCCGGGGGGACGAAGAACACGGGATGGTGGAAGAACATGAGCGGGCTCCTCACGGAGGTGGCGTCCGCGCGCTTCGGCAGCCCCCTCCGAATCTCGGAAAGCGAGCTCTCCGGGGGCCGCAAGGGCCTGGTCGAGTACCGGGCGCAGACGAACTTCCCCAACCCCTGGAAGGGCGGGTGGTGGCGGTTGCGTGACATCATGGACTACGAGCGGATCGCCTCCGACGCGCTGCTGGAAACCTGCGCCGACCACCGCGAAGACTTTCTCCGCGACATGCTCGTCCGGTCGCGCGCCGCGATCTCCGCCGCGGCGCCCGGCGAGGCTTACCGCATCCCGATCGACCAGCGCGATCCGGCGACGGCGCTCGCCCTGGCGCGCCTCATGGCCGAGCACAACGTCGAGGTCCTCGCCGGGGAAAACGGCGATCTCTTCATCCCGCTCGCGCAGCCCTACGGACCTTTCGTCGCGGAGATGTTCGAGCCGCAGCGGTACCCGGAGATCAAGCTAGTCGCCGGCCGCGAGATCGTGCGTCCCTACGACGTGTCGGCATGGACCCTCCCGCTCATGATGGGCGTTTCCGTCGAGCGCGTGCGACTCCCGGCGGCGGGGCTCGCCCGCTTCGACCCGAAACCGGGCCGTCCGCCCGATGTCTCAGGCTCGATCGCGCTCCCGCCGGGCGGCCCGGAGAACGCGCGGGTCATCAACGCGGCCCTGCGCGCCGGTGGCGGCGTCACGATCGCAGCGGAGGCGGCCGGGGGATATGCGGCCGGCACCGTCTTTCTCGATGCCGCTGCTGCCCGCGCCGCTGCCGGCCCGATCGCCGCGACGGGCGTCCGGTGGAACGCCGCGGCCGGGTCTCCTCCGTCCGCCCGGAAGCTGCGCGTCCCGCGCGTGGGGCTCTACAAGCCCTGGGCGGCGTCCATGGACGAAGGCTGGACGCGCTGGGTCCTCGAGCAGTACGGCTTCGCCCCGAAGACGCTCGACAACAAGGCCGTCCGGGCGGGCCGTCTGGCCGCCGGCTTCGACGCGATCGTCCTCCCGGACCTGGAAAAGGCGGTCCTCGAGGAGGGAAAGCCGCAGCGCGAGGAGGGAGAGATGCGGTACTTCGCCGAGCTTCCGCCGGAGTACGGCGGGGGGCTCGGCCGGGAGGGGCTGCGGGCTCTCCAGGACTTCGTCCGCCAGGGGGGGACGCTCGTGGCGTTCGATTCGGCGTGCGACTACGTCGCGGAGGAATTCAACGTGCCGGTGCGAAACGCCATCGGCGGCCTCCGCGCGGATGAGTACTCCGTCACGGGCACCCTTCTGCGCGTGCGGGTGGATCGCAACCACCCGGTCACGTGGGGGCTGCCGGAGGAGCTCGCGGTCTTCGCGAACGACAACGTGGCCTTCGAGACGGCCCCGGGCGGTGCCGAATTGGAGCGCTGGGTCCTCGCGACGTATCCCGAGGCGCCCCGGGACATCCTGGCGTCGGGGTGGATCCGCGGCGAGGACCGCATCGCACGCCGCGCGGCGGCCGTGGCGACGACCTACGGAAAGGGCCGGATCGTTCTCCTGGGCTTCCGGCCGCAGCACCGCGCCCAGACGCACGGGACCTTCCCTTTCATATTCAACGCGCTCTACTGGGCCGGTTGGAGCGCCCCCCCGAGCCGGTGAAATGACGCTGCGGGCCCGCGACGTCGCGGCGGCGGCCGGCCTGGCGGCGGTGCTCGGCTGCCGCGCACCCGGGCAGGCCCCGGTTCCGGTACCGCCCACGCCGACCGGCGCGGTCCCCACCCCGACCGCCACGGCCACGGTCTCCCCGCTCCCCGTCGAGGCGAGTCCCGCGCCATCCATCTACGACCGGACTCCCGGAGTCATGCACGAAGAGCCGGGCACACGCCCACGGCAGGGCACCCGGACTCCGACGCCGCGCCCTCGGCCCCCTCGCCCAGCCGCCGGACGGTCCTGACGCCACACGGGCTTCTCCGGGAATTTCCTGCGCCGCGGGGGCGCTGAATGCCCCAAAATCGTGTTTTCTCTCTTTCCATCGGGGTTGAGATGTTGATCCAGGCCTTCCGGTCACTCCGGGCAATCCTCCTGCTCGCCGGCGTCGCGGCCCTCGCGAGTCCCCTCCGCGCGACGACGTACGCGGCGATCTCCGACTCCGACTTGACCCGCAAGTCTCCGGTGGTCGTGCTGGCCGAGATCGTCGGCGAGCACGTTCGCGCCGAGTGGGTCGGAAGCGAGGCCTACCCCTTCACGATCGTCACGATGCGACGGCTGGAGGTCCTCAAGGGCGCGCTGCCGGAAGAGCGTTTCTCGGTCCGGCTTCCGGGCGGGCGCATCGGCGAGGTCTCCTGGTGGGTTCCGGGCGTGCCCGCTTTCATTCCCGAGCAGCGCGCGGTCCTCTTCCTGGGCCGGGTGGCCGGCCGCTCCGGAGAATACGCGCTGACGGAGCTCGCGCTGTCCAAGTTCGATCTGCTCGAGGACTCGCGCAACGCGCGATTCGCGGTCCGCTCGATCTTTCAGTCGGGCGAGGAACGTCTGCTCTCCGCCGACGCCTCGGCCGAAGTCGCTCCCGACGAGGTCCGTGAGCTGGATCCGTTCCTCGCGGCGTTGCGTGCCGCGGGCCGCGGCGAAACGATGCCGAGGACCGTGTACCGCAAGCCCGTGGGGGCGTTGCGCCCGCTTCGGGACTCTTCCGGGCTGCGGCCGCTCTGGGTGAACATCGGCGGCCGCGAGCCGGGGGGCGGTTGCACCGACGGCCAGGGAAACTCATTCGAATGCCTCTTCCGGTGGTTCTGGGACGTCGGGGCCTCTCCTCAGGGCACGGTGCAGACCATCGGGACGCAGCTGCGGCTCTCCGACGGCTCCGACGGCGTGTCCCACGTGACGACCGCGATCGACGCCTGGACGTCGATCCCCGGCGTCGACATCCGCTATGCGCCGGCGGCGGCGAATGGGAACGTCACGATCAACCTCGGGGTCGTCAACGATCCGGGGGGCGCCTGGACGACCGCCTACGACTGCACCGGGGGGACGCTCGGCGTGGGAGGCCCGCGCAACGCGACCGGGCCCAGGACTTTCAAGGGGGACTCCACGTACTACGCGTCCCGCGCCGGCAACGTGTCGATCCGCCAGTGGGATTGCGGGGGCTTCCACGCGGTCAACAACTACCGTGCCGTCCTCGTCCACGAGATCGGCCACACGCTCGGCCTGGGACACCCGGATCAGAACCAGAGCACGCACAGCTCGACGACCACGGCGGACTGGGAGAACGCCGTCATGCGGTCCACCGTCCGCAACAGCGTCACGGCGCCGACGCGCGACGACATCGAAGCGATGCTCTTCTACTACGGCGACGCATCCGTACCCTCCGCGCCGATCGCCGATTTCAGCTTCGCGCCGGCCGCGGCGGCGGCCGGCCAGCCGGTCGCGTTCACGGACATCTCCAGGAACACGCCGACCGCCTGGACCTGGTCCTTCGGCGACGGCGCGATGTCCTCCGAGCGCAACCCCGTCCACCCCTTCGCGGCGCCCGGGACCTACGCCGTGACCCTGACCGTGCGCAACGCCGTCGGCTCGCACACCGTCTCGCGCACCATCACGGTCGGGGGCGGCGCGGCGACGTGCGGCGTCGGGAACGTTCGCCTGTGCTTCAACGCGGCGCGCTTCGCGGTCACCCTCGGGGCCCGCGACCAGCGCACCGACCGGCTCGGCTCCGGACAGGCGATCCCGCAGAACGACCTCTTCGGATACTTCAGCATCCCCGCGCTGACCGGCGACGCCGCGAATCCCGAAGTCTTCGTGAAGGTCCTCGACGGCCGCGTCGTCAACGGGAGCTTCTGGGTGTTCTACGGGGGCCTGACGGACGTGGAGTACACCATCACGGTCCTCGACCTCGCGACCGGCCGCTCCCGGACGTACACGAAGCGTCCGGGCGAGTCCTGCGGCGGCTTCGATACGGCAGCCTTTCCCGAGGCTGCCGCCGAAGAAGGCGCTGCGGCGACGAAGGGCGCCGCTGCGATCCCCCGGGCAACCGAGCTCTCCGGCCTCGGCATTGCTGCGCCGGCGTCCGCGGCCTCCGCCCTCGCGTGCCCCCCCAACCCCGCGGCGCTCTGCCTCAATTCGAGCAACACGTTCGAGGTGACCCTTGCGGCGCGCGACCAGCGCACCGGCATCCACGCCGTGGGGCTCGCGATCCCGCAGAACGGCCTGTTCGGTTATTTCAGCATCCCCGGGATCACGAACAACTCGGCCAACCCCGAAGTCTTCGTCAAGGTGATCAACGGAACGCCCGTCAACGGCCGCTACTGGATCTTCTTCGGCGGACTGACCGACCTCGAGTACACCATCACCGTGCGAGAGACGCGCACGGGCCGCGTCCGGACCTACACGAAGCCGGCCGGCGGCGCCTGCGGGGGATTCGACACCGACGCTTTCTGAAGCGGCCGAGAGAGGCGGAACGGGTTACGGAACGAGGACGCTGTCCAGAACGGCGGTGCAGAGGGTCGTGTTCTTGTGGCTCGTGACGGCCAGGCCTATGAAGACTTCCGCGGCCATGGGGATCGTCGCCGAGCTCACCTCGGTCCACGCCGTTCCGTCGGGCGACTGGAACCCGGTCAAAGTGTTCCCGGCGCGCACGAGCCGGACCCAGCGGGGCGCCGTCGCGCTCGGGCCGGCCACGGTGAGGCTCGCGGCGCCCGCCGTCGGGCGATGCTGGAAGTTCAGGCCGTTGGCCGGGGTGATGAGCATGATCGCGTGCGGG
>JBHENW010000004.1:0-14684 GCA_046261875.1 Thermoanaerobaculia bacterium | reverse complement strand
CCTCGAGCGCGCTTTCGAGAAGGGGTCCGCCGCTCGCCGGCGTCCCGAGTGACGCCCGACCTTTCGGCGATCGTCGTCAACCACCGCAGCGGGGAGCACGCGGTCCGTTGCGTGAAATCGCTGCGGTCGGCGATGGAGACCGACGGGCTGCGGGGCGAGATTTTGCTCGTGGACTGCGGCTCCGGCCCGGAGGAAGTGGGGCGCCTGACGGAAGCGCCCGCCCACGCGCGCCTGTTGCTGGCGGAGAACCGCGGATACTCCGGGGGCTTGAACGCGGGTCTCGCGCGCGCCCGGAGCGGGCGGTTGCTGCTTTCCAATGCGGACGTCGTCTTCCGTCCCGGGTGCCTGCGGCCCCTGCTGGATGCCGCCGAGGAGGGCCGCGTCGGGGCCGCCGCCCCGATCCTGTTCTGGGACGCGGAAGACCGGATCCGCCTGCCTCCCGGATACCCGGTCCGGTTCTGGACGGACGCGTCCCAGCTTCTCGGGAGGCGGCTCCCCGGCTGGAAGCGCCGCTTCGCGGCCTTCGCCAGGACCTCGGCGCGTCTCTGGAGCGACGGCGGCGACGCGGCGCAGCTCACGGGGGCCGTGCTCGCCGCGCGGAAGGACGTTTTCGATCGGGTCGGCCGTTTCGACGAACGGTTCCCCTTCGAGTTCGAGGAGACGGAGTGGGAAGACCGCATTCGTAAGGCCGGCCTGCGCTTGCGCGTCGTGACCGCCTCGCGCGCGCGCCATCTCTGGGCTCGTAGCGCGGCGGCGAGAGAGGAGACCTCGGCGCGGCGCGGGGAGTCGCGCAGGCTCTACCGGCAGACCCGGTACGGCCCCGTCGGTCGTGCCGTGCTCGAGGCCATGGCGAGCCGACCGGGCGCCGCCGACGGCGCGCCGGCGTCGGAGCCCGACGTCCCGGCGCGGGCCGGCGCCTCGCTCGCCATCACGCCGAACGCCTCGCTCCTGCCTTTTGCCGCGGCATCACTGGACCGGGACTTCCGCCTCCCGTCCGATCTCAGAGAGGCGCTCGCTCCGGGGCCGCTGTTCCTGACCACGTTCCGGGATTCCGACGGGTTTCCTCTCGAGACGCGCGTCTGGGTGAAGAGATGACGGCGGTTCGCACGGAGGGGAGCGATCTCCTCACGGCTCTGGATTTCCCTCCCCCGCACTTGATCGAATTCGGGGCGCAGAACCGCTTCCGGGGCATGGTGCTCGACTCCCGAGGCCGCGTCGCCCGGGCGGTGCGCGTCCGGCTCGACGACAGGCCGGCTCGCGAGTTTCCGGCCGACCGCTCGAGCGAGGATCTCGCCGTTCACCTTCCGGAGCTGCAAGCGGCCCGGAACTGCCGATTCGAATTCCCATTCTGGATTCCGGAATCCTCGAAGCGTCTCACGTGCGAGGCGATATGGGAGGACGGCCGGGCGGAGCTCCTCTTCGATTACGACCTCGAAGAGGTCAGGAGCTCGGCGGCCGGATTCGTCCGCATGCGCCAGGCGCTGGAGAGCATGCCGGTGCCGCCTGCCGGGATCGTTTTTCTGACACAGGGTCACGGCGACGCCGATGGCTATCTCCATTCGATCATTCCGGGCGTCTGGAACATGCGCCAATACCTGGCCGCCTGCGGGAACCCGGTGCGCGAGATCCGCAGGCTCCTCGACTTCGGCTGCAGATCCGGCCGGCTGCTGACGGGCTAGACGCTCGACGATGCGAAGCGCGAGCTGGTCGGATGCGACGCCAATGCGGTGCTGACCGGCTGGGCGCGCGCGAACCTCCCCGGCCGCGTCCGGATCGACCATACGCCCGGCGCGCCGCCGCTTCCGTACGCGGCGGCGGAGTTCGACTTCGCCTTCGCCGTCTCGGTTCTGACTCACATGCGGTATCGCACGCAGCAGGTCTGGTTGGAGGAGCTGGCGAGGGTCCTCCGTCCCGGCGGGGTGCTTCTCGCGACGGCCCACGGCCCGCTTTACATGAGGCTCTTCGCGGCCGGGCGGGTCGCGGAGTTCGTCGAGCAGGGGCACTGGGAAACGGAAGGCCCGGCGGACGGATCCAACGAGTTCGCGAGCTTCCATGCGCCGCGGCGTTTCGCGGCGCTCTGCGACCGGTTCGAGCTGCTGGAGTACTTCCCGGAAGGGTGCATCGAAGGCAAACGTGTCCTCTTCCCTCTCGCCGGGATGCAGGACGTGTACGTCCTGCGCCGCCGTTGACCGCCGCCCCCGCGCAGATCGATCCATGAACGACATCCAGATCCGGCCGGCCACTTCCGCCGACGCTCCGGGCATCTGCCGGCTCTTCTCGAAAGCTTTCGGAAGGGAGATGTCGCTCTCGGAGTGGAGCTGGAAGTACGAGAGCAACCCGGATGGCTGGTTCGGCATCGTGGCGGAGGCCGGAGGTCGCATCGTGGGGAACTACGCCGGCGCGGGCTGCCGTTTTCTCCTGGACGGGGAATCGCGGCTTCTTTACGCGGTCGGGGACGTCTCGACCGACCCGTCGATCCGGAGGCTCGGCGTCGGAAGCGGAGTCTTCCGCCGCATGACGGACGCCTTCTACGACGCCGTCTTCCGGAACGGCGTCCCTTTCTGCTTCGGATTCCCCGGGGAGCGGCATCTCGAGATCAGCCACCGGCTCGTCGGCTCACGCACGCTCCTCCCGATCCGTGAGATCCGTGTGCCGTGTGCGGCCTTCCCGGCGCCGCCGCCGGACGTCGTGACGGGGGATTCCGTCGGCGAACCCTTCGATCGATTCTGGCAAGACGCGTCCCGCGTCCTGACCGACGCGGCCGTCCGGGACAGGCCGCGGGCGAACTGGCGCTTTCATGCGCGGCCGGATCGTTACTACCGCATGGTCTGGCGCGAGAGCCACGGGAGGCTCCTCGGCTGGGCCGTGCTCTCCGTGCACGGCGAGCAAGCCCTCGTCTCCGACTTCCTGGGCCTGCTCCCCGACGGGAGCGACCTGCTCCCGCTGTTCTCCGCGGCCGCGGGCGAGGCGGTCAGGATGGGTGTCCGGGATCTCGTCTTCTGGGAAACGCCGGGTGGACCGGCATGCCCGGTGCTCCGGAATCTGCCGGGTGAGCGAAGAGACGCCGGGTTTCCGCTGATCGTTCGAGCGTCGGACGATGCCGCCGCCGATCGCCTCGCCCGGCGGGCGCACCTCACCCCCGCGCTGTACGACCTCGTGTGAGCACCCGGCAGCGGGACCGTTAGACTTACCAGTCGCATGAACGATTCCGGCCTGTGCGCGAAGATTCGCTGATCCCCTACCAGGCCACGGAACTGGCGGGAGAACGCGTCCTCGTTCTCGCCGCCCATCCGGACGACGAGGTGCTCGGCTGCGGGGGCACGCTGCGGCTCAACGCGGGGCGAGCCGAGGAGGTCCGAGTCTGGATCGCGACCGACGGCAGCCTGCAGGAAGGCGCGCGGCCCGGCGAGGAGGCGGCCTACGGCAACGCCCGCCGCGAAGAGGCGCGGCGCGCGCTCGCCGAGCTCGGTTTGAACGGCCCCCATTTCGAGGGTCTCCCGGATCGCGGCCTCGCGGGCAACGTCGCCCTCGAGGCCTCGCTCGATGCGCAGCTTCGCGACTTCCGGCCCGACCTCGTCCTCGCCCCGGCCCCGTCCGAGATCCACCCGGACCATCGGGCGATCGGCGAGGCGATGTACCGGCGACTCTCCGCTTCCCGCCCCGGGGATCCGGACCACGACCGCCTGCGGGCGCTCCGCCTGGCGTTCTACGAGATCTCCCATCCGATCCTTCCGAACACCCTCGTGGACATAGCGGGCGTCGCGGACCGCAAGGGGGCGGCCCTCGCCGCGTACGCCTCCCAGCAGGCGGTCCGCGACTACGCGGGCGCGGTCGGGGGGCTGAACGCCTACCGGCGGCTCACGCTGGGCGGATCCGGGCCCGTCGAGGCTTTCCGGGTCGTTTCCTACGACGAAGCCTCGACGAGATCTCTCGAGGAGTTCCGCCGCTCGATCGGACCGGCCGTCATCCGGGACGGAGACCGCGGGCCCGCCCCGGTGAGCGTCGTCGTGCGCACGCGAAACCGGCCGGCCCTCCTCCGCGACGCGCTGGACAGCCTGGCGGCGCAGACGGCCCGGCCGCGCGAGGTCGTCGTCGTCAACGACGGCGGCGCGTCACCGGCGCAGGTCACGGCCGCGTTCCGTGACCGGTTCGCCATCGTGCTCGAAGACTTTCCGGAACGGGCCGGGCGCTCGGCCGCCGCCAACCGGGGCGCCGCGCGCGCGTCGGAGGAGCTCCTGACGTTCCTCGACGACGACGACCGCTGCTTTCCCGATCACCTCGACCGTCTCGCCCGGGCGCACCGGTCCGGCCCCGAACCGGTTTGTTACACGGACGCGGTGACCGTGGTCTACGAGCGCCGGGGCGAAGACTGGGAGCCGCGCCACAGGGCACTGCAGTACTCGCTCGATTTCGATCCCGACTATCTCCTGCTCGCCAACTACATCCCGATCCACACGCTCATCCTGCCGCGCGCTCTCTACGACAAGAGCGGCGGCTTCGACGAGTCGCTCGATTACTCGGAAGACTGGGACTTCCTGATCCGTCTCTCCTTCGACGTCTCTTTCCGGCACGTGCGCGGGGTCACCTGCGAGTACCGGGTTTTCGGCGAGGGGGACGGCGACCCGCTCCACGCCGCCGCCGGGGGATCCGCTTTCCAGGATGCGCGCCGGAAGATCTACGAGCGCTACCGCGATCGGCGCACGGAGGCCGGTCTCGCCCGGGTGCTCGACCGGCTGCGCTCCCAGGTCGCCCTGTGGTACGGGAGGGATGCCGTTTCGCAGGGGGAGCTCAAGTACCAGCGCGAGAGCCACCGCCGCCTCGTCGCGGAAGTCGCGGAACGGGAGCGGCGGCTCGCCACCGTGGAGGCCGAGCGGGGCCGCCTGCTCGGCGATCTCGAAGCGGCGCGCCTGCACGCCTCCGAAGTGGCGAACGACCGCGAGCGGGCCGAGGCCGAGCTGACCGAGGCGCACGTGGAGATCGAGCGGATCAGCTCGATCCTCTCGGAGATCTACGCCTCGCGGACCTGGAAGCTGCACCTGTTTCTCGACCGCCTGCGCGGCCGGCGCTGAGGGGGGCCGTGCGCAACGTCGTGGTCCTCGCGCCGGAGCCGATCCGGCCGCTGATGGCGGGGATGGGGATCCGGGCGCTCGAGCTGGCGCGCGCGCTTCGCCGGGAGGAGATCGAAGCGCGCCTGCTGACTCCCAACGATGCCGCAGAGGCGAAGGAGGTCGCCGGAGACGTGCCCGTGGCCGGCGAGGCGATGGACGCCCTCGCCGAAGCGGCCCGCTCCGCCGATGCCGCCCTCGTTTCGGGGCACGCGGCGAGCTGGTGGTTCCACCAGGTCCCCGGCGTGCCGGTCGCCGCCGACCTCTACGACCCCTTTCCGATCGAGAACCTCCACTATGCCGAGACACTCGGGGAGGAGACGTCCCGCCACGACCGGTCGGCCTTCTCTCTCGCGCTCGCGCGCGCGGACTTCTTTCTCTGCGCTTCCGCCGACCAGCGTCTCTTCTATTCCGGTGCGCTGTACCAGGCGGGACGCATCGGCCCGGGAAACTTCCCGGAGGACCCCTCGCTCTCCGGTCTGCTCGCTATCGTTCCGTTCGGCGTCCCCGAAGAGCCCGCGCGCGGAGACCGGCGGGCGGGCCGGCGGGCGGCCGGCGTCCCCGAAGGAGGGCCGCTCGTCCTCTTCGGCGGCATCTACGACTGGTACGACCCGGAGCCGCTTCTCGACGCGTGGCCCGGGATCCTCGAACGCTGCCCGGAGGCGAAGCTCCTCTTCCTCGACAACCCGAACCCGGATTCGACGCCGCAGCGGATTCATGGGCAGGCCCGCGCGACGGCGCGGGGAATCGATCCCCAGGGACGATCCATCTTCTTTTCCCCATGGCTTCCCTACGAACGGCGCGCGGACCTCTACGCCGCTTCGGACCTCCTCGTCTCGATCTCGTCTCCCGGCCTCGAAACCGATCTTTCTTTCCGGACGCGGTTGCTCGATGCGGCGTGGGGAGGGCTCCCCTCCGTATCCATCGGGGGAGGCACGCTCGCGCGCGATCTCGACCGGGAAGGGGGGGGTCTTTCGGTGTCCCGCAGTGCCTCGGCCCTGACGGCGGCGGTCGCCGAACTCCTCGCCGATGGAGACCGTCGCCGGCGGCTGGCAGAGGCCGCGAGACGATTTGCCGCCCGACAGAGCTGGGCGGAGGTCGTCGCTCCGCTCGCCGCGTGGTGCCGGACCGCGCGCGTGGATCTTAACCGTCTCCCTTTTCCGGATGCGCAGGAAGCGGGGCGGTGGAAGAAGCTCCGAAAGCGCGTCCTGGGACGTTCCCGGTGAGAGCGGAGAGCTGAGCTGAGAGCTCGCGTGCGTTATCTTCGCCGGCTGTGAGCCGTCCCGAGGTTTCCGCCGTCGTCGTCCACCACCGAGGGCTCGAACGCCTTCTGGACTGTCTGGAGGCGCTCGAGAGGTCCGTGGCGGGCCTTCCCGCCGAGATCGTGCTTGTGGACAACACGGGGGGCGAGCCCCTCGGCGAGGTCTTCCGCCGCCATCCGCTGGTTCGCCACGTCCCGACGGGGCGCAACGCCGGATTCGCCGCGGGATGCCGTCGCGGCGCGGAGGCGGCGGGCGGGAGCTCCCTCCTCTTCGTCAACGACGACGCGGTGGTCGAACCGGACGCGCCGCTGCGTCTCGTGTCGGCTCTGTCCGAGGCGGACCCGGACGTCGTGGCGATCGCCGGGCGCCTGACCGATCCGGCGGGGGAGAAGAACGACTTCTTCGACGGCTTCCTCACCTTCGACGGCCACGCCTTCGCGAGCCGTTCCGGGGCGCCCCTCGAAGCTCTCGGCGAGCTTTCGCCCGGGGAGGAGCGCCTCTTCGCCTGCGGCGGGTTGATGGCGGTGCGCCGCGAAGAGTTCCTTTCCTCCGGCGGGTTCGACGATGACTACTTCGCTTACCTCGAGGACGTGGACTTCGGCTGGCGTCAGTGGATCTTCGGGCGCCGCATCCTCGCCGAGCCGCGCGCGATCGCGAGGCACACCGCCGGAGCGACCGGCGCGGCCCTGGGGATCTACGCGCGCGGATTCCTCTTCGAGAAGAACGCCTTCGCCACCGCGTACAAGAATTTCGACGCGGAACACTTCCGCGCCCTCATGCCCGCCATCCTCGCGGCGTTTCTCCTGCGGGTGGCCGAAATGCTCGAGTCGCGCAACCCGGGGGCGGCCGAGCTGCGGCGGGATCCCTACGACACCCCGCCGGCGCGGCCTCCCCGGATCCGGCGCCTGCTCGGGATCGCCGAGCCCGCCCGGGCGCTCACTCTGGAGGACCCGCTGACCGCCGCGCACCTGCGCGCGCTCCTCTGGATCCACCGCAACCACGAGCGCCTGGCCGGCAAGCGCCGCGCCGTGCAGGCCGCCCGCCGCCGGTCCGACGCCGAGATCTTCGCGAAATTCCCGCTGCGTCTGGTCCCCACCTATCCCGGCGACGAGCGGTTCCAGTCCGAGTTCTTCCGCGAGCTGTTGCCCCGGACGCCGGAGCTCGTGCGCACGACGCTGAACGAGATCTTCGCCGCGGGGGCCCGGGGATGAGCGGCGCTTTCTCCGTCGTCGTCCCCACGTACCGGCGGCCGGACACGCTCTTCCAGGTTCTCGACGCGCTCGGCCGGCAGCAGGCGCCGCCGGAGTTCGAGGTCGTCGTCGTGGACGACGGATCGGGCGACGAAACGGCGACGCGACTTGGCGCTTACCGGCCGGCCTACCCGTTCCGCTTCTTTTCGCAGAAGAACCGGGGACCCGCCGCCGCGCGCAACCGCGGGATCGAGGAGGCGCGCGCGCCCTATCTCCTCTTCCTGGGGGACGACACGGTGCCGGAGAAGAATTTGCTCGCGGTCCACGCCCGCGCGCATCGCGAAGCGGCGCCCGCCTCCGTCGCCGTGCTCGGATACACGACCTGGCCGCGGGACCGCGCCGTCACGCCGTTTCTCCACCACATCAACGAGTACGGACTGCAGTTCGGCTACGGCTTGATCGTCGACCCCGAATCGGTTCCG
Organism: Thermoanaerobaculia bacterium; assembly: GCA_046261875.1. GTDB lineage: Bacteria > Acidobacteriota > Thermoanaerobaculia > UBA5066 > Gp7-AA6 > JBHENW01. Next base: position 6,645 of record JBHENW010000004.1, on the reverse strand, counting down.
TTCAACTTCTTTTACACGTCCAACATCTCCCTCGAGCGGGAACGGCTGCGCGAGGCCGGCCTCTTCGACACGAGCTTTCCGCACGCCGCGTGGGAGGACATCGAGATGTCCTACCGGCTCATCCGGCGGGGCCTCAAGATCGTCTACCGTCCCGAGGCGGTCGCGAGGCACCACCACGACATCACCTTCGCCTCCTTCCGGCGCCGGCAGGAGAAGTCCGGGGTGGCCGCTGCGATCTTCTACGCGAAGCACCCGGAGCTCGGCGACTTCCTCGGCGTGCCGCAGGCCCTGCGTTTCCGCGAACGGGGCGAGGCGGGCGCCCGGTTCCGCGCCTTCTGGGCCGCCCTCGCGGAGCGGTGGGAGCTTCCCGGCGCACGACGGGCGCTCGACGCCGTGCTGCGCGAGGACTACCTGCGCGGCCTGCGGCGCGGGCTCGAGGAGGGAGAAAACGGTTCGCCCCGGAAGCCCCCGGCGAGGCGTGCCGTTCCCTTGCAGGAGACGCATTGACACTCGGAGAGGTCAGGGGGGCGGCGGCATGCGGCACAGCGCCGTTCGCAAGTCTTTGATCGGGCGGGATCTTCGCCGCAGGCGCCGCTGGAGGCGGGTGGCCCCGGGCTTGCTCACATCGAGAAACGGAGGCCTCACTCTATGAAGAGAGCACTTCTTCTCGCGACCGGCGCCGCGACGATCTTCCTCGCGTCGGCCCCGCTGTCCGCCCAGAAGTCCTCGGATGCGCCGAGCATCGTGCGCGTCCAGCACCGCGGGCACCGCGGAACCCGCGGCTTTCGCGGCGGGCGCCGCGTCATCGTCCGCCCCTCCTTCTACTGGGGCTGGGGATGGGGCTACCCCTACTACTACGGCGCGCCCTATTACTACGGCGGCTATCACCGGAGACCTTACGGCGGCTACCCGTCGCCGGAGTGGGCGGCGATCGACACGGACGTCTCGCCCGAAAGCGCCCGGGTTTTCCTGGACGGCACCTACGTCGGGACGGCGGACGATTTCGACGGGCACCCGGACTTTCTGTACCTCAAGCGGGGCCGGTACCGGATCGAGTTCCGTCTTCCCGGCTACGAGGACCGGAGAATCGAGATCCAGGCGCGTCCGGGCATGAAGCTCCGCCTCGACGACGATCTGAGGAAGATCCCGGGAGCGAAGCAGTACGGCTCGTACGATGACCCGGAGGGCGCCGGCGAAATCCGCCGCTTCTGGGCCAAGCGCCGCGACGTCGCGGAGTCCGTCGACGACGAGGAAGACGACGGGGAGGACGAGCTGGAGGTCCGGGAAGACGAGCTCGCGGCCCCCGATCGACCCGGAGAGCGGCGCGATTCGGACCGCTGGCGGGAATCGACCCCGGAGACCGGGAGCGAAGCGGCGCGGGACACGGCCCGGCTCCGAGTCCGCGTCGAGCCTCCCGACGCAGTCGTTTTCCTCGATGACCGGTTCATCGGAACGGCCGGCGAGATCGGGACGCTCTCGCGCGGCGTGTCGGTGTCACCCGGGAGGCACACCGTCACGGTCTCGAGACCCGGTTACAAAGACCGAACGGTCGAGGTCGAAGTGGACGAGGACGAGACGGAGGAGATCGAGATCACGCTGGCCAGGTAGGCGCAAGGTCTTTTGTCCATTTTTTGATTACGCCCCGCTGCCAAAGCGGGTCTATACTCGAAATCTCGAAGGAATCGGAAGGGGGAGTCCACGAAGAGCCGGCGGCGTCTGCACGGTGGTTCGCCACGCCTTCCGTCCGTGTCGGTAGCACCCAGGTCCGCACTCTTCCCGAATCCTCCCGATCCCGCCGACTCTCTGGCTCTCTCCCCGATTCCTTCGGGATTAGTAATCGGGAGGCCAAGTCGATAGTCGAGAGTCGAAAGGCTTTTAGACTTCCGACTTCCGGCCCGCCAGGTAGAGCTCCAGAAGCAACCCCTCGTAGTGCATGCGCGGATTGCCGCGCCGCCGATCGGGCGGCGGGTCCGACGCTTTCAGCGCTGCCTCCCGCAGAGCGGCCGCCGGCGCCGCGCGCGCCACCTCCCGCACCTTCCCGGCGACGGCCGGATGCCTCAGCGCTTCGGCCGGTCCGTCGATCGCGAGCACGGCGGCATCGGCGAGAAGCTCCGCAAGCCGGCGCGCATCGCCCGGTTCCGCGCGCCCCATGGCCTCGGCCAGGAGGATCAGGGCCGGCAGCCTCCTCTGCGCGAGGCCCGACGTCAGCGCGCCGACGAGCAACGCCCGCCACTGACGCGCCTTCTCCAGCGCTTCCGGCTCGGGCGGGCCGGTCTGATCCAACAGGACCAGGTCGGCCGCATCCTCCTCGCTCCCTCCCAGAGCGCGCAGCCGGTCCAGCCGCTCCGCCGGAGTCGGAGAGGGCAGCCGCACGCGGATGCAGCGTGACCGGATCGTCGGGAGAAGAACCTCCGGCTGCGTGGCCGTCAGAATCCATCGCATGCGGGCACCGGGCTCCTCGATCGCCTTGAGCAGGGCGTTGGCCGCTTCCAGACCGAGCAGCTCGGCGCGCGGGATGACCGCCACGCGGAGCGCGCTCTCGTAGGGGCGGCCGGCCGCGAAGGCGAGGGCCTCGCGGACCTGATCGATGCGGATCTGGAGCCCGTCGGGAGCGAGGGAGAGCAGGTCAGGGTGCGCCCGGTCGAGCGTCCGCCGGCAGGAGCCGCAGCGGCGCTCCGCGTCGTCGGGGTCCGGACAGAGCCACGCCGCGGCGAGCCGCAGGGCCTCCGCTTCGAGGCGCCCGGGCTCCGTTCCGATGAGCAGGAGCGCGCCCGGCGCGTCCGGACGCCGCGCGAGCCTCTCGAGGGCGGCAGCAACCGCGGTCACAGTCCGAACCGCGACGCGATTCTCCGCCACGTCTCCCCGAAGACCTCCTCCGCCGATCCCTTTCCGGCGATGATCGCCACCCGCCGGGGCTCCCGGCGGGCGATCTCGAAATAGGCCGCGCGCACGCGATCGTGAAAGCGGCCCTCCGCCGCCTCGAAACGGCCGACGCCGCCGTCGCGCTGCCGCGCGCGTTCCAGACCGACCTGGGGGTCCACGTCGTAAAGCAGCGTCAGGTCCGGCTCGAGGCCGTCGCGCGCGAGCGCGTCCACGGCACGCACCGTGGACGCCTCCACGCCGCGCCCTTCCTGCTGGTAGGCCTCCGTCGCATCCGAATAACGGTCGCAGAGAACGAAGTCGCCGCGGGCGACCGCCGGCGCCAGGACTTCCCGGACGTGCTGGCGGCGATCGGCTTCGTAGAGAAGCCACTCGGCGACGGGATCGAGGTGCGTGTGCGTCGGATCCATGAGGATGTCCCGGATCTTTCCGCCGATGTCCGTTCCGCCCGGTTCGCGCGTCTCCACGACGGACCGCCCCGCCGCGCGCAGGCGGCGCGCGGCCAGACGCATCTGCGTGGACTTGCCGCAGCCCTCGACCCCTTCGAACGTGATGAACGGCACCGCGGCGCGGCAGCATATCCAAACGTCGCCTCCACTTCGCTCGCGATCTGCCTCCGGCACCGGCTGGCAGCTCGCGGATCACGCTCGACCGCCCGCCTGATCGCTCGCTCCGCTCCGGCTCGCGCGACGCGAGCCTCCTCCCTCGCTTCGCTCGGGAGACTTCTCGCGTCGCGACCCCGGGCGGGACGCGCGGAGAAGGCGGTTTCCCGTTAACATCCCGGACTCTCAAGGTGAATCGGTGAGCTCGTCGTTCCGCGGTGCATCGGCGCAGGCGATCCGGGAGCCCGCGGGCGACCGAAAGATCGTGCGCCGCCCGCCGGGGCCGCCGCGCGGGCCGGCCGAAACGGAACGGGCCACGGCGTCCGTGTGGTTCCTCGTGCTCGGGTTCGCCGGCCTCGCGATCGCCGTCGCCTCCGTCGCCGACATGTTCGCGGCGAGGCCATACGACGGGATCGTCCCGCTTCCCTACAGCCGCGGGGGCATCGAGGTCCGCGCGACCTCTCCCGGCGGGCCGGCCCAGGACGCGGGAATCCGTCCGGGCGAGTGCGTCCAGGGCATCGGAAACCGTGTCGTCAACTCCTCGTCCGCGGCGTCGAGCGAGCTGCGGCGGCACCGCATCGGGGAGACCGTTTCCTATCTCGTCAAGAGCGGGTCGTGCGCGGTCCGCGGCGGCCAGGTGCGCACGGTCCCGGTCCGGCTCTCCTCGGAGCGTCTCGGGGGAACGACGTACCTGTACGCCGCGGCGCTCGGGTTCCTCTTCTTCTTCATCGGCTTCTTCGTGTTCCTCCGCCGCCCGGAGGACCGCGCGGCGCGGGTCTTCTTCCTGCTCTGCGTCCTGTTCCTCCTCTTTTTCGTCTGCCGGCTGCGGCCCGCTTCCTACTGGTGGATCGACCTCTTCGTGCAGAACACCGGCACGGTCAGCCTCTTTCTGCTGCCGGCCGTCTTCCTCCATTTCTTCCTGATCTTTCCGCGCCCAAAGCAGCTCGACTTCGCGCGGCCGGATGAGTGGACGGGGGAGCCCCCGCCGCGTTGGAAGGAGAAGCTCCAGGACTTCCTCTCGGCGAGCCCGGGCCTCTTCTACCTCATCTATGCGATCCCGCCGCTCTGGTTCCTCTACGACGTCGTGCGGCAGGTCGGGGGCGAGCGCGTCGCGATCCTTTCCGGAGCGCCGCTCTCGTCGTGGATCATGCTCGGCGACTACCTCGTGCTCGGGCTGATCGCGCTGGCGCACTCGGCGTTCACGCTCCCCGATCCCCGGGAGCGCCGGCAGGCCTTCCACGTCTTCGTCGGCACCATCCTGGGCACGGCCCCCTTCGTCCTGCTGGGGATCGTGCTCCCGTCGGCCTTCAACAACGACGACTACGTCTTCTACGGGATCGTCCCGATGATCCTGATCCCGCTGACCTTCGCCTACGCGATCGTCCGCTTCCAGATGCTCAACATCAAGCTCGTCGTGCGGCGTACCTTCCTGTACGGCGCGACGACGGCGATCCTCTTCGGCCTCTACGCGCTCGGCGTCGCGATGGCCAACGCGCTCTTCACGGGATCGCGGCTGTCGGCCTCCCCTTACTTCAACTTCGGGTTCTTCCTGGTCATCATCCCCCTCTTCGAGTTCGTGCGCCGCCGCCTCCAGACCCCGCTGGACCGGCTCTTCTTCCGAGACAAACGCGACTACCAGTCGGCGCTGCTGGAGATGAGCGAGGCGATCACGGGCGAACTCGATCTGGGGCGCATCGCCGACTACCTCACGGCGCGCGTCTCGGCGACGATGCGCCTGCAGAAAGCCTCCCTCTGGCTGCGGGACCGCGATGGCTGGCTCGAGCGGCGCGGGCGGCGCGAGGACCGGATCTCGCCGGCCGCGGCATTGCGGCAGGCCCTGCGCCGCGAAGGCAAGCCGATCGCGCTCGAAGAGCTTCCGGCGGCGTTCGGCGAAGAGGAGAGCGACACGGTGCGCGCACGGCTCGCTGAGGAGGGCTTCCGCCTGCTCGTGCCCCTCGTCTATCGTGACCGGCTGATGGGGATCCTCGCGCTCCAGGAGAAGCTCTCCGGCGAAAAGTTCGACCGCGAGGACCGCAACCTGCTGTCCACTCTGGCCAACCAGGCGGCGCTCGCCATCGAAACGGCCCTCCTGCACGACGAGATGACCCGGCAGGCGGAGCTCAAACGGGATCTCGAGATCGCCCGGGACATCCAGGCGAGCCTTCTGCCGCGCACGCTCCCCAACATGCCCGGATTCTCGTTCTTCGGCGGGAGCCTGCCGGCGCGCGTCGTGGGAGGAGACTTCTACGACTTCATCCCGTTCGACGACCAGTGCCTCGGGGTCGTCATCGGGGACGTCTCGGGCAAGTCGGTCCCCGCCTCCCTCCTGATGGTCGCGTCCAAGGAGATCGTCTATTCGCGGGCCCTGACGACGCGTGACCCGGGGAAGCTCTTCCAGGAGTCCAACCGCCGCATTTACTCGATCAAACGCCGTATGTTCGTGTCGCTGGGGTATTTCGTTCTCGATCCCGAGGCGATGACGCTGCGCTACGCCATCGGCGGCCAGCCGCTGCCCATCCTGCTGCGCTCCGGCGACGGCGGCCCGCGATTCCTCGAGCCGCCCGAGCACCGCCTCCCTCTGGGCGCCTTCCGCGAGGTCGCTTACGACACCATGGAGCTGTTCCTGCGCAGCGGGGACCTGATCTTCTTCTACACGGACGGGTTTTCCGAGGCCATGGACCCTTCGATGGAGCCCTACGGGGAGGAGCGCCTCATCGCGTCGGTGGCCCGACGCCAGGGCGAGCCCTTGGAGGAGTTGGCTCGGGGGCTGCTGGCGGACATCCGGACCCACGTCAGCGGGGCCGAGCAGTATGACGATATGACCTTTCTTTTCATGAGAGTAGAGTGACCGGCAAAACTCGTGCTACAGGTAGCCGTATGAAGGGGGAGAAGCCATGAAGTCCCGTCGCGCGCTCTTGATCATGGTCGGCGTGCTGGTCGTGGGCGCCGGTGTGGCGGCCGCGCTCCTCCTGACGGGCAGACGGGACGTAACCACGACGTCGGACGAGGCTTATGCCGCCTATCGGGAAGGGACCGAGGCCGAAAGGCGGTACTACTTCAAGGAGGCGCAGCTCGCCTTCGCTCGCGCGCTCCAGCTCGACCCGGAGTTCGCCATGGCGATGCTCGGGCTGGCGCGCCAGGTCGGCGGGGAACAGGCCGAGAC
>JBHENW010000003.1:0-21891 GCA_046261875.1 Thermoanaerobaculia bacterium | reverse complement strand
GATCGCCATCAGCGTGGACTTGCCCGAGCCGGAGGGCCCGATGAGCGCGAGAAATTCGCCGCGCTCGACGGTGAAGTCCACGCCCCGCAGGGCGCGGACCGCGACGCCGTCGGCGCCGAAGGTCTTAGTGAGATCCCGGGTCTCGATGATGGGCGTCATATCGGGACCTCCGCTAATCGTCCTCGTCGTCCCGCTCGACCTTCTTGCGGGAGACGTCTTCGAGGGCGACCTGCTGCCCGGGTTTCAGGCCGGCGAGGATCTCCACGCGCTCGAGCGTCGCGATCCCCGCCTGGACGGTCACCGGGTCGAAAAACTCCTTCCAGTTCTCGGAGAGCCAGATGAACTTGTTGCGCCCGGACAACCCTTCGCGGGCCCGGGCGATCTGTTCGGGCTCGAGGTTCTCCTTGAGCCGATAGACCACGGTGTCGCTGTCGCGCTTCTGCAGCGCCTCGAGCGGGATCGAGAGCGCGTTGTCGCGCTTGTCGCCGAGGATCTCCACGTTCGCGCTCATGCCAGTCCGGAAGTAGTCGCCGAGCTCGTCCAGGGTGACCTCGACCTTGAAGACCTTGATCTTCTCGACCAGCTCCGCGGACGGCGCCACGAACGTCACCTTGCCGGCGAAGACCTTCTGAGGGTACGCGTCCAGCGTCACGCGGGCCCGCTGGCCGACGCTCACCTTGGCGATGTCCACTTCGTTCAGGTTGACCCGGATGATGAGGGACTTCAGGTCGGCGACCGTGAAGAGCACCGTGCCTTCGTTGAACGAGGAGACGCCGGAAGTCACCGTCTCGCCGAGCTCCACCCCGCGCTTGATGACGACTCCGGTCATCGGCGTCGTCACGCGCGCTTTCTGCGACGCCGCGTTGCCGGAGATGGGGATGCCGCGATCTTCGACGATCTGGTAGCGCATCCGCGCGGCCTTGAGCTCTTCGTCGGCGAGGTCTTTCCGGTTCTGGAAGTCGCGGAGGACCTCGCGTCCGATCAGCCCCTGATCGAAAAGAGCCTTCTGCGAGGCGTACTCCCGCTCCGCGTTCTGCAGCTTGATCTTCGCCTGGGTGACCCCGCTGTTCACCTCCGAGAGCGACTGCGCCTGATTGACGTCGGGCTCGATCTCGGCCAGGACGGTCCCGACCTTCACGACCGCGCCTTCCCGGACCTTCAGGCCGATCACGCGGCCCGAGACGGGCGACTTGACGTCCACTTTCGTCACGGGATCCACGACGCCGACTTCGCGGACGGAGACCTGAAGGTCTTCCGCCTGAACCTTGCCGAGCCGGAAGGGAGGCTCCTGGGTCCCCTCGGATTTGTCTCTTCCGCGCATCGCGAGCACGGCGCCCGCCGCCAGGATCACTCCGAGGCCGCCCAGCAGGAGCCAGCGCTTCTTCTTCGTCATAAACCCCTCTCGGCGAATCGAAAAGACGTGCTCTGTTGCTGCACGCTGCCCCACAATACGCAGCCTGCAGGGGAATGTTCGGGCCGGATGTCGTGTCCTTCCCGGCACATCGGTTGCACCCGGCGCAAGCAGGAGGTGAGCGATGCCCCAGGGCGACAAGTCCAGCTACACGAACAAACAGAAGAGACGCGCGGAGAAGATCGAGGAGGGGTACAAGAAGAAGGGTGTGTCGTCCAAGGAGGCCGCCCGGCGGGCCTGGGCGACGGTCAACAAGGAATCGGGAGGGGGCAAGAAGAGCGGCTCGGGCCGGGGAAAGAAGGAGAACCGGTCGGCGTCGCGCAAGGGCGGCCGCAAGGGGGGCAAGGCAGCCAGCCGGTCGAAGTCGCGCTCCGGCGGCAGCCGCAGCGGTTCGCGCCGTTCCTCGTCGAAGAGGAAATGAGCGGGCATCCCGGGTCGGATCCGGACGCCGGGCGCGAGCCGATCGAGCGCGACGTTGAGGAAGCCTACGAGGAGAGCGGACACCCTCCCGGGCGGGCCAACCGCCGCGCGGAGGACGCCGCGGAGAACGCCGGCCGCAGCGGTCAGCTCGACGAGTCCGACGAGGAAGGGGAGAAGGGCACGGGTCTGCTCGAGTAGCCGGCCGCCGGCCGGGCTCTTCGTATGATCCCGGCGTGCCGCCGTCTGCCGCGTCGCTCCTCGAACACCTCCGAAGCTATCGCGGCGCCCCGGCGGAGACCGCCATCCTCGGCCGCTTCGTCCGCTTGCTCGAGGGAGCGGCGGACCCCTTCTCCCGCGAGAACACCGACCACGTCACGGCGAGTACCGTGATCGCACGCTCATCCCGAGGAGAGGCGCTCCTGCGCTACCACCGCAGGCTCGGCCGGTGGCTCCAGCCCGGCGGACACGTCGAGCCGGAGGATGCGTCCGTCTTCGACGCGGCCCTGAGGGAAGCGCGCGAGGAGACGGGCATCGGCGACTTCCAGGCGCCGCTGGGCAACCGGATCCTCGATCTCGACGTGCACGACATCCCGGGGAGCGCCGGCCAGCCTCCGCACCGCCACTTCGACGTGCGGTATTTGCTCATCGCGCCCCCGGGCTCGGAAGTGTCGGAGGCCCATCGGACGCGATGGGTGCCTTTCGAGTCGCTCGCGGGAGAGGACACGGAAGCCTCGCTCTCCCGCGTCGCCGGGAAGGCGCGGCAATGGCTCGAGCTTTCAACCAGCTCGGCCCCGCCTCTCAACTGACTTTCGTTTGTTTCGGAACGGGGAGGTGCAGCCGCTCGACGAGGGCCTGGAAACGGGGCTCTTGCCGCAGGGGGTCGAACGCCCTCTCGACGTTGAGATAAACCAGTCGGCCGGAGCGTTCCTCGAAGGCTTTCTCCAGAGCGTCGAGCGCCGCTTCCTTGTCGCCAATGCCGATGTGAACCATGGCGAAGGGGAGCGCGGACACGAAACGCCGCTTGGCCATTTCTTCGAGATCCCGCAGCGACTGGAGCGCGTCTTCACGGCGGCCCGCGACTCCGGCGGCGTAACCGAGCAGCGCGATCGGATCAGGGCTACCCGGCAGCAGCGAGACGGCCTTTTGGAACTCATCGATCGACTCCGAGGAATTCCCGTCGTGCAGGAGAGCCAGACCCAGATACACGTGTCCCAGGCCGAAGTCCGGATCCAGCTCGAGCGCCTGACGCAGCTCTTCGATGGCGCGACGGTAATCCCCGGCCCAGTAATGCACGAGCCCGACGTCCATGTTGATGACGAGGTTCAACGGGTCGAGCTCCCGTGCCGCCCGGATCTCCCGGAGCGCTCCCCGCGAGTCACCCAGCAAGGAGAGGTAGTTCGAGTACCACTGCCTGCCTGTCGCATAGTTCGGGTTCAGGGTTATGGCCCGCCGGAATTCGACGCCGGCCCTTTCCCAGTCCCAATCCACCTGGTAGAGCGAATCGGCCAGCGAATAGCGCGCTTCGGCGAGTGACGGATCGAGTCCGAGCGCCCGCTCGGCCGAGGAGCTTGCGCGGGGAAGAAGCTGCTGCGGCGGCGCCACGCCGTAGAAAGCGAGAAGTCGGAACGCATCGGCCAGACCGACCCAGGCGGGAGCGTAGTTCGGGTCCCGCAGCACCGCCTGCTCGAAAAAATGGATGCTCTTCTCGAAGCCCTCATCGCTCCTCTTGGCCCACCAGTAGCGGCCCTTCAGATAGAGGTCATACGCCTCGGCGTCCGGGGTGTGCCGTTTCACCAGCCGCCGCTCCTCTTCCGGCGAAAGCTCTTCGAGGAGCGACGCGGAGATCTGCTGCGCGATCCCCTCCTGCACCCGGAAGACGTCGGAGACCTCCTCGTCGAACCGGCGGCCCCAGAGCTGGGAACCATCGGCTACGTCGATGAGGTCCGCCTGGACCACCATGCGGTTCCCCCGCCCCGATACCGTGCCGGTCACGACCGCTTCCACTTTCAGCTCCCGGCCCGCGGTGCGCGGATCCGCTCCGCGGTACTGGAAGGAAGTCGTCCGGGCGAGCACGCGAAGTCGGGGGAGCTGCGAGAGACTGTTGATCAGGCTCTCCGACATTCCATCGCTGAAGTATTGCTCCTGCGGATCTCCCCTCGCGTTGGCGAATGGAAGGACGGCGAGGGATCGAGAGGGCGGCGCGGCCGGGGAGGTGAGGGAACCGCGCGACAGGAGGAGAAGCGCTCCCAGGGCGGCCACCACGGCAACCGTCGACAGCAGGATGGGACGATTCCGGGTGCGCCGAGGCGTTCGCTCCGCCGCTCCCGACGTCAGGACGTCCCGGAGCGAGAACGAAAGGTCGCACGCCGACTGAAACCGCCGCTCCGGGTCCTTGTACAGGCACCGCCGGACGATCCGCGCGAGAGACTCCGGCGCGTCCGGCGCGAGGTCCGCGGGATCTTTCGGCTCTTCCCTGAGGATCCCGACGAGGGTTTCGGCGGCGCTCTCGCCGGAGAACGCGCGGCGTCCCGTCACCATCTCGTAGATGACACATCCCAGCGAAAAGATGTCGCTTCGCGGGTCCGCTTTTCCCCCCCGCACCTGCTCCGGCGACATGTACCCGACCGTCCCGAGGACGGTGCCGCTTTCGGTCGAGGTCACGATGGTCGGGTCGGATGGGGAGGGTTGCCCACGCTCCTGCCGGGCGAGCCCGAAGTCGAGAATCTTCACGCGCCCGTCCGAAGTCAAAAAGATGTTTTCCGGCTTCAGGTCGCGATGCACGATTCCCCGGGAGTGCGCCGCCGCGAGCCCGTCGGCGATCCCGATGGCCGTCTCGGCCGCTTCCCTCCACGGCAGCGCTTCGTGGAGCCTCTGTCGGAGCGTCTTCCCCTCGAGCAGCTCCGTGACGGCGAAGACGATTTCCCCCTCGCGTCCGATGTCGTAGATCTCGAGGATGTGCGGATGCGAGAGAGCGGCGACGGCCCGCGCCTCGCGCTCGAAGCGGGCGAGCGCCGCGGGATCGCGAGCCGTTTCTTCGGGCGGGATTTTGATGGCGACGTCCCGGTGCAGTCGCGAGTCCCGGGCCCGATAGACCTCCCCCATGCCTCCCGCGCCGAGCGGCGACAGGATCTCGTAGGGCCCCAGTCGGGTGCCGCGGGAGAGCGCCAAGAGTACTCCTGGCGCGAATTCTAGTCGGCGTCCTAGAAGGAGAGCCGGATGCCGAGTTGAAGGCGGCGTGGGTCGGCCAACCGGGTCGGGCGGCCGAAGTCCGGGTTCGGGGCGCCGTCGGAGCTGGCGAAGCGGATCGAGTTGACCTCCAGCACGTTTTCGCGGTTGAAGAGGTTGAAAACCTCCGCGACACCTTCCAGCTCCAGCCGTCCCAGGGGAAACCGCCGGGCGACCCTCAGGTCGACCTGGAAGAGATCCGGGAGCCGGCCCGCGTTGCGCCCGACCCCCTCGGGGCGGTCAGAACCCCCATCGCCGTTCTGGTTGCGATCGAATCCGGCCAGCTCGTTGTAGGGACGTCCGACGGAGTGTTCCGCGATCAACGCGAGCGTCCAGTGCTTTAGCCATACGGGAGCCGTTGCTTCGGGCGAAAAGATCGCTGACACCGTCGTCCGGTGCTCGGGGACGTGGATCGAAGGTCCGCGCTCGGACGCGGGATCCAGGGGATCCTGGGGCTGGCCTTCGGCGAAGTCGATGTGGTCGTCCTCGGCATCGGCGTACGTGTAGAAGGCGGCGAGCTCGAGTGATCCGCCCGAACGTGTTCGAAGCCCGAGCGTGACGCCTTCGTACCAACTGTTGCCGGTGGACTCGTAACGGAAGATCTCGGAATAGGCAGGATCGATTCGTCCCGCGGGCGAGACGATCGGATTGACGTTGCGCTCCACAAGAATGTGCCGGCCGCGCACCCGCAGGTAGTCCAGGCTGGCGAGCACCTGGCCCAGGATGTCGGTCTCCACGCCGAGGCTCGCCAGATCCGCGGAGGCGCTTTCGAAGCTCCCGCGGCGAAAAACGGAGAGCGGTACGCCGGATTCGCCCGCCTGGGCCTCGCTGGCGAATCGCCGGCCGGGCAGGCCCCACGGCTCGTGCGGTGAAGGTCCGCCCAGGATCGTTCGGACATGGACCTGGACCTGCTCGCCGTCCAGGACGCCGACCGCAAACAGCGGCCCCGCCGAAGTGGGTCCGTAAAACCGTCCGACGCCGCCGCGCACCCGCCAGGCCTTGGCCGGGGACCACGAGAACGAAGCGCGAGGGGCCCAGTTGTCCGAGTCGGTGGGAAAGGGATCGGCGGGCTTCTCGAGGTCGTAGCGAAGGCCCAGACGTACGAGCAGATTCCGGAAGCTCCATTCTCCCTGGCCGAATGCGGAAAGGGCGGTCGTGTCTACCTCGCTGTGGGGGTCACCGAAGCCCTGGACGAATACCGCGGGGATCCCGGCCGCGAACGCGTCGAGCGCCGACACGTCGCCGGAGAGCGGATAGAACTCGTAATAACCCGCAAAGTAGGCCGGCAGGCTCCCCTCGATCTCGGAGTGGACGAAATCGATTCCGGCTTTGTAGGTCGTATTCGCCCGGGTCAGGGAAACCGCGTCGAAGAGCTGCCACGTCTGGGTGTCCCTCGGCTGCGGCAGCAGCCGCTGATTGCCGAAGGTCGCGAAGCCGATGACGTTCACCGAGGGGCCGCCGTCCCGGTCCAGGGAGTCGAGACGGTGTCTGCGATCGCTCCAGAGAACTCGGGCCTCGTTCGCCACGCCGGCCGAAAGCACCGAGATCGCACTCGCGGCAAGAGAGGCGTCGCGCAGGTCGCGCGCGCCCCCGCCGCTGCGCGCCACGAGACCGCCCCAGGGCTGCTGGTTTTCGTCGTTTTCCGAGCTGTACGTGGCCTTCGCCGAGAGCGAGTGGCTGGCGCCGGGAGCCGCATCCAGCTTGAGCAGGACGCTCTGACGATCCCGTTCGAAAGGGACAACGCCATTCTCGAGCTCGAACCCCGCGCTTCGGATCACCGCAACCGTTTGGTCCCCGATCGTTTGGTCCCCGATCGCGATTACGTTCGCGTCCTCGACATCGAGCCGCTCCGTTGCCAGGAAGAAGAAGAGCTTGTCTGGCCGTAACGGCCCCCCGAGCACGGCGCCGTACTGAGTCTGGTTGTAGGGCGTTCGCGTTCCCGTCAGGAGATTGTCCTCGGACAGAGATTCGTCGCGGAAGAAGAGGAAGGCGGAGCCGTGCAGGTCGTTCGTCCCCGATCGCGTCACGATGTTGACGATCCCACCGACAGCCCGGCCGTATTCGGCGGCAAAGGGAGCGCGGATGACCTGGTACTCGCGCACCGCGTCCTGAGAAAGGGTCCCGCGAACGGATCCGCTCGCCGGGTCGTTGTTGTCGACTCCGTCGATGACCACGTTGTTGTAGCGGGGGTTCTGACCATTGATCGAGAAGCCGGACGTCGTGATGGCGCCGGTCTGCGGCCCCCGGTCGGGGGTGACGCCGGGGGTCGTGAGGGCGAAGTCGAGGAAGTTGCGCTGATTGATCGGGAGGTCGAGAATCCTTCGTTGGCCGATCGTCTCGGAAACGTCCGTCGCCGAGCGATCGATGAGCTGTGGCTGCGCCGTGACCGCGACCGACTCCGCGACGCGGGGAATGACTCGCAGATCCACGTACGTCGTCGCTCCCACGGTGACGGCCACCTCCTCGGCGGGCACCGGTTCCCAACCCGCCATCGAGACGGTCATGCGATAGCGCCCCGGCGCGAGCAGGCGCACGGCGAACGCTCCGTCGGTCCGCGAGGAGTCCGACCGCTTTGCCTGCGTCGCGCGATTGACGGCGGAGACTTCCGCGCCCACCATCGGCGATCCCGATTCGTCCCGAACGAAGCCTCGGATGTCGCCGGTCGTCGTTCCCGTCGCCTGAGCGACCAGAGTCGCTGGCGCGCCGAGGCAGAGCGCTGCGAAGATTGCCCGCAGCGACCTGGCCCACCTCGGCGCGAATGACATCTGGCTCGGCTCGCGAACGCTCGTATGCTCTCGCCGCGGCATCGATTCTAGGCCCGCCCTCATCGCCGTTGCGCCGGAGCAAGGAGCCTTTCCACTGTTTTCTCGGGAGAAGGCGTCAGCTTCACGACGAGCCTCGCCGGCACGAGACGGTACGCGGCGCCTGTCTGGTAGTCCGTCGCGAAAGCCGCGGCCGGAGCGATTGCCCCTCCATAGGCCATTCCTTCGTCGGAGTTTCCGAGCCACCCGCTGCCCGTCTTCGAGCCGAGCACTCCGCCGGCCAGGGCTCCGGCCGGAATCCCGATCATGTTGAGCCAGACGAGGCCGCTCGCGCGCCGCTCGATCGTGGCGATCCGGGATTCATATCCGGCCTTCTCGATTCGGACTTCGATCAGCTTCTCCTTGCGCGCGAGCCGCAGCGTTCCAGGTGTCGTTATCCGCTGGTTTCCGGCAATCGCCGTGGCGCCCGGAGGGTCGGTGAAGACCTCGACGCTCTGCCTGGTCCCGCGGAAGACCGTCGCGCAGCCGCCTGCGAGCAGGCCGGAGACGAGGACGAGAGAAAGCAGAAACATCGGGGAACGTCGATTCGAGCACTTCATGGCTGCCCCCTTTCGCGCATCGGCGTCCTGCTTCTGCGCGATAATCACGATCGCTCCATCGGGCAGCCGAAGTCTCCAGAAACACCTGGGGTTCTTCTCGGCTTCTCATGAGGGCGGAACATGCGGGTTCGATTCGGGGACTGCACGTTCGACTCCGAGACGCGTGAGCTCCTTCGCCGCGGAAAGGCCGTCCACGTCTCGCCCAAGGCGTTCCGCCTTCTGGAGCTCCTGATCGCGGCGCGCCCCCGCGCCCTTTCGAAAACCGAGCTGGCCGAAAGCATCTGGCCGGAGACTTTCGTCACGGAAGGAAACCTCGCGGGCCTCGCGGCGGAGCTGCGCGCCGCGATCGGAGAGAAGGCGCACGACCCCGGTCCGATCCGCACGGTCTATTCCTTCGGATACGCCTTCTCCGCCGAGACGGTCGCGGAGGAACAACTCGCGCCGGCCCGCTCGCCGGCGGGGCGCCGGCACTGGCTCGTCTGGGACAAGAGGGAGATCCCTCTGGCGGAGGGGGAAAACGTGCTGGGGCGCGACGTCGCGACCGGCGTGCAGATCGACGACACGACCGTCTCCCGGCACCACGCCCGAATCCTCGTATCGAGCAGGGGATCCCGGCTCGAAGACCTCGGAAGCAAGAACGGCACATTTCTCGGCGGAAAGCCTGTCAAGAAACCGGCCCGTCTTTCCGACGGCGACGAGATCAAGCTCGGGTCCGTCTTTCTGACCTTCCGCACCTCGGCGTCGGACGAATCGACGGAGACGGTCCGAGAGCCCTAGCCGCCGCTTGCGGACAGCGGAACCCCACGAGATCCCCAGGAGTTCTTCGAGACTTCGCCGGCCTCGTGGCGCCACCCTTCTCTTAACGGAGGAACGCCATGAAGATCCGAAAACCAATTCTGTTTCTACTCGCTGTCGCCGTCGCGAACATCTCGCTGGCCGGGGAGGCCTCGAACGAAACGTCTCCGCGGGCGCGCGAGAGAACGGTCACGGTGATGACCCGGAACCTCTACCTGGGCGCCGAGGTCGCTCCCGTCATCTACGCCAAGCGGAAAAATCCTTCCGCCGTTCCCGCGGCCGTTTCGAAGGTCTGGGCGAAGGTCCAGGCGACCGACTTTCGCGAGCGCGCCCGCGCCTTGGCTCTCGAGATCGACCGGGCGCGCCCGGATCTGATCGGTCTTCAGGAAGCCGTCACCTACCGCTCACAGTTTCCCTCTGACAGCCTCGGCCCCTCGCCGACGCCGGCGACATACGTGGAATACGACTTCATCGGCCTGCTCCAGGAGGCGCTCCTGGATCGGGGCCTGCATTACGCGGTCGTCGCGGTTTCCACCGGGTTCGACATCGAGATGCCTCGGGTGCGTTCGCGGCATCCTCTGGAGCTCGAGGACATCCGTTTGACGGAGAGCGAAGTCATCCTGGCCAGGGGAGAGCGGCAGCCGGCGGGAAAGCTCTCCAACGTGGACGGGTCAAATTTCGAGAGCAACCTCGACCTGGGATTTGCCACCGTCCGCCGCGGCTGGTGCGCCGTGGATGTCAGGATCCACGGTGAGCGTTTCCGTTTCATTACGACGCATCTCGAGGCCGACAACGAGCTCGTCCGGCTCTTGCAGTCCAACGAGCTGCTTCTCGGTCCGGCGAGCACTCACCTCCCCGTGGTCCTGGTCGGAGACTTCAACTCAAACGCCTCGGGTGACGAGACCTCGGCTGCCTATTTCAACCTTCTGTCGGGCGGTTTCCGCGACTCATGGAACGAGATGGGTAGCGGCGAAACGGGCGACACATGCTGCCACGACGAGCTCCTGACCGCGCAGACGCCATTCGCCGCATCGCGCGAGCGCATCGATCTCATCCTTCTGCGCGGGGGCATCGAGGTCGTGTCCGTGGCCGTTGTCGGAAACGAGGCGGGCGACCGCACCCCCTCGGGGCTGTGGCCATCCGATCATGCCGGGGTCATGGCGAAGTTGCGGCTCAGATGACGGCGGCGCCGGCGGCCTGCGTCTGCGGCCGGAGAAAATCAAGCACCTTGGCGGCGACCTCCGGGTCTTCCACGATGCGCTTGTGGCCGAGACCGTTCGTCGTGATGAGGCGGGCTCCCGGCCAGGCCCGGGCGATCGCGGCGCCGTCGGACCACGGGACCTCGCGATCGTCCCGGTCGTGGATGACGAGCAGGGTCGACTGGAAGCGATCCACGAACCGCGTGACGTCGAAGTCTTCCCAGCGATAGCCGAACCGGTGCTCGAAGCGCCGGCGCATCCGGTCCATGACGTCTTCGCGAAGGCCGAGGACCTGCGCGAAGCGGTTCGAGAACTCGCCGGGGTTCGCGGAGGGGGCGATGAAGACGACCCGCTCCGCGCGGACGCCATCGCGCATGGCGAGCGAGACGGCGCAGCCGCCCATCGAGTGCGCGATCACGGCGGCGAAGGGGCCGAATCGATCCGCGACCGCGGCGATCGCCTTCACGAACTGCGGGGCCGAGGAGAGCCGGCCCGAAGAGGCGCCGTGGCCCGGGGCATCGAAGGTCACGACCGAGTAACCCTGCTCCAGAAGCGCGGGGACGTAACAGGCCAGCCGGCCGCCGCGGCTTCCCCAGCCATGGACCAGAAGGACCGCCGGGCCCCCTCCCCAGCGCCAGGTCGCGACCGAGTCGCCGAATGCGCTCCGGAGGCGTTCCGGCGTCGCGTTCGCCAGAACGCGCGCTTCTGCTTCGACCCTCGCGCGCCGCGGCGGCAGGCGAAAGAGAGCACCCGCGGCATGAGAGGCCAGCGACGGGCTCAAGGCCGCCAGGCCTCTCAGCGCCATCCGCACCGGCCCGAGTGGGGGACTCACGCCGCCCGCCGGGGGCGCAGCGCCGCCTGGAGCACGGAACGGAACCCCGACCGCGCCCGGGCCGCGGCGTGCGGGTCGCGCATCAGGCGCGCCGCGTGGTGATAGCCGAGCATCACGGAGTAGACGTCGTGCGCGAGCTGGTCGCAGTCGAGGTTCTTTCGAAACTTCCCGTCGGCCACCCCGCTGCGCGCGACGTTCGCGATGACTTCGAGCCATTCCTTCTGGAGCGCCACGAGGCGGTCCCGGACGACGCCCGGACGGTCATCGAGCTCGGCCGCCGCCGCGACGAAGAGACAGCCTCCGGGGCCCGAATGCGTCCGCGTCCAGCCGAGCCACCGCTCGAAGAGGGAGCGCAGCCGCGGCTCCCCGCGCGGAGCGGTCAGGGCGGGCCGGATGACCTGCTCGACGAACCGCTGCGAGGCCGCCTCGAGCACCTGGACCTGTAGCGCCTCCTTCGAGCGGAAGTGCGCGAAGAGGCCGCTCTTGGACAGATCGAGCTCCGCCGCGAGACGTCCGATCGTGAGACCCTCGAGACCGATCTGCGTCGCCAGGTCGACGGCGTGGTCCAGGATCGCGGCCCGGGTCTGCTCGCCTTTAGGGGTCAATCGTGCATTCCTGCATTTTCCGAGGTGATAAAAGCACGACCGTTCGTATCTGTCAAGACCTGCGGGACGGCTTCCTTTCCTGCAAAAGCTTGCGCCGCGCCCGCGACATTTCCCTTCTCTCCTCCGCGGTGGGCGACGGGTACTTCAGCCGGAGATCCTTCAAGACGCTCACGACGATCTCCGCCACCGCGAGGGCGCTGAACCATCGGTTGTCCGCCGGAATCACGTACCAGGGCGCACGGCGCGTGCTCGTCGCCCCGAGAGCCTCCTCGTAGGCGTCCATGTACCGGTTCCAGTGACGCCGCTCCTTCAGGTCCTCCGGCGAGAACTTCCACTTCTTCTCGGCGAGGTCCGTCCGCTCGAGTAGGCGCTCCCTCTGTTTCGCCTTCGAGATGTGCAGAAAGAACTTGAGGATGATCGTGCCATTGTCGGCGAGGTGCTCCTCGAGGTGGTTGATCTCGCGGAACCGGCACTTCCAGAGCGCCCCGGCTCGGCGCCCGTGAACCGGAGGTAGCTTCTGCGCCTCGAGCTCCTCCGGATGGACGCGCGTCCGCAGGACTTCCTCGTAGTACGAGCGGTTGAAGATCCCGATCTTTCCTCGCTCGGGCAGCTTGCAGACGAAACGCCAGAGGTAGTCGTGGCGCAGCTGCGCCGGCGTGGGCCGCTTGAACGCGGCGACCGTGCACCCCTGCGGATCGACGCTCGACATGACGAACTTGATCGTGCCGTCCTTGCCGGCCCCGTCCATGCCCTGGAAGATCAACAACAGGGCGCGGGACTCCTGGGCGAGGAAGCGGTCCTGCAGGCGTGCGAGCTCCGCGCAGTCCTCACGGATCTTCCCTTCCGCGGCTCGTCCGTCCCGGAAACGGCCCGTGTAAGCCGGATCGCGGCGCCCCAGGCGCGCAGGGCCGCCGGGCGGAACGCGGAAGGCCGGCAGCCGCATGCGGCGGCGGCCCTTTTTCAGACCTTCTTCTCTTTCCACTTGCCGCGCTTGAAGAGGACGGCGGAGACCGCCGCGAGCGTCGAGAAGGCGATCGTGATCGCGATGAAAACCCCGCGGGGCCCCCAGCCGAGCCGCACGGCGAAGACGTACGCGAGCGGGATCTCCCAGAGCCAGAAGCAGAAGAGGTTCAGGTAGGTCGGCGTCCAGGTGTCGCCGGCACCGTTGAACGCCTGCTCCAGAACGAGCCCGTAGGCGTAGAAGACGAAGCCGTAGCTGATGATGCGGAGGCAATCGACGCCGAAGGCGCGGACCGCCGGGTCCGACGTGAAGAGGTCGATGATCGGCCCGGCGAAGAGGACGAAGATCAGCCCCACCGACCCCAGGAAGAGGCAGTTGTAGAACGCCGCGATCCAGACGGCGCGCTCGGAGCGGTCCGGCTTGCCGGCCCCGAGGTTCTGCCCGACCATCGTCGCGGCGGCGTTGGAGAGCCCCCAGGAGGGGAGCAGCGCGAAGATGATGATGCGGATCCCGATCGTGTAGCCGGCGACCGCCGCGCTTCCGAACGCCGTCAGGATCCGTATGAGCCCGAGCCAGCTCGCCGTGCCGATCAGGACCTGCAGGATCCCGGTCCCCGAGAGGCGCAGGATGCTCCCCATGACCGGGGGATCCAGCCGCAGGTGCCGCCGGCGGATCTCGATTCGCCCGCCCTTCGCCCGGGCCAACGTCCAGAGCTGTATGAGCACCGCGATGCCGCGCCCGACGTTGTTGCCGATCGCGGCGCCCGTCACGCCGAGCTCCGGGAAGGGTCCGATCCCGAAGATCAGCAGCGGATCGAGCACGATGTTGATCGCGCTGCCGATCCAGAGGACGCGCATGGCGATCGAGGCGTCCCCGGCCCCCCGGAAGACCGCGTTGATGAGGTAGAGCAGGAAGACCGTGGCGTTGCCGCCGAGCATCAGGCGGGCGTATCCGGTCCCCATCGCCACGACGCCGGGGGAGGCGCCGAGCAGCTCGAGGAACTGCGGCGCGAAGATCCCTCCGACGATCCCGAGCACCGAGGCGAAGAGCACCCCGAGCGCGATGATCTGGACCGCCGCGATGGAGGCCGCTTCGCGGTTCTTCTCCCCGATCCGGCGCGCCACGGTCGCCGTCGCGCCCATGGAGAGGCCGATCGCGACGGCGTAGATGATCGTCATGAGGGATTCCGTGATCCCGACGGCCGCGACCGCGTCCGGGCCGAGCTTCGAGACGAAGAAGACGTCGAGGACCGCGAAGACGGACTCGAGGACCATCTCGAGCACCATCGGCACGGCGAGGAGAAAGATCGCCCGTCCGATCGGCCCTTCCGTGTAGTCCTGTTGCGTGCCGCGGATCGCCTCGCGGACGCCCTTCCAGAAGCCGCGGGAGGCGTTCTGAGGAGACACGGGGGGCGCGTCGATCGCTTCGCTCATGGGATTTCCCGCCGTGAGGCCGCCGGATCATAGTCGGACCCCGCCGCGCAACCCAAACGAACGACCGTGCGACCGTGGTAAAGAGGATCTCTGTGACTTCCCTGGCCTCCTTCCACCCGGCGATCGCGGCCTGGTTCTCTTCGCGGCTCGGCGAGCCGACGCCGCCCCAGGTCGAAGGCTGGCCGCTGATCCGCGCCGGCCGCCACGCGCTCATCGCGGCGCCGACCGGCTCGGGCAAGACGCTCGCCGCCTTCCTGTCGGCGATCGACTCGCTTTTCCGCCGGGGAGAGGCGCTCGATGACGCGACGCGTGTGCTCTACGTGTCGCCCCTGCGCGCGCTCTCCAACGACGTGCAGAAGAACCTGCAGGGGCCTCTCGCGGAGATTCGCGAGGCCGACCCGTCGCTTCCCGAAGTGCGCGTCCTCGTCCGCACGGGGGACACGCCGCAGTCCGAGCGCGGGGCCATGGCTCGCCGGCCGCCGCACATCCTCGTGACGACGCCCGAGTCGCTCTACCTGCTCCTGACGAGCGACAGCGGGCGCGGGATCCTGCGCACCGTCGAGACGGTCATCGTGGACGAGATCCACGCCCTCGTTCGCGACAAGCGAGGCAGCCATTTGGCTCTTTCGCTCGAGCGGCTCGAAGAGCTGACCGGGCGCCCGGTCCAGCGCGTCGGACTGTCGGCGACGCAGAAGCCGCTGGAGGAGGTCGGCCGGTTCCTCGTCGGCCCGGGACGCGAGTGCGGGCTCGTGGACGCGGGCACCTTCCGCCGGCTTGACCTCGCCGTGGAGGTCCCGCCCTCGCCGCTCTCCACGGTCTGCTCGCACGAGCAGTGGGAAGAGATCTACGCGCGCGTGGCCACACTCGTGCAGGAGCACCGGACGACCCTGGTTTTCGTCAACACGCGCAAGATGGCGGAGCGGATCGCCGGGCAGCTCACGAATCTTCTCGGCGAGGACGCCGTGACGAGCCACCACGGGAGCCTTTCGCGCGAGCGGCGCCTGGACGCCGAAGAGCGGTTGAAGAGCGGCAAGCTCCGCGCCCTCGTCGCCACGGCGTCGCTCGAGCTCGGCATCGACATCGGGGACGTGGATCTCGTCGTCCAGATCGGCGCGACCCGCTCGATCGCGACGTTTCTCCAGCGCGTCGGCCGCTCCGGCCATGCCCTGCGGAAGGTCCCCAAGGGGCGCCTCTTCCCGCTGACTCTGGACGAGCTCGTCGAGGGCGCGGCGATCCTGCGCTGCATCGCGGGCTCGGTCCTGGATCGCACGCCCGTTCCGCCGAGGCCGCTGGACATCCTCGCGCAGCAGATCGTCGCGGCCTGCGTCGCGCAGCCCTACGAAGAGGACGCGCTCTTCGCCCTCTCCCGCGGCGCCTGGCCTTATCGCGACGTCTCGCGGGACGACTTCGACCGCATCGTCGCGCTCCACAGCGGTGGGCGGCGCGCTCTCCTTCACCGCGACGGCGTCAATGGCCGCCTGCGCGCCACGCGGCGCGCGCGGCTCGCGGCGCTGCTTTCCGGTGGCGCGATCCCGGACACCGCCGACTACCAGGTGCGCCTGGAGCCGGAGGGCGTGCTCGTGGGGACCGTCAACGAGGACTGGGCAATCGAGTCGAACAAAGGGGACATCTTCCAGCTCGGCAACACCTCCTGGCGGATCCTCCGGGTCGAGTCGGGCGTCGTGCGGGTGGCCGACGCGAAAGGCCAGCCCCCGACGATCCCCTTCTGGCTCGGCGAGGGCCCCGGCCGCACGCGGGAGCTCGCGTCGGGGATCGCCGCGCTGCGAGAGGAGTCCATGGAGGCCGGAGCCGCTCCGGCGGCCTTCCTCCGCGCGGAGTGCGGGGACGCCCTGCCCGAAGGGGCCGCCGTGCAGATCGCCGACTACGTGGCGGCGGGGCGCGAGGCGCTCGGCGCCGTCCCGACTCAGAAGCGCGTCATCCTGGAGCGCTTCTTCGACGAGAGCGGGGGCATGCAGCTCGTCGTGCACGCGCCCTTCGGGTCGCGCATCAACCGGGCGTTCGGCCTCGCGCTGCGCAAGAAGTTCTGCGTCGGCTTCGGCTTCGAGCTCCAGGCGGCGGCCAACGAGGAAGCGATCGTCCTCTCCCTCGGCGCCCAGCACAGCTTCCCGCTGGAGGAGGTCTTCGATTACCTGAACCCCGCCACGGCGCGGGACGTGCTCATACAGGCGCTGTTGCCGGCCCCGATGTTCGAGACGCGCTGGCGCTGGAACGTGCAGCGCTCACTGATGCTCGAGCGGTCGCGAGGGGGCAAGCGCATCCCGCCGCCGATCCTGCGCATGCGCGCGAACGACCTGCTCGCCGCCGCCTTCCCGCAGGTCCTCGCCTGCCCCGAGACGCTCCCCGGCGGCCCAATCCCGGTGCCGATGGATCACCCCATCGTCGCCCAGACGATCGAGGACTGCCTGACCGAGGCGATGGACGTCGAGGGATTCCTCGAGGTGCTGCGCGGCTTGAAGGACGGCTCGATCGAGCGGATCGCCATCGACACCGTCGAGCCCTCGGCCTTCGCGCGCGGGATCCTCTCCTCGCAGCCGTACACATTCCTCGACGACGCGCCGCTCGAAGAGAGGCGAACGCACGCGGTCATGTCGCGGCGGGTCCTCGACGTCCGAACGGCCGACGAGCTCGGCAACCTGGACGCCGACGCGATCGAGCGGGTCCGCGAGGAAGCCTGGCCGCAGCCGGCGGACGCCGAGGAGGTCCACGAGGCGCTCCTCTGGATGGGATACGTCACGGCCGAGGAGGGGAGCGCGTGGCAGCCGTGGCTGGAAAACCTCGAGCGGACCCGCCGCGTCGTCCTCGAGCGGGGTCGGTGGTTCGCCGTGGAAGCGACGCGGGACCCGAAGGCCGTGATGCGAGGCCGGATGGAAGCGCTCGGCCCCATCGAAGTCGGCCCTACAGGCGAGGAGCGTTCGCTCCTGATCGCGCTCGAGACGGAAGGCGCGGTGCTGCGCACGCGCATCGCCGGCCGCGAGGCCTGGTGCGACCGGCGCCTCCTCTCCCGCATCCATCGCTACACCATGGAGCGGCTGCGCCGCGAGATCGAGCCCGTCACGGCGGCGGACTTCCTCCGGTTCCTTTCCTGCTGGCAGCACGTCGATCCCGACCACAAGCTCGAAGGGCCCTCCGGGGTCGCTCACGTCGTTGCGCAGCTCGCCGGCTTCGAGATCCCCGCGGCGCGCTGGGAGGGCAACGTCCTGCCGGCGCGCGTGCGCGGCTACAAGCGGGAATGGCTGGACCAGCTCACGCTCTCCGGCGAGGTCGCATGGGCGCGTCTCTGGACCGCCGGCTCGGGACCGATCCGGCGGACGCCCGTGTGCCTCGTGATGCGCCAGGACCTCGAAGAGTGGACCGCGCTCGCGTCGGCGATCCCGGGCCCCGAGCTCTCCGACGTGGCCGCGGCCGTGCACGACGCGCTGTCCCGCGGCGGCGCGATGTTCTTCCAGGAGATCCTCCGCGCGACGAAACGCGAGGCGACCCTCGTGGAAGACGGGCTGACGGAGCTCATCCGGCTGGGCCGGGTCACATGCGACTCTTTCAGCGGGCTGCGGTGGTTCATCGTGCCGTCGTGGCGGCGGCGGCACGGTGGCTTGTCGGCGGGCCGGTGGAGCGTCGTGCGCCGCGACTCCGCAACGGCGCCTTCGGCCGAGTTCATCGCGCGGCGGCTGCTGCGGCGGACCGGCGTCGTCTTCCGCCGGACGCTCGCGCGCGAGAAGCAGCCCCTGCCGTGGCGCGAGATCGCCCGGAGCCTGCGCGTTCTGGAAGCGCGCGGAGAGATGCGTGGCGGGCGCTTCGTGGCCGGCTTCGACGGCGACCAGTACGCTCTGCCCGAAGCGATCGAGCTGCTGCGCGCCGTGCGGCGCCGGTCGCGGTCGGACGCGGACCCGGCTGGCGTCCTCGTCTCGGCCGCGGATCCCCTGAACTTCCGCGGGATCCTGACTCCCGACGAGCGCGTCGCGCCGACCACGCGGCGGCAGGTCCTCGTCGCTTAGCTCGGATTCCGTATCTATATGGAGGGCTGGGAGTTATCATGTCATTGACTTACGCCTTTTTAACGCCTAACGTGACGGTTTCCCCTTCGGGGGAGGTGACGCATGACCGTCTCGCAGGCTCTGGTTCTCGAAGAGCTCCTGGAGGGGAAGGGGTATGCGAAGAAGCCCGGCGGGCTGCTCTCGGGACTGGAAGGGAAGCTGCGTCTGGCCTCGGAGCTTTCCTCGCGCAGCGAGCACAGGGTCCCGCTGCCGACGGGCGCCGCGTACCTCGACGGCCTCCTGCAGGACGGGTTGCCGAAGGGCAAACTCGTCGAGCTCGTGGGGCGGCGGTCGAGCGGACGGTTCTCCCTGGGCATCGCCGCGCTCGCGACGCAGACCAGCCGCGGCGAGGCGGCGGCGCTCGTGGATCTCGGCGGGAACCTTGACCCCGCCCTCGCCGAGGTGGCGGGCGTGGACCTGCGCTGCCTTTTCTGGGCGCGCCCGCGGAAATTGAAGGACGCGCTGGCGAGCGCCGAGATGCTGCTGGCGACCGGATTCCCCCTCGTCGTGCTCGACCTCGGCCTGCCCCCGGTGCGGGGAGAGAGGTACACGCCGGATGCCGCGTGGGTGCGCCTGGCGCGCGCCGCCCAGACGCAGGACGCCGCGCTCCTCGTCTCCAGCCCCTTCCGCATGAGCGGCATCGCGGCGGAAGTCGTCCTCTCCGCGGGAACCGGCGAGACGCGGTGGCAGGGGGGCGGCGCGTCGCCGCGCCTTCTCGTCGGAATCACCTCGCGGCTGCGTCTGGAGAAAGACAGCCACTCGCGTCCGGGAGGATCGGTGTCGGAGACGCTGGTCCTGCCCGACGCGATCCCTTCGGGTGCGCCGGCTGTCGCGATCTCCAACGAATCGATCCGTCTTACGGCGTGACCGATGTCCTCCTCCCGCATCGCATGCGTTCGCGTGCCGCTCTTCCCGCTCGCGGCGCGGCTGCGCAGCGAGCCGGAGCTCAAAGGGGAGGCGATCGTCGTCTGCGAGGGCAACGGCAACGCCGCGCGCGTCATCGCGGCGACCCGCGCCGCGCGAAAAGCCGGGATCCGGCCCGGACTCACCCTGCCGCAGGCCCGCGCGCTCTATCCCCGCCTGATCGCGAAGGGGCGGGACGCCGAGAGCGAGCGCGCCTCCCAGGAAGCGCTGCTCGAAGTGGCCGACGGCTTCTCGCCGCGCGTCGAGGACGCGGGAGAGGGCGTCATGTACCTGGACCTCGCAGGCCTGCCGGGACTCGCCGGATCCGCGGATGCGGATCCTTCGCGTCCCCGCGAACGCGAATTCGCGCAGACCGTGATCCTCGCCGTCGAAAAATGCGGGATGCCGGCGAGCGTCGGGATCGCGGCCTCGAAACTCGCCGCGCGTGTGGCCGCCGGGCTTCCGGAGACGCCGCGCATCGTGCCGGCGGGGGAAGAGGCGCAGTTCCTGGCGCCGCTTCCCCTCGGCCGCCTCTCGCCGGAGATCGAAGTGGCGGAAACGCTCGAGCGCTGGGGCATCCGTTCCATCGGCGAGCTGGCGAAGCTCCCGGAGGGCGAGGTCGCGAGCCGGCTCGGCGAGATCGGCCGGCAGCTCCACGAGACTGCGCGGGGCCTGGACCCCCGCCCGCTCGAGCCCCGGTTCCCGCCGCTCGCGCTGACGGAAGGCATCGAGCTCGACTGGCCGCTCGTCAACCTCGAGCCGTTTCTCTTCATGGCAAACGCGGCGCTCGAACGGCTGGCTGGACGGCTGGACCGGCAGGGGCTCGCCTGCGCGCGCCTCGAGCTCACCCTGAAGCTCGATCCCGAAGGGCACGACGCGCGTGGGCTCGCTCTCCCCGCCCCCACGCGAGACGTGAAGACCCTCCTGACCCTGATTCGCCTGGAGCTCGAGGCGCGCCAGCCAGGCGCGCCCGTGACCGGGTTCTCCTTTACCGCACATCCCGACAAGCCGCGCCGCGCGCAGCTCACGCTCTTCGGAGCGCCCGCGCTCTCGCCCGACCGTCTCGCGACGACGATCGCGCGCCTCGCGTCTCTTCTCGGCGCCGACCGCGTCGGATCGCCCCGGACCGTGGACGGCCACCGCCCCGAGCGCTATGCGTCGGTTCACTTCACTCCGCCGGCCCCGCCCGGCATCCCGCAGCCGGCGAAGGGAGGCCGGGGCCTTCTCGCGGTGCGGGTCCTGCGCCCGCCCGTGGAGCTGGAAGTCATCACCAGGGAAGCCGGCTCACGGCTGCAGCTCGTCTCCATGAAGTCCGTGGGCGGTCACGGCGACGACGCGCCGCGCCCCGAGATCCAGGGCTCCATCCGTGTCGCCGCCGGGCCGTGGTCTCTGGAGGAGGCCTGGTGGTCGGAGGCGCCGGCCAGCCGCGACTATTGGGACGTCGAGCTTTCGGACGGCGGGCTGTACCGGGTCTATCGGAATCGCGCGGGCACCGCCTGGTACGCCGACGGCGTGTACGACTGAAGCACGCAACAAGACATTAGGGAGGAGCATGGACCTTCCTCCGCGGCCCTCTTCGCCGCCATGGGCACCGCTCAAAGACAGCGGGAGCGGACAGCCTCGCTTGCTCGACCAGTTGCGGATCGCCGTTCGCGCGCGTCATTACAGTCTGCGGACCGAAGAGGCATATGTCGGCTGGGTCCGCCGCTTCGTCCTCTTCCACCGTAAGCGGCATCCCCTGCCCGCTAACGTGCGCCGGTGTCGAGCCCCCTCAGGAAGGCGATCAGATCCGCGCGACTGTTCGGATCGATAATGTAGAACGGGTGCGGTTCTCGCGCACCGCGGCGTGGGTCGAACAGCGACTCCATCCCGTGAACCGAGGCATCGTGCAGGAACATTCGCTTGCGTGCTAGGTCGAGGAGGAGGGGCATCGGGATGCCTTTCGGGTCGCCACGCTTGCTAGCGTCCGCGATGATAAGCTTGTCGTCATAGATTCCCGGCGAATTCTGAACAGGACTGAGCGTCTTTACACGCGGCATCAGGACGATGGGGCGGTAGGCCGGCCAGAGCTGCCCGAGGCTCACGATCAGCGGCGGGACAGGCTTCGACTGGTCGACGTTGTGACACGCAGTGCAGTTGCGCCGGAAGACCTCGCGCCCCTGCGCTGACATCGCCGGATCGACGCTAGCGCCGCGAGGGGCTGGCAACTGGCTGATGTAGGCGCTCATGTCGAAGAGCCTCTTGTCATCTACGCGCCGGCGCACCTGGGTCTCGTCGCTCCCGATCTTCCCGCCCACCCGCGCCCGGACGTACGGATAGCCCGTGACTTCGGTCTGCTCGAGGATGCGCGCATAGCCGCGGGTCATCATCATTCCGAGGGGGCCGGCAACCTCGCGCGCGAAGGCGCGGCCATCGGCGGTCACGAGTATTGTCGGGTCCAGATTCTGGGTGTATGAGCCGTTGGAAATGTTGTCGAGGAAGCGGAATTCGGCGCTGCTGCTCCAGGGCGCCGCGAGGTCCTGTCGAAAGAGCGGCTGGTTCACCACCGGGTTCCCGATGCCGTCCTGCGTCTCGTCGAAGGTGCCGACGGGGTACCAGTTCTTGTTGGTGAAATAACGATCGAAGTCCGCCTCGCTGGACCTCGAGGTAAGGCCTTTCGGCGCACGGCCGATCGTCACACCCAGGTAACTGATC
>JBHENW010000002.1:0-25124 GCA_046261875.1 Thermoanaerobaculia bacterium | reverse complement strand
GCCATTTGAGGATGACGCTGGTGTCGAGACCACCCGAAAAAGCAAGACAGACGGCCGGCATGCGGCGTTTCATCGGCGGCGGTGGCGGTGGGAGTCTAAGCCCGCTGCGCCCCGAAGACGTCGCTTCGGGCGCGGGCGCGGCGCGCGATCCTCGAATCCGAGGAGGCGGGGCAAAGGCGAATCGCGGCGCTCATGGGGCGTGTACGTTGGGGCAAGCGCCGCGGCTTGTCAAGACCTCGTTTGGCCGCGCGCTCGCGCCGGGATTGCCTCTTCGCCTGTTAGACTGCGCGGGTTTTGCGGGGCCCAGCATCATGAGCGAGCGAGCGACTTCCGACGAGCTCCCGCGGCCTCCGGTAGACCGCCGCACCTTCTCCTTCAAGCGTGTTCTCCTCGCGCTCTCCGGCATCGCCGGGCTCGTGCTGGCATGGGACCTCGCGATCCGGTCTGCCGAGACGACGCTGCTCCCCTCCCCCGCCCAGGTCCTCCAGGCCCTCGTCGAGCTGACCTGGCAGGGATTCCTTTTCAAGCACGTCGTGGCGTCGCTCTTCCGGGTGACGTGGGGATACCTCCTGGCGATCGCGCTCGGCGTCCCGTTCGGCATCTGGCTCGGCTGGAACCTCCGCGCCCGGATGGCGAGCGCTCCGCTGATCGAGGTCTTCCGGCCGATCTCACCCCTCGCCTGGATCCCGATCGCCATCCTGTGGTTCGGGGTCGGCGACGCCTCGGCGACGTTCATCATTTTTCTCGGATCGTTCTTTCCGATCACCCTCGCCGCGATGAACGCGGTCCGCAACGTGCCTCAGATGCACCTCCTGGCGGGGCGGAACTTCGGGCTCACGCGCTCCGAGCTCCTCCGCCGGGTCGTCTATCCGGCCACCATCCCGCAGCTCCTCGTCGGCTTGCGGCTGACTCTCGGGATCGCCTGGCTCGTCGTCGTGGCCGCGGAGATGATCGCGGTCAGCTCCGGCCTCGGGTTCCTCATCATCGACGCGCGCAACGCCGGCAACCGCTACGATCTCGTCGTGGCGGGAATGGTCATGATCGGAGTCATCGGACTGTCGCTCGATTCGGCGATGCGCCGCCTGGAACGCTCCCCCTCCGTCCGGTGGGGCTTCGCCGCCGCCGCCCCCGCGCCGCGAAGAGCCCGGACGGCCGGGCGGTGAAGATCGCGCCCGCTCCCGACCCCGGACGCGTCAAGGTCAGCGTTCGCGGGGTGAACATGTCGTTCGCCGCGGAGGGGCGCGAAGTGCGCGTGCTCGAGGACATCGACCTGGACGTCCGGGAAGGAGAGCTCGTCTGCATCCTGGGCCCGTCGGGCTGCGGGAAATCGACTCTTCTCAACATCGTCGGCGGATTCCTCGCCCCGACGGCCGGAGTCGTCGAGATCGACCGGGAAGAGGTCCGCGGGCCCGATCGGCGCCGAATCTTCGTGTTCCAGGAGCGCGGGGTCTTCCCGTGGCTGACGGTGGAAGGCAACATCGGCTTCGGCCTGTCGAAGCTCTCGCCGGCGGAGCGCGCCCAGCGCATCGCGTACTACGTAAACCTCGTCGGCCTGACGGGGTTCGAAGGGACGTATCCGCAGGAGCTCTCCGGAGGGATGAAACAACGCGTCGAGGTCGCGCGCGCCCTCGCCGTGAACCCCGACGTGCTCTACCTGGACGAGCCGTTCGGCGCCCTCGACTCGATCACCCGGATGGTCATGCGGGGAGAGCTTCTGCGCATCTGGGAGGCGGAGAAGAAGACGATTCTCTTCGTGACACACGACATCGAGGAATCCGTCCAGCTCGCCGACCGCGTCGTCGTGCTCTCCGCGCGTCCGGCACGGATCCGGCGCGTTCTGGAGATCGACCTGCCCCATCCGCGGGACCTGAGCTCCCGGCGCTACCTCGAGCTGCGCGACAGCATCTTCGAGGAGATCGGACTCGCGCACAAGATCTGAGATGACAGGGACCGGGAACGCGCCCGAGAAGGCCTCGCCCGCCGCCCGTCCCGTCTGGCCGTTCGAGCGGGTTTTCTGGCCCGCTCTTTCGGCAGCCGCTCTGCTCGGGATCTGGCAGGCCGCGGTGAAACTGAGCGCCACCGACGTCTTCCCGGGTCCCCTCGCGGTCGTCGCCGGAGTGCGCGAGCTCGCCGAGAAGGGGCTCCTGTGGTCCTACATCTCCGATTCCCTGATGCGCGTCGCGGCCGGCTACGGGCTGGCCCTCGCCATCGGCATCCCCCTCGGCGCCTTTCTCGGCTGGAACGAGAGCGCGGCCGCCGCCGCGAACCCCCTGATCCAGCTTCTCCGCCCCATCAGCCCGCTCGCCTGGATCCCCGTCGCGATCGTGCTGTTCGGGGTCGGCAACGTGGCGACGATCTTCCTGATCTTCCTCGCCTCGCTCTTTCCCGTGCTCGTCGCGACGATGAACGGGGTGCGCAACATCTCGGTGACCCACCTGGCCGCCGGGAGGAACTTCGGCCTCTCTCCGCTCGCCCTCTTCGCCCGCGTCATCTTTCCGGGGGCGCTCCCCAACGTCCTGACGGGGTTGCGGATCGCGCTGGGGGTCGCATGGGTCGTCGTCGTCGCGGCCGAGATGATCGCGGTGAACTCGGGTCTGGGCTATCTCGTCATCGACGCGCGCAACGCCGGGAAACGCTACGATCTCGTCGTGGCGGCCATGCTGTTGATCGGACTCATCGGCCTCGGGTTGAACGTGATGATGCTACGGATGGAGCGGCTGCGCGCCCTGCGCTGGGGATTCCGGACGGAATGACCCTCTCCGGTCCGGGACGCGGCGCGCGGCGGCTGGCCATCGGCGCGCTTCTCTGGACGGGCGTCGTGTCGGCCGCGCACCTGACGTGGAACGTGGACTGGTCCACGGTCTTCAACGCCTACCTTCCCGAGGAAGAGCGCAAGCTGACCGTCGCGTACATCCCCGTCACCTGCCACCTGACCTGCCCGGTGACCGACTTCATTTCGCGCTATTCGCTCGACGGGAACATCTTCATCCCGCGGATGTTCCAGGGCTTCCCGGAGATCAAGGAGGCGCTGATCTCCAACCGGATGCAGGTGGGTTTCATGGTCGCCCCGATGGCGATCGCCTTGAAGGCCCAGGGCGTCCCGATCCGCATCGTCTATCTGGGCCACCGCTACGGCAGCGCCGTGGTCGTCCGCAGCGACGGGCCGATCCGGTCCGTCGCCGACCTGCGCGGTCGCGTCGTCGCGATCCCGAGCCGCTTCTCCGACGAGCGGCTCATCGTGTTCAAGGCCCTCAAACAGCACGCGATCTCGGCCTCCGACGTCGAGCTCGTCGAGATGGCGCCTCCCGACGTCGCCGGCGCGCTGGCCGCGCGCGCCATCGACGCCTTCTCCATGGGCGAGCCTTATCCCTCGCAGGCGGAGATCGGAGGTTTCGGGCGGGTCCTCTTCCATGCCCGGGAGTACTGGCCCGACTACATGTCCTGCGTCGTGGTCGTGCGCGAGGACGTCATCGCGAAGAGGCCGCAGGCCGTGCAGACCCTCGTGGACGGGATAGCCCGCTCCGGTCTCTGGCTCGACGAGGGACGGGAGCACCGCGAGCACGCCGCCGACTTCGTCGGCCGCTATTACTTCCGGCAGCCTCCGGAGCTCCTCCGCCACGCCCTGACGAAGCCGCTCGACCGGGTCATCTACACGCGGCTCGCGCCGCGCAAGCCGGACTTCGACATGGTGCGCGACCTGATGATCGAGACCGGCGTTCTGGACCGCTCAATCGAGTTCTCGGAGTACGTGGATACGCGGTTCGCCGACGGGGCCGCGGCCCAGACGGCCTGGGAGTACAGGCCGGGCAGCCGGAGCGCGAAATAAGAAAGGCCGCGGCGCATGCCGCGGCCTTCAGCGAAATAAAGAGGGCGCCGCTAGTTCTTGGGCGCGGCCTGCGCCGGGTGCCCCTTCCGCGAGTCGATCTTCCACCCGAGACGGTCCGCCGTCTCGGAGTTGACGGTGCCGTCGGCGTTGAGTGTTCCGTTGCGGATCAGGATCTGCCGCTGGTAATCGGAGAGCCCGGCTCCCATCTCACCCTTCGCGTTCGGCCGGAAATGGACGTTATCCGTGATCGGCGTCATGTCGGCGAAGCCGTCGCGCTCGGCGTAGACGACGTAATGAACCTTTACGTTGCGTGAGGCCCGGATGACGATGCCCGTATCGTCCTCGGAAACGACCGCCACCGTCGCCATGGCGCCCACGGGGGTCACGAGCGTCGAGTACGTCCCCGGTCGCGCCACCAGACGGAAATGTTCCGGCACGTGGATGCGGCTGAGGCCCTGCTCGACCTGAGCCGTGCCGCGGAAGTAGATCTCCGGCGTGGGGGACTCGAGCGCGATGTAGCGGATCTCCTTGGACGCATCGAGCGGGTGCGGCTGCACGAACGCCTTGGTCCCGCTCGCGGTGAAGTTCCCCTGGACGTGCGCGTTCCCTTCCGAATACACGCCGTACCGCGTCCCGCCGTTGTCGAAGGCCAGCCTCCCGGCTCCGAAGTCCTGGCCGGCCGGACCGTGCATGTGGCCGACCACGCCGGTCCCCGTCGTCGTGATCCCGTAAACACCGTTCTCGGTGCGCGAGAGACCCATGACGCCGGCCGACGGCTCACCGGAGACGACGACGGGCTCGAGACCCGAGACGCCCTTGACGCCGGCGGAGAGAGAGCCGGTCCCGGCTCCGGCGATGAGGCCGACGACCCCCCACGCGTTGGCGGCAACACTCATGTTGTTGAAGAGGCCCATCTGTCCCGGCGCGATGTTGCCGATCGCCTGGAAACCGACGTTGTTGTTGTACTCGTTGGTGAAGTAGCCGTTGATGTCGATGATGACGTGCGTTCCGGAGACCCCAGCGTCCACGTGGATGCTGCCGCCGGTGCCCGCGGGAACGATCGCCGCGTTGGCGATCTGGTCGTTGACGCCGGTGTAGTTCAGCGTGGACACTCCAGGGAAGGGGCTCCCCGTCGGGTAGACCGCGAGGAAGCCGACGCCATCGGTGCCGGTCACCGTGAAGTTGAGCGAGTACGCATCGACGCCCGCCGGGATCCCGGTGCACGTCGGGTGGTTATTGAGGTCGAAGTCGCGACCTTCGCCGGCCGTGAACTTCGGCCCGCCGTACGGTCCCGGAGTGTTGCGGGTATCCACCATCCGGCATGGCGTGACCGCGACGAACGCGATGCCCGGCGAGATGTCAACGAGCTTCCGGAGCTCGCCGGACGCTTCCGCGAGGCTGGGAACGTCCCAGTTCTTCAACGGAATGTCTTTCGCCGCGGGCTGGGCTGCCAGCGCGCTTGCCGCGAGCAGGCCAGCAAGGGAAAGAGCTGTCCCCAATCTGGTCAGATATCGCATGGAATGTCCTCCAAAGTTTCTAAATCGGCGCGGGTAGGCCCGCGTCGGGCTCCCTGTATTCTCGTTTCATGCCAGCGGAATTGAGAGATCAGCGCAAAGGATAGCGAAAACCCGCGCGGCGGAACAGTCGGATCGAGCGAATCGCCATCTCTGGAAGCCCGGAAAGCCGGATCTACCCCGCTGGGAGATGACCGGTATAGGCTTGAAGGGAAAGGCGAGAACCCATGAGGCCTCCCCGCCCCCACACTCCCGCCCCCTGGATCGCGAACGGTTGCCACGTGACGACCGCGGACGGTACGCCCGTCGGCTCCTGCCAGGAGCCGCCCAACGCCCGGCGAACCGCGGCCGCGGTCAACGCGTGTGAAGGAATCCCCATCCGCGAGCTCGAGAACGGCATCCTCGCCGACCTTTTTTTCCAGTGCGGCCGGCTGAAGAACGCGCGGATCGCGGCCATCATGGAGAAGATTCAGCTCAAGAAAGAGAAGAGATTGGCGGCGGCTTCGGAGGAAGCCGGGGCGGCCGCGAAGACGTAGCCCTCTTCGGCCGCCTCCGAGGGGTCGGCTACAGGATCCTCAGGATAGCCCGACCCGCCACCCCGAGCAGGGCGAGAAGCCCCGAGGGCGCCCACACCCAGAGGATCTCCGACCACAACACGCGCAGGCCGTAACGGGAGAAGAACGGCTCGACGCCGATGGGCGACACCAGGATGGATCGCCACGGCAGGAAGCACCGCGAGTTCGAAAAGGGGCTCAAAAAGGCGACTCCGAGTCCACCGGTCGTCATGGCGTCGAGGATTCCGTGAGAACAGGTGCTCAGGAAAACGAAGGCGAAAGTGACCGCCGGGGAGGCGCCGAGCCTCCCGGCGAACGGAAGGCACGCGAGCGCGGTGAGGAATCCGAAAAAGATCGAATGGGTGAAGCCGCGATGGCCGAAGGGGTGACCGTACGGGATTCCCGCCGCGAAGCCCAGGGAATCCACGTCGGGAAGGATGCTGGCCGCGCATCCGACGACTGCCAGCGCGGCCGGGACGCGGCTCGGGCCGAGCGCCACCGCCAGCGCGAGCGGAACCGCGGGATGCGAGATGACGGAAGCCAGGTCCTTTGCCTCGGCCGATACCGTTCTGCGGCGAGATACTAGCCTTGCAGCCGCCGCATCGGTTTCGCGGCCGGCCAAGCGAAAGGAGACCTCCGATGAAACGCTCCGCTCCCGCGCGCCCCCGCAAACCCCACCAGGGGCGAACCGAGTCTGATCCCCGAAGCGTACGGATCGACCTCAAGCCCGGGGAGGTCCTGGTCACGTCCAGCGTCATCCTCATCGCCCGACAGATCGGGGGCGGCCTGGGTGTCACGACGAGCGTGACCTGCCGGTGCACCAAGGCCGAGCCGAACAAGCCGGACTGCCAGCCGAAAACCACCAAGATCCCCGGCGGCGTCAACGTGGACTGCATCAAGTCCGGGGGGTGCGAGAAGTGCGATCAGACGACCACGACGAAGGGCGTGATGATGTTCTGAGACTCGCGCCGGGCATAAAGCGAATTCCCGGACCCGCAAGGGCTCACGGGATCAGGAAGTCAGGCGGACGATAACCCGAGCCTCTCCAGCAGCGCCCCGAACCTCGGGTCGGCGCGAAGCGAATCGAAGCCGGGTAAACCGGTGTAGCACAGGATGCCCTGGTGCTCCTCTTCTGCCCGTGCGAGCACGTCGAACGCGCCGTCGATCTCGCCGAGCGCGCCGAGCAGCCAGGCCTCGGAGACGGCGGTGGGCGCCCCTGGCGGCCGGGCTCTCAACTCTTCGAGAACCGCCCGGGCCTCGCCGTCCCGGCCCGCCGCGGCGAGCGCCCATCCCAGGACGCCGAGAAAGAAGGGCGCCCGATGCGCTACCGCGACACCGTGCTCTCCCGCCGCGATCGCTTGGTCGAATCTTCCCAACGCGACGTTCGCCAGGCACGACGCCGCGATGGCCGAGGCGTCCTCCTTCTCGAAGGTGAGCGCGTCCTCGACGTGGCGCAGGGCCTCCTCCGGCTTTCCGCACATCAGCAGCCCCCATCCGGCGAGGGTGTAGGGAAAGGACGCGAGCGGATCGGCTTCCCGGGCGCGTTCGAAGAGAGGCAGGGCCTCGTCGAGCTTCTGGCGCGCGCAGAGGCTGATCGCAAACGAGCCCAGGGCGAGGACGTGATCCGGCTGGATTTCGAGCGCCCGGCGCCAGGTCGTCTCCATCGCCTCCCACCGGCGCTCGAGGAAGGCCGCGAAAGCCTCGACATGGAGACCCTCCGCCGACTCTCCCTGCAGCTCTCTTGCGGTCGCCAGCGCCTTCCTCGCGGCCGTGCAGGCGGCGCGAGGCGGGATCATGCCCATGTGGGCCGAGAGCACGGTGATCTCCGCGAGGCCCGTCCACGAGGGAGCGTGAGCCGGGTCGAGGCGGACGGCCTCCTCGAAGGCGCGAAGGGCCTCCTCGTGGTGCTCCTTCCCCCGAAGGTGCCGCCCCTTCAAATAGCTCCGATAAGCCTCGAGGTTCGCGGGCTGCGGCCGGGCGGGAACCGCGTGCTCCCCCGGGGAGAGACGGGCCTTCACGGCCTCGACGACACCGGCGGCAATCTCGTCCTGGACGCCGAAGATGTCCGCCGCGTCGCGGTCGAATCGCTGCGACCAGAGGTGGTAGCCGCTGGCGACGTCGGTCAATTGGGCGGTGACCCGAAGCCGGTCGCCCGCCGTCCGCACGCTGCCCTCGAGGACCTGCCCCACGGAAAGCAGCTTGCCGATGGCAGGCAAGTCCGCCCCCTGGCGCCGGGCCTGAAACGTCGAGGTCCGCGACGCGACGCGGATGCCGTCGACGCGGACGAGCGCGTTCATGATTTCCTCGGCCATCCCCTCGCAGAGGTACTCCTGGTCTTTCGCGGCGCTCATGTCGGCGAACGGAAGGACAGCGATCGCGACGGCCGCCTCCCGCTTCGCCGCTGGATCGGCGCGTGCCGGTTCGGGTACGTCCAGTCCCGCCTTGCGCAGCCCGTCGAGCAGATGCTCAGTGAGCTCAGCGTCATGCCACTTGCCGAATTCCTCACGCGCCATCGCGCCGAAGTCGGGCATCAGCACGTGCAGCTCCCGCAGCGCCGCGCGCGCGCGCTGCTGTTCGCCGAGCTGCCCATAGACAGTAGCCAGCAACGCGTGCGGCCAATAGTAGCCGGGCATGTTGACCTTCAGTGCGCTTGCCAGTGCGCCGCGATAGTCACGCCTGCGGTAGGCATCGGTCAGGGCGACATAGCGATACCAGCCCGGATGATGTGGGTTGAGCTGCATCGCTCGTTCCACGACGCCCAGGCCGTATTCCCAGTCACCGGCATAAGCGATCATCATTCCGAGTATTGCCGCGGTGGAGGCATCCATGCGATTCAGGGCGAGGGCGCGCTCCGCTGCTGGGCGGAAAGCCAGGAAGTCTTTCAGGAAGAACAAGCCGGTAGCCAATGCGCAGTGGGCGAAGTGGCTGGTCGGCGCAGATGCGACCGCTCGTTGCGCGACAGCACGGGCGCGGCCGAGTGGATCGGGCCTGGGGTTGTAACCGAACGCGTACTCGTGCCAGTAAATCAACGACAGTTCGGCGAGGCAGTCGCTGTGGCCGGGGGCGCGAGCAACCGCCGCTTCGAGGATCTCGCGGACTTCCCGGTGTTCCTCTGGGGTGACGCGCTCCCAGTAACCGAAGGCGCGCAGCACAGCCTCATGCGCGGAGTATTCGCCAGCGCTTCTGCCGCGCAGCGACTCGCTCATGCTGTGGACCAGCGCGCCGTACTGATCCGCGACCGTCGAAACAATCCGGGGAACCAGATCGTCTTGAAGTTCGAAAACCGCTTCCGGGGCGAAAGCGCGTTCATAGTTGTCGGCCCAGAGATGAGCACCTGAATTCGTGTCAACGAGCTGTACCGCCAGACGCAGTTTGGTGCCGGCCTGACGCAGGCTGCCTTCCATCACATAGCGCGCGCCGAGCGGCTTGCCGGCGGACCGCGAGTCGACCGTGGCACCGCGCGAGACCACCCTGAGGTAGGAGAAGCGCAATAGGCCGGTCACGATCTCCTCGGTCAATCCTTCGGCCAGGGCCGTGAGGGACGCGTCGGTGCCGCCGTACTTGAACGGCAGCACGGCGACCCAGAAGCCCTCGTCGGCGCGGGCCTGTCCCGAGTCCGTGCCCGACTCCGCTCGATCGGCTTTTGCCGTGACCGTCCCTATCCGCCTCGGCGGGTCGGACGATCCGTCGGTCGCGGGAATCGACAGCCCCGCTTTGCGCAGTCCTTCGAGGAGAGGCTCCATAAGGCCGCTCGCGAAGTGCCAGCTCCCGATGTTCGAGCGCGCGTGCGCCGCAAACTCGGGATCGAGCGCCAGCAGATCCCGGACCGCGGACTCGGCTTCGGCGCGCCTGCCGAGGTGCCCGCAGGCCGACGCCACCACCAGAAAAGGCCAGAAGAGGCCGGGTACGTCCACCCGGTTCGCGCGCTCGAGAGCCTGCTCGTACTCGCCCTTGTGGAAGTGCTCCCAGAGGGGAGCGAAATGCATCCAACCCGCATGGTTGGCATTGAGCTCCATCGCGCGGCGCACGATCGCGGTGCCTCGCTCGAACTCACCGGTGTGCACGATCTGCAGCCCCAGGATCCCGACAGCGTCGGTGTTTAACGGGTTGAGGGCCATCGCGCGCTCGGCCGCGGGGCCAAACGCCGCGAGGTCCTGGCGGAAGAAGTGCGTCTGGGCCAGCGCGACGAGCGCAAACTGGTTCGCCCGATCCAGCTCGACCCCGCGGCGGGCCGCGGCCAGGGCGCGATCGAGAGCGGCCGGGTCAGTCCCGAAGCCAAACGCATATTCGTCGACGAAGATCTGCGCGAGGCACGCCCAGAGGTCCGACTGGCGGCCGTCCCGCTCCACCGCGCGCTCCAGTCGGCTCTTGAGCTCCGCGTAGGCCGAGGGAGTGATCTGTTCGCGGTAGGCGAAATACTGGAACTGCCACTCCAGGGGAGTGAGATGGACGTCGTCCTTCTGCCGGACCGCGGACCGTATCGAACGCACGAGCACCCCGTAGCTATCGGCGACGGTTGCGACGATGCGCGCGGCGACGTCGTCCTGCACCGCAAAAGCGCTCGACGTCTGGAGGTCCCGGCCATACGACTCGGACCACAGCTGCGCTCCCGTCTGGGTATCGACAAGCTGGGCGCTCACGCGAACGGCGGAACCTCCCATGCGGATGCTTCCCTCGAGCACGTAGCGTGCGCCGAGTTTGGCGCCCAGGGCCCGCTCGTCTCCGGCCTCTCCCTTCAGGCGAGCCGCCGAGGCGCTCGAAACGACCGACAGATACCGAAACCGCGAAAGGCCGGTCACGATCTCCTCGGAGAGCCCGTCGGCCAGGGCCGCGAGGTCGGCGTTGGAGCCGCCGTACTTGAACGGCAGCACGGCGACCCAAAAGCCCGCTGGACTGATCGGCGCTGCGATTTCCCGTGGGCCGCCCGTCGCACTAGGCGAGAACTGCTCCGAGAGGTTGAACGCGATGTCTCTGGCAGACTGGAACCGATGATCCCGGTCTTTCTCCAAGCAATGCTTGACGATGCGATCGAGCGCGGACGAAATGTTCCGCCCCGACTCCGAGAGATCCCGCGGCTCGTCCCGCATGATTGCCGCCATCGTCTCGGCATTCGTGTCTCGCTTGAACGCCTTCTTGCCCGAGAGCAGCTCGTAGAGGATCGTCCCGAACGAGAAGATGTCCGAGCGGTGGTCGACCGGGAGTCCCTTCACCTGCTCGGGCGACATGTAGCCCGCCGTCCCCATGACCGTCCCGGGCTCCGTGTGGCCCGAGCCCGTTGGCGCGCTCGTCTCCTTGCCCGGCGCGACGGCCTCGACTCGCTTCGCCAGGCCGAAGTCGAGGATCTTGAGGTGGCCGTCTCTGGTGACGAAGAGATTCTCGGGCTTCAAGTCCCGATGGACGATGCCCTTCTCGTGGGCAGCGGAGAGCCCCTTGGCGACCTGGAGAGCGTAGTCCACGGCTTGTTTCTGGGTGATCGGACCCGCGTCGAGTTTCCCCCGCAGCGTCTCGCCTTCCAGGAGCTCCATGACGGCGTAGGAGATGCCCCCCTGCGCTCCGAAGTCGAAGATCGACAGGATGTTCGGATGAGAGAGCGCCGCGACCGCCTTCGCCTCGCGCTCGAACCGGGCCAGCGTGTCGGGATCGGCCGCGACGGACTGGGGGAGGACCTTGATCGCGACGTCCCGGTCCAGCTTCTTATCCCGCGCCCGGTAGACCTCCCCCATCCCACCCGCGCCGAGAGGCGACAGGATCTCGTAGGGGCCGAGGCGGGTCCCGGCGGAAACTGTCATCGGATGACGGCGACGCGGATTCTACGCCGCGGAGGTTGTTGGAGCGGGGGGAACGGGGTCGAAGACGGTCTTGCCGCGACTCACGCGCCGGCGACGAGCTTCTGGAAGCGCGGGTTCTTCCTCAGGGGCTGGAAGGTCGGGTCGATCTTCAGCCAGGCGCGCGAGACGTAGTACGGCGTCTGGAGGAGCCGCTCGAGGTCGTCGAGCGCGTTCTCCTCTTGGCCGGCGAGAATCTCGATGCGGACGAGCTGGTGCAGGAGGTACGGCCCGATGTTCGCGTCCTTGGTCACAGGCCGGAGCTCGACGGCTCGCCGACTCTCCCGCAGCGCATCCTCCGCGCGGCCGAGATAGGCGAGTGCCAACCCGAGCACCGCGTGTCGCTGGGAGTCCTCGGGAGCGGTTCGGAGCTGGTCCTCGAACGCTCGTCGCGCCTCCTCGGCAGCCCCCCGCGCCCCGCCGACATCGCCGTTCCGCCAGTGGGCGAAGTCGCCGGATCGCGGTGCTCCCCCTCGCAGAGCTTGGAGTCCTTCGCCGACGGCCTTGCCGAAGACCTGATCGGCCGGGCGACGACGCGATTTCCTTTGTTAGACTCCGCGAAGGGTCGCTGCCCCTCTGTCGGAGGCTAGGAGGCGGTCATGAGTTGGTGGGAGGACTGGGGCGAGACGGCGCTCAATGTAATGACGGGCGGCATTTATGGGGCCGCGAAGGCGGGCAGCCGCGCGGCAGCCGATGCGGCGCTAGAGGCGCGAGAGGATAAGAAGCGGGAGGCCGCGCGGGAGCAGGCGGTCCAAACAGGGGCGGTTGCAACAGCGCCGGGAGCGGCTTCTGGCGCGCGTATTCCTTCGTTTCCCGGGGTTCGCATTCCCGAGCCGCCCTCGTTCGGCGCGAGACCCGGCCCATCCGACTGTTGCTGCGATCGTTTTCAGCTGGCAGGCGGCCTGCTGCTCGACAAGTCGACGGGCCGCGTCTGGGAATACGACAAGCCGGCGAAGGCCTTCGTTTTCCTCCCTATGAAGCCCGCTGCGGAACACGAAAAGATCGCCGGGATCCTGCTCGACAGGGATCTCGCGAAAATCACCCGCCAGTACGCCGAAGAAGTGCTCAGCACCCTGCCGCGGGCCACGCGGGCGGCGCAGGCGGCAGCCTTCGAGAAGGACTTCATCGAGCCCTTGCGCGCCTCGATGCTCGGCAGGGCAAGAATCCATGACCGCCTGAGTTGAGTCGTCGGGCGACTCGCGCGGAGTCAGTCCGCGCCCCCTCCCAAGGCTCTACGCTGCCTCGATCTCGGATTCCATCGGAGGGAACCGCTTCCGATCGAAGATGCCCCGGCTCATCGATCGTTTGAAGGAAAGATCCCTGCGCTTCCAGCGAGGTCCACCCCCACAAAGGCGACATCTACCTTCAGCCATCGCCCAATTCTGACGGACAGCGAGGGACTGCGATCAGAGCCCCGCGGGATCGGACCGCGAGGGCAGCCGCCATCTCTCTTGACCGCTTAGCGGGCAACCTCCAGCGGCGCCGGCCGCGGGCCGCTCAGAGCCTCCCGCCGAAGCTTGAGCAGGGCATAGACGATCCCATTCATGCCCAACGTGACACCACCTTCGTCCGTTTCCATAAGGCCCGTTACCTCAATCGCCTCCTCGAACGGAATCAGCGTGTGCGGGGGCCCTGAACAGTGAAAGCACTCAACCTCTCCGGACCTGGCTTCGGCCTCCTCGATGAGCCAGGAATCCGAGGCTTCGTCAACGAGAAACACGGGCATCAGGAACGCGTAGCGGTCGTTCGGCTTGGTCTCCGTCTCCTCTGACATACCGATGTCCTCTCGTGTCAAACCGGGCCGCGGAGTGCGGCACCGAAGCGAACCCTCTCTGTCCAAGAATCTGTCCAAGAATCTGTCCGAGAACTACGGACAAGTCACGTCCACGGACGCGACTCGGCGGAGCACGCGCGACGGACCTAACCGACTGAAATAGAACGAGCCGCGCGAAGCGGCTCGTTACGTCGGTGGCTGAGAGTTGGAGCGGGAAACGGGGGTCGAACCCGCGACATCCACCTTGGCAAGGTGGCGCTCTACCACTGAGCTATTCCCGCTCGGGGAC
This sequence comes from Thermoanaerobaculia bacterium, assembly GCA_046261875.1. Taxonomy (GTDB): domain Bacteria; phylum Acidobacteriota; class Thermoanaerobaculia; order UBA5066; family Gp7-AA6; genus JBHENW01. The sequence continues at coordinate 11,342 of JBHENW010000002.1, read as the reverse complement.
GCGAAGGATAGCGAAGCGCACGGAGTCGGGTCAAGCCGCGCAGGCGGATCGCTGCCTCGGGAGCGCGCGATAGTATCGGCGGCAAATCGGAGGAAGGCATGGCCCACCCCGGGTGCCCGCGCGACACCATCGCCGGAACGCTCTCGCGGAGATTCGCTTTCGTTTCAGGCGCGATCGTGATCGCGCTCCTTTGCGCGCGGGCGCTTTCCGGCCAGTCCTCCCCCGCCGCGTATTACACGGTCGAGCCCTGCCGCGTGGTGGACACGCGCAATCCCGCCGGCTCTCACGGCGGCCCGGCCCTGGCCGCCGGAGGGACGCGGACTTTCGGGATCGGCTCGCAGTGCGGGGTTTCGTCCACCGCGCTCGCCGTCTCGGCGAACATCACCGTCACCGGTCCGGGCGGCCCCGGCCATCTGACGGTCTACCCGGCCGGCGCGCCGGCGCCCCTCGCGTCCTCGATCAACTTCCGCGCCGGTCAGACCCGGGCCAACAACGTGATCGTGCCGCTCGGAGCCGGGGGAGGGCTCGTCGTCGCGTCCGGACAGGCCACGGGGACCACGCATTTCCTGATCGACATCAACGGGTTTTTCGAGACGCCCACGCCGGCGTCCACGGCGGTCGAGACCCTCAAGCGGCTCGAGACGCAGACACGGATGGACGACGAGAACGCGCCGATCCTCATCCGGGGCGGCGCCGAGTACTACAACCCGGAAGTCGTCGACCTCGTCGCGCTCGGCCCAAACGCCGTGGACCGGATCCTGGTGGAGTTTCGCCGGCCCGTCACCCCAATCCTCGATGACACGCCGCTCTCTCTGCTCGCCTATGTTTTGGAGAAGATCGGTGACCCGCGCGCGATCCCCGTGCTCGCCGATTGGCTCGAGCAGAACGTCTTCGCGGAGCTGATCTGGGCCCCCGACTTCGTCACGCACACGCTTAAGGTGCTCGACGGTCAGGCCGGGTTGAACACGGTGAGCTACACGTACCGAATCGGGGAGGTGTTCGACACGATCGCGCAGGCGCGGGTGGGCATGGCGCTGGTCCGAAAGCTTGCGACGGCGAGCCCGGCGGCGGCCGGGCCGACTCCGACGTGCTGGCAGACGATCATCGTCACCGGCATCAACCCCACGGGGCAGCAGGAGACGATCCTGCTCACCCACAAGATCGCGGGACGCGACATCCAGCAGATCATCGATGAGGAGACGAACCAGCGGCGGAAAGACGAGCTTCAGGGGAGGAAGAACGGGTGGGAATCCTCCGACCGGGCGGGCTATGACGGTTCGGACTACCAAATCGTACCCGGCGCGACGATCAGCCAGAAGTCCAACTGCGGGGGGCTGGTGGAGCAGAACGTCCTGAACGCCGTGGCGGCGGCCAAGGGGTTCCCGGTGAGGATCGGCGAGGGGAGCGGGGTCGCCGACTCGATCCGCACCCTGGCAGCGAAGTTCGGCGGCCTGGTTACCGCGAGCGCTTTGGACGAGATGACCGTGGTTTCCCACGAAAACAGCACCGGCGCGAGTCTCCACGTGGAGTCTCCGATACAGGCGGGGGCGACTACGGCTCTCGTGGCCAGCAAAGACAACCAGGGATTTCTCCGCCACCACACCGTCGACAAGAACGACGATTCTCTCGGCGGGTTCCTCCCCGCACGACGCAAGTACGACCGCCCCTGGTTCGTGCCCGGAACCGACATCACGACACGTCTCTATCGCGTGGATCCGAACCGGATCCTGAGCATCGTCGTGGACTCCAGCGCCTGCACCTGCACCCCCGGCGCGGCCGGAAACGTCTCCGTCGCCATCACCCAGCCGACCGTCTCGACGACGTCGGAGCGGGTGATCACGGTTGCCGGCACGGTCGGCGACCCGGCAATCGCGAGCGCGACGCTGAAGGTGAACGGCGCCCCGCAGAGCGTCGCCGTCTCCGGCGGCGCTTTCTCCACGCCCGTCGTCCTGCGCAGCGGCAACAACGCGATCCGGGTGGACGTAACGGCCCCGGATGGCCGCCAGGGTTGCGCCGACCGGTCGATCGCCTCGACGACGCCGCAAACGTCCTTGTCCGTCACCCTGACCTGGACGCTCGGAAACGCCGACGTGGACCTCTACGTCACACAGCCGGACAACGAGACGGCCTGGTACAGCCACCGGACGACGTCCATCGGCGGGCATCTCGACGTGGACAACACCAGCGGATTCGGCCCGGAAAACTACTTTCTGAGCGCGGCGGAGGGAGATACGGTCCTCTCCGGCACCTACACGATCCGGGTCCACTACTACCGGGATGCCTTGCGGCAGAACCCTCCCCCGACGCGGATCGTCGGCTGGCGTGTGGTCGTCCTGCTTCACGAGGGGACACCGATGGAGAGACAGGAGATCTTCAACGGCACGCTTTCGCTGGACGACCCGAGCAACTCCAGCCCCGGCTCGAGCGGACCGGACTGGGCGACGGTCACCCAGGTCCCGATCCCCTGATCCCCATCCGGCCGGCAGCCGGGAGCCGATTTCTAGGCCGGCCTGGAGCTGAGCTCGTTGGCCGTGCCGCCGCAGTGCTGGCAGACGCGGATGATCGTCCCGCCGAACTTCCGCTCCGGCGCACAGTCCTCGCAGAGCGGACGGGCGCTCGTGGTGCACTGGAAGAACGCGACCTTGTCGGGATGGGTGCGGCAGCAGGGCGGCGGCTCGGCGGTGGAAGACTTCCGGAGGTTGAACAGCGACTTGAGATACGGCAGCTCGCCGGCCGGCGAACCTTCTCCGTCGTTGACGCTCAACAGGTCGTGCTCGGTCACGGCGCCCGTGCGGATGAGATTCCGCAGCCCGCGCCGGTCGAAGACGTCGTCTTCCCATCCGGCCTTCATGACCTTGAAGCGCGCGTTCTCCGGCGGGGCGTTGTCGGGCGCGGCGGCGGACGGGGGTGCCGTGGACGCTTCCTCCGGGACGGGCTTTCCGGGTCCTTTGCCTCCCGCCGCGGCCTCCTGCTTCTGGAGCCGCGCGTAGACGCGGGCCTCGTCGCGCGAAGGAAAATCCATCGGCTTCTTGCAATGGGGGCAGCGGAAGCGGGCCTGGACCGGCGGGACCCGATCGAGCGTGATCGAGAAGTGCCCGGTGCAGTTCGGGCAGGTAAAGGTGTACCGAAGCTCCGCGTCAGACAACCGGATTCTCCGTGTGCTTCCTCGTACTTATGAGAAGAGTACGCAGAATTTTAGCACGCGTCAGCGCCGCCGGCGCCGACGCGGGGGGCCCTCGAACGCGTCGCGCAGGATCTCGACTTGCCGACGACCGTCCGATTCGAGGATCGTGACGACGTCGAAGCGGCACGCGCGGCGCCTCGGCCGCCGCATGAGGTAGGCCTCCGCCGCGCGGTGAACGCGCCGCTGCTTCTCGCGCGTCACGGCGTCGGCGGGAGCGCCGAAGCCCGTTCCGCTCCGCCCCTTCACCTCGATGAAGCAGAGGACGCCCTGCTCCTCCGCGACGAAATCGAGCTCCCCCGTGCGCGAGCGGTAATTGCGCGCGAGGATCCGGTAACCCTCGGCCTCGAGCGCCTTCTCCGCCACGCGCTCCCAGTCGTCTCCCGCGCCTCGGGTGCCGCCCGGCCGCGGCCCGCGCCCCGACAGCGCGCGGAGCAGACGATGGAGCAGACTGGCCGGTGTCACCCGACCATCTTAGCGGCGGCTGCTCCCGCCCGCGGACCCATCCGCAGGCGCGCGAGCTGCTAGTAGACGGGAGTCGGGGTCGGAACCGGTGAGAGGCTCGATTGGTCGCAGAGCCGGACGCGGTCTCCGCGGTTGCTGTGGTACACGTACGTGGCGTCGCGGACCCGCAGCGTGAGCTTGTAGCCCGGCGTCAGGACCTGGGCGCACATCTCACCGGTCTTGGCGCAGCCGAGGCAGGAGTCTGGCCACGTGACGTCTTCCTGGCTCACCCCGGCAACGTCGCTCTTCGGCGCGCCGATCTTCTCGGACAGGTCCTTGACCGCGGCCTCGAAAGCTTCCGCGCGCGTCTTGCTGTCCAGCCCCTCGCCCGAAGGCGGCGGCGCGGCTGCCTTGGAGGCGCAGAAGGCCGTCACGAGCAGAAAGACGACACCCAGGACGCCTCGCAACACCATCTTCATTGCTGATCCCTCCGCGGGTTGGGCGTGCAAGGGGAATGCCCGGGTTACTCGGGCGCCGGCGTTGCCCCGGAAACCTCCATGGACCGCCGCGCGAGCTCGAGCAGGTCATAAGGCATCGTGGATGCCCCGATCTCCTCCTTCGCGTTGGACAGCATGATCATGCAGAAGGGGCATGACATCGCGACCGAGTCGCCCCGCACGTCCTCGACCTCCTTCATGCGGGTCTGGTTGATGCGGGTGCCGAGCTTCTCTTCCATCCACATGCGGCCTCCCCCGGCGCCGCAGCAGAGCCCGCGTTCGCAATTGCGGGGCATCTCCTGGACGCGCACGCCCGGGATGCCCCCGAGGACCTGGCGCGGCGCCTCGTAGATCCCGTTGTAGCGGCCGAGATAGCAGGCGTCGTGGTACGAGACGGTCTCGGGAATGGGGGTCCGCAGGCGGATGCGCTTCTCCGCGATCAGGCGCGCGACGAGCTCCGTGGCATGGAGGACCTCGTACCGGCCCCCCAGGACCGGGTACTCGTTCTTGATGCAGTTGAAGCAGTGCGGGCAGTTCGTCACGATCCGTCGCACGCCGTACCGGTTCAACGTCTCGACGTTCTGCTGCGCCAGCATCTGGAAGAGGTACTCGTTGCCCATCCGCCGGGCCGAGTCCCCGGTGCACGTCTCCTCCGTCCCCAGGATCGCGAACGAGATCCCGGCTTCCGCGAGGATCTCGACGAGCGCCCGGGAGACGCGCTTGGCCCGGTCCTCGTAAGACCCCGCGCAGCCCACCCAGAACAGGATCTCGACGGGCTTCCCGGCCGCCTCCGCCATCGTGACGACGGGCAGGCCCTCGGCCCAGTCGCCGCGGGACGCCGCGGCCATCCCCCAGGGGTTGCCGTTCGTCTCCATGCCGCGGAAGGCCGTCTGCATCTCCCGGGGGAACTCCGCGCGCTCGAGCACGAGGTGGCGCCGCATCTCGGTGATCTTGTCCACCGCGGGGATGATGAAGACGGGACAGGCGGTCGTGCAGAAGCCGCAGGTCGTGCACGCCCAGATCGTCTCCTCCGAGATCCAGCCTCCGATCAGCTCCTTACGCGGCTCCGCGGGAAGGTCGCCACGTCCGGACGCGGCCGCGAGGATCTCCGGCGTCGCCTCGTAGACCGCGTCGCGAAGCGTCGTGATGTGCACCTTCGGGTCGAGCGGCTTACCGGTGATCGCCGTCGGGCAGACGACGCGGCACCGGCCGCACTCCGTGCAGGTGTAGCCGTCGAGGATCGACTTCCAGGAGAGCTCTTCGACGCGGGAGACCCCGAAGTGCTCGGAGGCTTCCAGATCCGGCGTGCCGAGCCGGCCCATGGGCTCGAGCTTCATGAGGAAGATGTTCGGTATCGACGTGATGATGTGGAAGTGCTTGGAGTACGGCAGGTAGTTGCCGAAGACGAGGATGTCGAGCAGGTGAGTCCACCAGCTCGCTTCGTAGATGCGCGGCAGCGTCTCCGGCGGCAGGCCCGAAAGCGCACGCGCGACGGCGAGCACCGCCGGCGACCAGACGGAGCCGGCACCCGGGTTGAGGGCCACGCGGGCACCCTCGGCGAGAAGGTCCGTGACGATGAGCAGCGCGATCAGGAAGAGGATGACCCAGGCGTCCAACGTCAGGTCGAGGCGCGGAGGGCGCGCGAAAGCCCGGCGGACGACTGCCATGGCCACGCCGACGAGCACGAGGACCTCGAAGACGTCCTTGGCCAGCGTGTAGAGGTCGCCCGCCGTCCCGGGAAGGAGGACGACGCCGGGGACGAGGCCTTCCACCACGAGCGCGATCGTCCGGACGGTCAGGACGACGAAACCCGCGAACAGGAGGATATGAAACGTCCCGGCGTAGAGATCCCGGAACATCCGCTTCTGGGCGAAGGCGTACAGGAGCGTTTTGCCGATCCGGCGCAGGACCCGATCGAATCGGTTCTCGGGCGCGGCCGCGAACAGCACGCGGACGCGCCTGCCCATCGAGTAGACGAAGGCGAGGGTCGCCAGCAGGACGAGGAGCCCGAAGAGCAGGCGCCCGGGCAACCCCGCGATCGCGCGCTCGGTCGGCAGGGGCGGCACGGCGGCTACTGTAGTGGAGGAAGCGCCGCGGTGTCAGCCGGACGGAAAAGCTCGAGAACGGCGGTCACTCGGCGCGCGCCGCGCGAACCGCCTTGGCCACCTCCGGCACCGTCTGGAAGATGTCCCCGACGATCCCGTACGTCGCGACTTTGAAGATGGGCGCCTCTGGATCCTTGTTCAACGCGACGATCACCTTCGAGGTGCCCATGCCGGCCAGGTGCTGGATGGCGCCGGAGATCCCGCAGGCCACGTACAGGGTCGGCGAAACGACTTTGCCGGTTTGACCCACCTGATGCTGGTGGTCGATCCAGCCCGCGTCCACGACGGCGCGGGAGGCGCCGAGGGCCGCGCCGAACGCCTCTTGGAGGTCGCGCACGAGAGGCCAGTTCTCCGGCCCTTTGATCCCGCGGCCGCCCGAGACGATCACGTCCGCCTCCGAGACGTCGAGCTCCTTGCTCTCAGAGGCTTCGATGCGGACGACGCGCGCCCGGGGGGCGACTTCCGGGATCTCGAGCGGCTCGACCCGCGCGTCGGCACCCGGTTGAGACTCGGCGGGGAACACGTTGGGCCGCGTCGTGGCGACCTGGAGCTTCGCGGCGCCCAGGTCCACCTCCGCCCGTGCTTTTCCGGAGTAGACGGGCCGCGAGCCGACGAGGCGGTCCCCTTCCAGCCGGAGGTCCATGAGGTCCACGATCGCCGACACGTCGTGGCGCGCGGCGAACCGCGGCGCGACGTCCTTGCCCATGGCGGTAGCGGCGATGAGCACGGCGTCCGGGCTCTCCTTCTGCGCGGCCGCATCCAGTGCCCCGACGTACCCCTTGTTGCTGTAGAGAGCGAGGTCGTCGCGGTCGGCGACGTGGACGACGCCGGCCCCGTATGCGCCGAGCCCCGCCGCGAGCGGCGTGACGCCCTTTCCCGGGAGCACCGCGGCCACCGGACCCCCCGAAAGACGGCGCGCGAGCGAGAGCGCTTCCAGGGACGCCTTGCGGATCTTCCCGTCCCGCTGCTCGATGAAGACGAGGAATTTCATTGGCCGTTAAACGTCTAACGTCAACGTCAGATCACTTTGGCTTCCTCGCGCAGGAGCCGGACCAGCTCCTTCGCGGCCTCCGCGGGATCGTCCGCGGGAATGAGCTTGACGGCCTGGCGTGAGGGGGGAAGCTCGAGCTTGCGCCAGCGCGTCTTCGCCGCCGCGGGATCGGCCTCCGGCACGCCGAGCTCGGCGAGCTTCTTCTCGGCGATCGGTTTCTTCTTGGCCCCCATGATCCCCTTCAGCGACGCGTAGCGCGGTTCGTTCAACCCCTTCTGCGCCGTCAAAGCGACGGGAAGCGGCGATTCGACGACCTCGTGGGCGCCCTCGATCTCCCGATGGGCCGTGACCTTTCCGTCTCCGAGCTCCAGCTTGATGACGCTTCCGACGTGCGGCAGATCGAGCAGCTCCGCCGCCATCGGGCCCACGAGCGACTCGTCGTAGCCGACCCCCTTCTGGCCGAACCAGAGGAAGTCGAACGGCCGCTCCTTCGCGACAGCCGCGAGGGCCTTGGCCGGCGCGAGGGCGTCGAGGCACCGCGCATCGCCCGAGTCCACCCAGACGGCCTCGTCCGCGCCGCGCGCCAGGCACTCCCGCAGGCCGGTCTTGGCGCGCTCGGGCCCGACGGTCACGACGGTGACCGTTCCCGCTCCCTTCGCTTCCTTGACGCGGAGCGCCTCTTCGAGCGCGAACTCGTCATAAGGCGAGACGATCCACTTCACGTCCGCCTCGTCGATCGAGCGTCCGTCGGCGGCGATCTTGATCCGTGTCTCGGTGTCGGGGACGTAGGCGACGCAGACGAGCGAGTTCATCCCGGCCCCTCTACTCCGCGCGCTTGAGGATGAGACACCCGTTGGTGCCGCCGAACCCGAAAGAGTTGTTCAGCGCGTACCGCACGGTCCGGCGCCGCGCGGCGTTGGGCACGTAGTCCAGGTCGCACTCGGGATCGGGGACCTCGTAGTTGATCGTGGGCGGCACCGCCTGGTGGTAAAGGGAGAGCGCCGTGATGGCGGTCTCCAGCCCCCCCGCGGCGCCGAGGAGGTGGCCCGTCATGGACTTGGTCGAGGAGACCGCGACTTTCTTCGCGTGGTCTCCGAAGACCATCTTGATCGCCATCGTTTCGACCTTGTCGCCCGTCGGGGTCGATGTGCCGTGCGCGTTGATGTAGTCGACCTGTTCCGGGCCGATCGAGGCGTCCGCCAGGGCGTTGCGCATGACCCGCGCGGGGCCGTCGCCGTCCTCCGACGGCGCCGCGATGTGGTACGCGTCTCCGGAAAGCCCGTAGCCAACGAGCTCCGCGTAGATGCGGGCGCCGCGCTTCCGGGCCGCGTCCATCTCTTCGAGGATCACGAGCCCGGCGCCCTCCCCCATCACGAAGCCGTCCCGTTCGCGGTCCCACGGGCGCGAGGCGCGCTGGGGGTCATCGTTGCGGGTCGAGAGCGCCCGCATCACGGAGAAGCCGCCGATCGCCAGCGGCGTGATGACCGCCTCGGTCCCCCCGGCGATCGCCGAGTCCGCGTCGCCGTACTGGATCATCCGGTAGGCCTCCCCCACGGCGTGGGCGCCGGTCGTGCAGGCGGTGACGGTCGCGAGGTTCGGCCCTTTCAGGCCGTACTTGATCGAGACGTTGCCGGCGGCTTCGTTGGCGATGAGGCCCGTGATGAAGAAGGGGGAGATCGCGCGGGTGCCGCGCTGGAGGTAATCCTTCTGTGTCGCCTCGATCAGCGGGAGGCCGCCGATCCCCGATCCGATGACGACGGCCGTGCGCTCGCGGTTCTCGTCGGTGACCGGGAGCCCGGAGTCCTCCATGGCGAAGTGGGCCGCCCCCATCGCGTAGTGGATGAAGGTGTCCATCTTCTTGATCTCTTTCCGCTCGAGGAAGCGAGAGGGGTCGAACCCGTGCACTTCCCCTGCGATCCGGCAGGCGAAGGGCGAGGGGTCGAACCGGGTGATCGGACCGACGCCGCTCCGGCCGGCGAGCAGAGCGTCCCAGTTTTCTGCATTGCCGATCCCGAGCGGCGAGACGAGTCCGACCCCCGTCACGGCCACGCGGCGTGGTGAGGAGAAACGGGGCATCAGGCCTTTCAGTTTTTGGAGGAGTTCTTCTCGATGTACTCGATGGCGTCCTTGACCTTCTGGATCTTCTCGGCCGCCTCGTCGGGAATCTCGATGTTGAACGCTTCTTCGAAAGCCATGACGAGCTCGACCGTGTCCAGGGAATCGGCTCCGAGATCATCCACGAAGGAAGCCTCGGGTGTGACCTCGTTGGCGTCCACGCCGAGCTGCTCGACGATGATGCTCTTCACCTTTTCTTCCACACTCATTCCTTCCCCCCCTTTTTCGCTCGGAAACGGCCGGTATTCTTACGTGAAAGGGTCCGCCGGGCAAGCCGACGGCCGGGCGTCACATGTACAGGCCCCCCGAGACGTTCAGCACGTGGCCGGTCACGTATGACGCTTCCTCCGACCCCAGATAGGCGACCGCGGCGGCCACGTCCTCCGGAGAGCCGAGACGGCCGAGGGGAATCTGGGCGGAGAGCGTCGTCCGCGCCTGGTCCGTCATCGCTTCGGTCATGGCCGTCTGGACGAAGCCCGGGGCGACGGCGTTGCAAGTGACGTTGCGCGAGCCGAGCTCCCGCGCGAGCGACTTGGTGAAACCGATGATCCCCGCTTTCGAGGCGGCGTAGTTCGTCTGGCCGGCGTTGCCCATCAGCCCGACGACGGAGGTGACGTTGACGATGCGACCGTAGCGCCGTTTGAACATCCCTTTCACGACCGCCTGCGTCAGGAGGAACACGCCCGTGAGGTTCGTCGCGAGGACTCCGTCCCAGGCCTCCCGTGACATGCGCAGGATGAGCTGGTCCTGCGTGACCCCGGCGTTGTTCACGAGGACGTCGATGGCGCCGTGCGCCGCGAGCGCCTCTCGAACGCCCGCCTCGATGGAGGCCGCATCGGCGACGTCGAGAGTGAGCGGCGTTGCCTGTCCGCCCGCCCCCCGGATCTCTTCCACGACCTTCTCGAGCGGCGCCAGGCCGCGAGCGGCGGCGATGACGACGGCCCCTTCCGACGCGAGCCGGCGCGCGATCGCCTCGCCGATGCCGCGCGAGGCGCCGGAGACGAGGGCGACTCGCCCCGTGTACCGCCCGGAGGGCGCCGCGGCGCTCACCGCGGGCTCTCCGGGAGGTCCGGGAGGCCGCCGCTCCAGTCCCGGACGATGCTCGCGGCGACGTCGGCGATCGCGAGCACGGAAGGATGGTCGGCGGGGCTCGTGCTCTCCGCCGTGCTGCCGTCGGTGAGGATGACGAGGACGAACCGGCCCTTGTTCGTCCGCAACACGCCGGCGTCGTTGCGCACCCCCCGCATCGAGCCGGTCTTTCCGGCCCACAACGCGGCCGACGGGAAGCGCCGGGCGATGCGTAGCCGGCTCGGATCCTTGTCGAGGTACGCGAAGATCCGGCCCGAGGACTCGCGGTCGAGCATTTCGCCACGGGCGACGCGCTCCATCCAGTCGGCCACTTCCTTCGGCGTGACCTCACCGAGGCGCAGGCTGCTCCAGGGAGACGGCTGCGCGCCCCGGGAGGACAGGCTCGGGATCCGCCCGAGGAGCTGGATCCGGGGAAGGCCGACGGCCGCCATGCGCGCGTTGATCTGGTCGGTCCCGAGCCGCTCGATCCAGGCGTTGGTCGCCGTGTTGTCCGACGGCCCGATCATCAGGGTGAGCAGATCGTTCCAGGTCGGCGCCAGGCCCGGGTCGAGCAGAAGGAGGACACCCGAGCCGTCCGCGAGCGCTTCGGGCGCCATGGTCCAGCGCGCCGACAGGTCGATGCGACCGTCGCGCACGCCGGCCATCGCCTCGGTCAAGATCGCGATCTTGATCACCGAAGCCGACTCGAAGACCTCCGACGCGTTGTGCTCGAAGGAGCGGCCGCTCTCCAGGTGGCGGGCGGCGACTCCCATCCGGCAGCCGCAGCGGCGGCTCGCGGCGGCCACCGTCTCCTCCGCGCCCGCCCGCGCCGGCGTCGCGGCGGCGGGGGCGCTGGCGCAGCCCCCCGCCAGCGGCAACCAGCTCGCCAGAAGGAGGCAGCCGAAGAGTCTTCTCAAGACGGGCCGTCGCCGGTGGACTCG
>JBHENW010000001.1:0-7383 GCA_046261875.1 Thermoanaerobaculia bacterium | reverse complement strand
GGGAACGGGAAGAGTTCGCCGCCGCTCTGCGCTCCGCGCTGGCGGAGGTCGTCGCCCGATACACGCGCCCGGCAGCGGCCGAGGAGGGTGGCGCCGCCCCGGGACGCCTGCACCGCATGGTCGTCGCCTGTTATCCGTACTCGCCGAAGGCGGCCGCGCCGTCCCCGGGGGGTTAGTCCTTCGCGCCGTACCGATCCGAGAAGACGAGCTCCATCAGCCGCTCCGGATGCGCGAGGTCTCGAAACCCGACTTTGCGGTAGAGGCCATGCGCATCGTGGGTCGCGAGCATCCAGCGCCGCAGCCCCTGGAGATCCGGGTGGTCCAGCACGACCTCCATCAGCCAGGTCGCCAACCCGCGGCCCCGGTACTCCCCGAGGACGTACACGTCGGAGAGGTAGGCGAAGGTCGCGTGATCGGTGATCACCCGGGCGAAGCCGATCTGGCGCGGACCGTCGTAGAGCCCGAAACAGAGCGCGTGGTCGATGGACCGCTCGAGCACGTCTCGCGGGATTCCCGCGGCCCAGTACGACTTTCGCAGGAAGTCGTGGATGGCGTCCCGGTCGAGCCGGCGCTCGTCGGTGCTGACGACGAAGCCGTCCTTCTCCCGGTTCATGCGCGGCGGATCTCCGGGACCTCGACGATCCGGACTCCCTGTGGCGGCTCCTCGACGGCCCGGAGGAGGGCGGCGACCATCTGGGCGAGCGTCACGAGGCCGCACCGCCGGGCCGTTTCGCGGGTGGAGGGGATTCGTTCGGCGATCCAGTAGGCCGGAACGAGGAAGTACGGCCACCTGTGCCCGGAGCCGAGGACGTACCACGGCCGCAGGAACGTCGCATCGAGCCCCTTCTCCCGGATGCGTGCTTCGCCGCGCGCCCGCGCCGCGACGTAGGCGCGCATCGCCGGAGCCGGCTGCGCCACGCTGACGTAGACGAAGTGGCGGATTCCCGCCTCCGCGGCCGCCTGCGCCGACGCCGCCGCGCAGGCGAAGTCCACGGACTCGAACTGCGCCGCTTTCGTCGGGCCGGGGTGCGCCACTCCGACGAGCTGGACGAAGGTGTCGGCGGGCGGCACGCTGCCGGTGAACGAGCTGGCGTCGAGCGCATTTCCGACGACAGGGACGCATCCAGCGGGCAGCCGGCTCTCCGAGCCGGGCCGCACGAGCGCCGTCACGGCGTGGCCCGCTCGCAGCAGCGTCGGGATGAGCCTCCGGCCGATGTACCCGGTTCCGCCGGTGACGAAAACGCAGTGAGCCGCCATCGGGTCCGCGGATTATCCGCGACCGCGGGCAGGCACGGATTCGGCAATGGAGGACCCGGCGACCCGGGGGGAAAGACACCATGGCGATCTCCGTCAAACCGACGCACCTGAAACGCTACAAGGACTTAGCGACCCTCCTCGTCAAGTACGGCCGCTCGGACCTCGTGCGCAGCCTCAATCTGCCCTACGAGCCGCGAGCCGACGAGGTCCCGGCGGATTCCGACGCCGCCCGCCTCGCGGAGCACCTCGCCCAAGACCTGGAAAAGCTCGGCCCCACGTTCATCAAGCTCGGTCAGTTCCTCTCCACCCGCGCCGACCTCCTCCCCGTCCCCTACATCGAAGCCCTCGCTCGTCTCCAGGACCAGGTCGAGCCGTTCTCCTTCGCGGAGGTCGAAAAGATCGTGGAGTCGGAGCTCGGCGTCCGGATCTCCAAGGGGTTCGCGGCGCTCGATGCGCAGCCTCTCGCCGCGGCGTCCCTGGGACAGGTCCATCGCGGCACCCTGCGGGACGGCCGGGCGGTGGCGGTGAAAGTCCAGCGCCCCAGCATCCGCGAGCAGATCCTCGAGGACCTGGACGTCTTCGAGGAGGTCGCGCGCCTGCTCGATCGCCACACCGATGCTGGGGAGAGGTTCCAGTTCGAGAAGATGGTTCAGGAGTTCCGCAAGACGCTCCTCCGCGAATTGGATTACCGCTCCGAAGCGCAGAACCTCGTCACCCTCGCGCAGAACCTGGAAGAGTTCCCGCGAATCCTCGTCCCGCGGCCGGTGGACGACTACACGACCGCACGCGTCCTCACCATGGACTTCGTCGCCGGGATGAAGGTGACGGCCCTCGGCCCGCTCGGGCGCATCGAGCTCGAGGGGGCCACGCTCGCCGAGGAGCTCTTTCGCGCCTATCTCCAGCAGATCCTGATCGACGGCTTCTTCCACGCGGACCCGCACCCCGGCAACGTCTTCGTGACGCCGGACCAGCGCCTGGCGTTGCTCGACCTGGGCATGGTCGCGCGAATCCCGCACGGCCTTCGCGAGGAGCTCCTCAAGCTCCTGATCGCCATCAGCGACGGCAACGGACAGGAGGCGGCCTCGCGCGCTCTGGAGATCGGGGAACGGCGCGAGCTCTTCGACGAGCGCGAGTTTCGGCGGCAAGTCGGCGAGCTCGTCGGCCGTTACGAGGGGGTCACGATCAAGGAGCTACAGGTCGGGCGAGTCGTCATGGAAGTCTCGCGGGTCTCCAGCGAAAGCGGCGTGCGGATGCCGCCGGAGCTCATGATGCTCGCCAAGACGCTCCTGCACCTCGACACGATCGCGCGCACGCTGGATCCGGAGTTCGACCCGACCGCTTCGATCCGCCGGAACACGGCAGAGCTCCTGCGGCAGCAGATGTGGAAGAGCGCCACCCCGGCCAATCTCGCGGCGATGCTGCTGGAGGCGCGCGACTTCGTGGCACGGCTACCGGGCCGCGTCAACCGCGTCCTCGACCTCGTCTCGCGCAACGAGGTCAAGCTCCACGTGGACGCCATCGACGAGGCGTTGCTCATCGAGGGGCTCCAGAAGATCGCCAACCGGATCACGATGGGACTCATCCTCGCGGCGCTGATCGTCGGCGCCGCGATGCTCATGCGCGTGGAAACGCGCTTCCGCATCCTGGGCTACCCGGGCTTGGCGATCCTGTGCTTCGTGGGAGCGGCGGTCGGCGCGCTCGCGCTGCTCGTCTCGATCCTCAAGAGCGATCTCAAAGCCAATCCGCGGAAGAAGCGGCCGCGCTGAGAGCCGTCTCCCGAGTCCGGCGGTGTAGAGTAACCGCCGGATTTTCTACACAATGAACGGCGCGGGCACGGGAGTGACGGCGGCGAAGTGGCGGGAGCGGACCGGCCCCGTCTCCTCCGAGGCGCAGGAGCACCGCGTCCACCCGATCGTCGTCCTGGATTACCGGGTTCGCATCTGGGCGTTGCTTCTGCTCGCCTCCATGGCCCTGTCCCACTTCTGGGGCCGGCCGCAGGGCCCGTGGCTCTGGGCGGCGCTGGTCTTCTTCGGACTGCTCTGGCCGCACGTGGCGTACTTCCTCGCGCGGCGGGCGAAGGACACCAAGCGCGCGGAGCTGCGCAACCTCCTCCTCGACTCGTTCCAGGTCGGCTGTTGGACCGCGGCCATGTCCTTCGACCCCTGGCCGAGCGTCACGATGGTGACGGCGATCAACGCCGCGAACCTGAGCATCGGCGGCTCCCGCTTCGCCCTGCGCGGGGCCCTGGCGATCGCGCTGGGGATGTTCGCGGTCGGCGGTTTCACCGGATTCGCCGTGGACCTCTCCTCCAGCCTGTTCACGACGATCCTGAGCGTCGTAGCGTTTCTGGCGTTCACGTCGATCTTCGGCTTTCACTCCCACGTCCAGACCCGGCGCGTGCTGCGCGGCCGCAACGAGCTGTCCGACCAGAACCGGCGGATCCAGGAGCAGAACGTCCTGCTGGAACAGGCGCGGCAGGCCGCGCTCGACGCGAAAGAGGCCGCCGAGACGGCGAACCAGTACAAGAGCGCTTTTCTCGCCAACATGAGCCACGAGCTGCGGACGCCGCTCAACGCCATCATCGGATACAGCGAAATGCTGGAGGAGGATGCGCAGAGCTCCGGACACACGGCGCTCGTGCCGGACCTCCAGAAGATCCGGGCCGCCGGCCGCCAGCTGCTCGGCTTGATCAACGACGTGCTGGACCTGTCGAAGATCGAGGCGGGCAAGATGCGCCTGTACCTGGAGACCTTCGACCTCTTCGGCGTCGTGCAGGAGGTCGCGGCGACCGTGCAGCCGCTCATGCGGACCAGAGGGAACCGCCTGAGGTCCACTGCCCCGAAGGCATCGGCTCGCTGCGCGAGGACGTGAGCAAGGTGCGACAGGTCCTCCTGAACCTCCTGTCCAACGCGGCGAAGTTCACCGAGAACGGCACGATCTCCCTCGACGTGCGGCGCGAGATCGGTCCGGCTGGGAACTGGGTCCTCCTGCGGGTGAAAGACACGGGGATCGGGATGACTTCCGAGCATCTCGCGCGCCTCTTCGAGCCCTTCACGCAGGCCGACGGGAGCACGCAGCGCAAGTACGGCGGCACCGGGCTCGGGCTCGCTCTGCCGCGCAAGTTCTGCCGCATGATGGGGGGCGACATCAGCGTCGAGAGCGCGCCGGGGGTGGGCTCGACCTTCACGGTCCGGCTCCGGCGAGGTCGAGAACTTCGACGGGGAGGCGACCTCCGTGCGTCCCAGGGGCACCGAGAAGCTCTCCGCCCAGGTCGTCGCGGCGGCCCGGGAGGCCGGGTCGGCGGCCTCCGCTTCGGGGACCGTGATGCTCGTCATCGACGACGACCCGGCCGTCTGCGACCTGATGCAGCGGGTCTGCGGGGCTGAGGGTTATCGGGTTCTGACGGCGCGCGGAGGCGAAGACGGCCTCCGGCTCGCGCGCGCCGAGCGGCCCGACATCGTCATCCTGGACGTCATCATGCCGGGCATGGACGGCTGGGAGGTCCTCCGGGCGCTGAAAGCGGACAAGGAGCTGGCCCAAACCCCCGTCATCATGGTGACGATCGCCGATGAGCGGGAGAGAGGACTCTCCCTCGGAGCGGCGGATTACCTGATCAAGCCGGTGGACCGCGAGCGCCTGGCGGCCGCCTTGGCGGCTTACCGGCCCGGGCGCGTGGCCTGAGGCGCAGAAACCCGATGTCCAAGATCCTCCTGGTCGAAGACAACGAGATGAACCGCGACATGCTCTCCCGCCGCCTCACGCGCAGCGGCTACGACGTCGTGGTGGCGGCGCACGGGGGCGAAGGGGTACAGAAAGCGCACGACGAGGCGCCGGACCTGATCCTCATGGACATGAATCTTCCCGTCGTGGACGGCTGGGAAGCCACGCGGCGCCTGAAGGCCACGCCGCAGACCCGCGCGATCCCGGTGATCGCGCTGACGGCACATGCCATGGAGGCGGACCAGAAAAACGCGCTGACGGCCGGGTGCGACGACTTCGACACGAAGCCGATCGAATGGCCCCGGCTCCTGAGCAAGATCCAGGGTCTGCTGCAGAGGTCAGCGGGCTGAACGAAGCCCGGCATCGGGCGGCGGGTCGCGGAGTGGAGGCGCACATTTCGTGTCGACCGGACCAGAAGGTGAGATCCGATGCGAGGCCCGCCTGGAGAACCTGGAGTACTTCCGCGCGTTCGTCGAGCAGGCCTGCCGCAAGTCCGGCGGCGACCCGGACGCCTGCTTCGCCCTGAAGCTCGCTGTGGACGAGGCGTGCACGAACATCGTGCTCCACGGGTTCCGGGGCGTCCCCCCGGGCGAGATCGCGCTCGCTTTCCAGGACGAGGGGGAACGCCTCGTCGTGACGATCACCGACGGGGCGGCGCCGTTCGCGCCGGAGAAGATTCCGGCGCCGGATCGGGCTCCGGGCTGGGAGGAACGCGCGCACTCGGGGCTCGGGTGGCACCTGATCCAGCGGACGATGGATTCCGTCGAGTACCGGCCCGACGCGGAAAAGGGCAACCGGCTCGTGCTCGCGAAGCGC
This sequence comes from Thermoanaerobaculia bacterium, assembly GCA_046261875.1. Lineage (GTDB taxonomy): Bacteria > Acidobacteriota > Thermoanaerobaculia > UBA5066 > Gp7-AA6 > JBHENW01. Next base: position 1,590 of record JBHENW010000001.1, on the reverse strand, counting down.
AAGCGAAGCGCGGGGACGAGCCCGTAAATGAGCCCAGGAGGAGATATGGAGATCACGTCCGAACCCCGCGAGCACGTCACGGTGGTCGCGATTTCCGGGAGCGTCGACGGTCTGACGGCGCCGTCGCTGGCGCAGTCTTTCCGGCAGCAGGTCGCCGAGGGGCGGGTGCGGCTCGTGGCGGATCTGACCGGCGTCCACTACACGAGCAGCGCGGGACTTCGCGCCCTGCTCGAAGCGTTGAAGGAGACGCGGCAGCGCGGGGGGGATCTGCGCCTGGCCGGCGTGCAGCCGGACGTGCACCGCGTGCTCGAGCTGTCCGGCTTCACCGGGATCCTCAAAGTCTTCCCCGACGTGGACGAGGCCGTAAAGAGCTTCCCGGCGTGAACCGGGTCTCCGTCGTCATCGGCTCCGGAAGCGTCAAGTGCGCGGCGGCGATCGGCCTGCTGAAGGTCCTCCAGCGCGAAGGCATCGGAACGGAGATGCTCGTCGGCTGCAGCGGCGGGAGCATCTACGCTGCGATCATGGCCCTCGGGCACGATGCGGCCACGGCGGAAGAGATGACGCGCCGGCTCTGGACCAAGGAGATCACCCGCAAACGCAACCGGCGAGCGGCGCTCTCGATCCTCCTGCCGCGCCTCTTCGGGTTCAGCGAGCGGTTCGGGCTCGTGGACGACGGGCTCGTCATGGAGCGCCTCCGGGTCGCCTACGGCGCGGCGACGTTCGAGGAAGCCCGCATACCGCTCTACCTGACGGCAACGGACTTCCGGACGGGCGAGCAGGTCGTGTTCTCCAGCGGCTCGATCGTGGACGCCGTACGCGCCTCGATCTCGATCCCCTACGTCTTTCAGCCCTGGCCCGTCGGGGACCGGCTCCTCGTGGACGGGTTCCTCTCCGACCCGATGCCCGTCGGGGTGGCCGTGAAGAACGGCGCCCACGTCATCGTGACGATGGGGTTCGAAAGCCCCTACCAGCCGCGGGTCAACTCCCTGCTGCGCTTCGCCTTCCAGCACTCCTCCATCACTTCGAACAACCTGCTGCGGTCCAAGTACGCCTTCCACAGCATGGTGCACCACGGCGAGGTCACCCGATCATTCCCCGGTTTCAGCACCGCATCCATCTCTTCGACACCGAGAGGATTCCGTACGTCATCGAGGAGGGGGAGCGCGCCGCGGAAGAGCAGATTCCCTACCTGCGGCAGCTGCTCGCCGCGTCGGGCGGCTGACGCCGCCCTTCCCCGCACGGTATGGCCGACCCGGCGCGCCTGCTCGTCGTGGACGACAACGAGATGAACCGCGACCTGCTCTCCCGCCGGCTGCGCCAGGAAGGGCACGCGGTGGAGACCGCGGTCAACGGCCGGGAGGCGCTCGAGCGGATCCGGTCCGAGACCTTCGACCTCGTCCTGCTCGACGTGATGATGCCGGAGATGGACGGGTACCAGGTGCTGGAGAACCTGCGGGCCGAGCAGTGGCTGCCGCGCCTCCCGGTTATCATGATCTCCGCGGTCTCGGAGCTCGACAGTGTCGTGCGGTGCATCGAGCTCGGCGCGACGGACTACCTTCCCAAGCCGTTCAACGCGGTGCTGCTGAAGGC